>JBCKWI010000061.1:0-8327 GCA_038922795.1 Gammaproteobacteria bacterium
TACCCATATACCAAATACCATCTACTAACTCCCGGTCATTAATAATTTCACAAACGGTATTGTCAGTTTTCTCTGCTCCGCCAATGTTGCTTTTTCCAGTTCATCCAGCAGTGTAATCAAACTTGGCAGGTCACGCCGTACACGGTTGACCAGATACCCGGCAACTTCAGCCGGCAGATCAAAGGCACGGGCCCTGGCGCGGCGCTGTAATACTTCTATCTTGTCCTGATCGTTGAGTGGTTTAAGATGATAAACCAGACCCCAACTCATACGAGACTTGAGATCCTGTAATTGAAAATTTACAGACTGTGGACTGGCATGTGCGCCGATCAACATGACGCAGCCTTTATCTCGAAGACGATTATACAAATGCAATAAAGGTTGTTCCCATGCCGGCAAACCGGCAATGGCATCGATATCATCGATACAAACCATATCCATATTGTCGAGATTTTCGAGAACCTGTGGATCGAGTTCGCTGTAGTCCCTGAGCGGGACATAGGCAACCTGATGGTTCATTTCATCAGCCAGCATACAGGCCGCCTGTAATAAATGACTGACACCGGTGCCGGACTGTGTCCAAACATAGATACTGGATTGACGCAAACCGCTGGCGAGGTTTTTAATGCCCTGCACGGCTTCGTGGTTCTCTCCTGTGACAAAGAGATCAAATCCGGGCCTTTCCTTAATCCCCAGTGCCAGCGGGATCTGGCCTCCTGCTGAGGCAATGTGACTCATGGAGTATAGAGACTGCTTTCGAGATATCTGTCGCGCAGATAACGCACCAGGACTACGATGACCGCGGCAACCGGCAGGGCCAGCAACACACCAAAAAATCCGAACAACTGGGCACCGGCCATGACCGCAAAGATCACCGCGACCGGATGCAGACCGATGCGATCACCGACCAGCCAGGGTGATAACACCATCCCTTCCAGGGCCTGGCCAATGCCGAACACGATCAACACATAAACAATATGGATAACATCATTGAACTGCACCAATGCTGCTATACCCGCGACAATTATGCCGACCACAAAACCCAGATATGGCACAAAACTGACCACGCCGGCCAGCATACCGATGAGCAGCGCAAATTCCAGACCCACAATCCATAACCCGATGGTGTAGATGATGCCCAGTGCCAGCATCACCAGTAACTGGCCACGCATGAATTCCGACAGGACACTATCACAGTCCGTGGCGAGTTTTTTAATCAGCGGTGCATGTTTGCGTGGGAGCAATGCCTGGGTTACCGCAAGAAGGTGGTCCCAGTCCCGCAACAGGTAAAAAGTGACCACTGGTATCAACAACAGGTAAGCGAGCCAGACAAATATTGCCTGACCGGAGTGGGTAATCTTCAGAAACACCTGCCCGGCGACACTGCCGATATCCTGCCAGTTACCCATGACAGTTTGTTTGATGAATTCCAGATTGATAATGCTGGCATCAAAATTGAAGGTATCAGCCAGCTTCGGTAACAGGGTTTCCTGCAACCAGGTGATGAATTCCGGAAATACCCTGACAAAAGCAACCAGTTGTTTTTCGATTAACGGGATCAGGATCAACAACATGACCAGACCAAGGATTAACATGATGGCGAAGACAACGGCCACAGCAAAGGTGCGTGATGGACTGTATTTCTTCAGTTTGAGTTTTTCCAGCCTATCAACGAGGGGATCACCCAGATAGGCGAGTAACGCGGCGATCAGAAACGGTGTCAGCACCGGCGCCAACAAATACAACAACCACCCGGTGAGGAATACACCCGTCAGGATCAACCATTTTTGTGCGTCAGTCATATTTTATCCTTCCCGTCATGCCGGGCCTGACCCGGCATCCAGTGAATAAATGAACAATTATTTTATCTGGATTTCATCCTTAGGGAACCTCTGAATAAGTATCTTCATCGTCATGCTGGTGAAAACGACCTACACGAAGTAGGAAATGCCGCGAGACGCCTATAGGGATATAGGCGGTAGGGCGACGCAGGATGCCAAAGCCGAGGACAGGGCCGCTCCTTCACTTCCATGTGATCGCGGCATTAGCATATCCCTATGCGTCAGTCCGTAGCGGCCAGCATCCAGTAAACAATATACCCCCATCCTCGGCAACTGCTCCCGGCGTTGCTCTACCTCCTGCATCCATGCAGTCGTACCTTCCCCCTGGAAGGGGGAAGGGGATACTGGCAGGAGTTTATACCCGGAGGGTGCCAGAATGACGGCTTATTGTAAATCGTGCTCATCCCATACAGATTTCTCGCTTCGCTCGAAATGACAACTTAAACCAGAATCTCCTACTGCAACAACCGGTACGGGCTGCCGCCGCCGGTCAAAGATTCCAGCATGCGCCCCAGTTCAATGGCACGTTGAACCACCAGTTCACTCCCGGTTGCCGTCAGGGAAAACGTGACGCTGCCCGGCTCTACGGTTTTTACATCGACAGTCGTTACTGAATTCAGCGTCCGGAGATATTTCAGCACCTTCGAATATTGTTCAAAATCGCTGACGTCATTCACGACTATCTCTATCCCTGATGTCTGGGAACCGATGGTTGTCTGGATATAACGATTGGCAAGTGTATCCACCAGCCCGTCGATACCCTCCTGCAACACCAGTTCCGGTTGTTCGCCCGTGGTGATCCATGAGCTCACCTCGTCCTGGATGATCGCTGTCCACTGCCCTTGCCATCCTGCGGTAGTATTTTCGAGACTGCCCGTCAGGATCACATCTGCCCCGTAACGCGCTGAAGCCTGTTTGATCGGCCCGATAAAACCGCCCCAGACATCCGCTTCTTTCAATACGTTGGTATCTTCACTGTCGAACAAGGGATGGCGCAGGACTACCCCCCGGGACTGTGCCCGGTTACTCATTTTCGCGGTAAAACCTGCGGCATCTTCCAGGCCAACAAATTGCCGTCTTTGACCCTCCTGCACCACCAGCCACACCAGTGTGGCCGGCCTGACCTGGCCCCATACCGGAACTGCATAATCATGCAATGCCTTGTCCAGCGTAGCTTCATTGAACCTGACCCAGAGAGTTAATTGCTGTTGCTGAGATAACTGGCCATCTTCAATGACGGATTTGTTGTGGTATTTGTATTGCTGTACATATTGATCTGGGGTCCGCAATAATTCCGCAGTCACCGGACGGCCCTGTATCTGCCGGTCCCCGGTCAGCTTGATCAATACCTCAAGCAGTGCCCTGGACAGGCCGTCCTTGTGGCTTGCCGCGGACTGATCAGTGACCGGGACTTCCGCCTCATACAAACCGGAGACTACAGCGGCATGGACAAATACCGATTGGCAAATATAAAGAGAAATCAATATTAATAATTGTCTAATCATGAATAACACGCTATTGAAGAGCGGGCGACAAGTCAAGGATTGCGGCATATCGCCTGTCCCGATATTATGCACGTTGATGAACCCTCCCGATAAGAAAAAAACCAGCTACGCAGACGCCGGGGTCAGCATAGACCGTGGCAATGAACTCGTTCAACGCATCAAATCAGCAGCAGCGGCAACACATAATGCCGGTGTTATGGGTCACCTGGGTGGTTTCGGCGCCCTGTTTGATGTTGCTGCTTTCTCCTACAAAGACCCGGTGCTGGTTTCAGGTACGGACGGCGTGGGCACCAAGATCAAGCTCGCCATCGATATGCAGCGGCATGACACGATTGGCGTCGATCTCGTCGCCATGTGCGTAAATGATCTGTTAGTACAGGGTGCGCGCCCGCTGTTCTTTCTGGATTATTTCGCCAGCGGGAAACTGGATGTCGACGTAGCCAGCATCGTCATCACGGGAATTGCGGACGGCTGCAGTATGGCCGGCTGTGCATTGATCGGCGGCGAAACGGCGGAAATGCCGGGCATGTATGCCAATGGTGATTATGATCTTGCCGGATTCTGTGTCGGGGCAGTGGAACGCGATCAGATCATTGACGGCAGCAAGGTCAAGGCCGGGGATATATTGATCGGCGTCGCTTCCAGTGGCCCGCATTCGAATGGTTATTCACTGATCAGAAAAATTCTTAAGGATAGCAGCACGGAATTTAATGTTCCTTTTGAAAATAAAACCATCGGTGAGGTCATGTTGACCCCGACCCGCATCTATGTAAAATCGATCCTGCAATTAATTGCTGCTGTACCGGTAAAGGCACTCGCACATATCACCGGTGGCGGACTGACCGAGAATATCCCGCGTGTATTACCCGCCGGACTGGATGCCGTGATTGATACACAGACCTGGCGCCTGCCACCCGTGTTTGGCTGGTTGATGGACAAGGGCAAGGCAGAAAGAGCTGAAATGTACCGGACATTCAACTGCGGCGTGGGTATGGTGGTCTGCGTGGACAAGAAAGATCAAGCGGCTGCACTGGCATGTCTGGCCAAGGCCGGTGAAACAGCGTGGATGATTGGCACGATTGAAGGGAATAACAATAATACTTCCTGCGTGAAATTTGTTGGGCTTTGAGTTCTAACAGTGTCATTCCGAACGCAGTTAGGGATCTGTTGTTGAGGAATATTATGATAAACAGGATTTCTCGGTCGCTGCTCGACAATATGTTCCTGACATTGTCTACCACCTACTTCCGTGTAGGCGTCCCGACGCGGCTCTACCTCCTCCGTCCTTGGAGTCGTCGCTATGCTCGAAATGACACCACTACTGATAAATAAGAGCTTACCTAAACATGATTCCCTCATCCCCTGCCCTTCTCCCGAAGGGAGAAGGGTGGATACCGCCTCTCCCTCCGGGACAAATTCGCCGGGAGCGAATTTGGTCGCCGAAGGCGCCGTAAGGGGCCAGGCAGGATAGCCCGGCAACAAAGGCCGCGCAGAGCGCGGGTGAGGGACTATTGCAGTATTTTTTTAATTTACTTCTTCCCTTTCCCCACTGCTTCCTGTATCGACGATAACGATGTCATTTCGAGCATAGCGAGAAATCTTGTTTTTTTACTCTGACCAGCATGAGATTCCTCACTGCGTTCGGGATGACAAAATGTTATTTCTTCTTCCCCACTGCTTCCTGTAGCGCCGACAACAAACCCCTCAGGATATTCATTTCATCCCGATCCAGCCGGGCGCGATTGAATAAACGCTTCATCCTGCGCATCAGACTGCGCGGTACCGCCGGATCGTAATAACCGATATCGGTCATACATTCTTCAAGATGCGCATAAAACAATCGCATCTGTTCTGCCGAAGCGGGTGGGCTTTTTTCTTTTTTTATTTCATTCAATTGATCCGTCAAGCTTGCCTGAAGTATTTCATAGCAGATGATCTGGATGGCCGAAGCCACATTCAGTGAACTGAAATCCGGGTCCGTGGGGATCTGCATCGCCATGTTGCATAACTCCAGTTCCTCGTTATTGAGTCCCGAGCTTTCCCTGCCGAATACAACCGCCACCTGACCTGATGCCGTTGCATTAATGATCTCCGGTGCGCACTCGCGCGGTGTGGTTACCGGCCAGGGAATAGTCCTGGCCCTTGCTGTTGTTGCAACCACCAGCACACAATCCTGCAGGGCATTCTGCAAGGAATCACAAACAACGGCCCGCGCCAGAATATCATCAGCCCCCGCTGCGCGTGCCGTTACTTCCGCGGAGGGAAATATCTTGGGTTTCACGAGATATAAATTCCGCTGTCCCATATTTTTCATGGCCCGCGCCGCTGCGCCGATGTTCCCCGGATGTGTGGTCTCGACCATCACGATGCGCAGATTTGCAGCGACCTTGTTCAAAAATGTGTTTTTCATGTGATTACTTTCCTGAAATATAATATCGGTAATTTATTCGTCATGCTTTACAATGCTGGTTTGTATTTCAGGAGTTATGCATGCAACCGATGTTAAATATTGCTGTTCGGGCCGCCCGCGCCGCCGGTAATATCATTATAAGGCAAATCGATCAGGCACGGGATCTGCCGGCCAGTGAGAAAAGCAGGAATGATTATGTCACGGAAGTGGACAAGCAGGCAGAGGCCGTCATTATAGAAATCCTGCTCAAGGCTTTCCCCAAACATGCCATCCTTGCTGAAGAAAGCGGTGCACGGGGCAACAGTGAGTACGTATGGATCATTGACCCGTTGGATGGCACGACCAATTTCATGCATGGCTTCCCCCATTTCGCAGTCTCGATCGCACTCCGGCACAGAGGCAAACTGCAACAGGCTGTGATCTATGATCCGTTACGCCAGGAATTATTTACCGCCAGCCGCGGCGATGGCGCCTATCTCAATGACCGGCGCATCCGGGTCAGCAAGCGAAAAAACCTGGACGGCGCATTACTCGGCACCGGATTTCCGTTCGGGGAAAGCGCCAATATCGACCGGTTTATTGAAACCTGCAGGAAACTGATGCCTGTGACTGCCGGAATAAGACGTGCCGGAGCAGCCACACTGGATCTTGCGTATATCGCCTGCGGCCGCCTGGACGGATTCTGGGAATTTGGTCTGAAACCCTGGGACATTGCCGCCGGGGCGCTGTTGATAGAAGAAGCGGGAGGACTGATTAGCGATATCAAAGGAGGCAATTCTTTTATGGAAACCGGCAACGTTCTTTCTGCAGGACCCGGCGTCCATGAGGTAATGTTTTCATTACTCAACGAAACCCTGAAAAAATAGATACCATCATTTCGAAGAAACACAGCGACTGGGAAATCCTGCTTTTATGAAAACATAAGATCCCTTGCCTGCGCTCGGGATGACAGCCTGAGCCCCTGCCCATGCTTCATGAATCAAGCATCTCCTGGTATAACCGGATATAGTTATCAATCATTTTTTCCAGGGTAAAATTCTGCAGTACATGTTCCCTGCCGGACTGGCCCATTTGCCTCGCCATAACGGGATTAGCGGCAAGCGTCCTGATAGCATGGACAAATGCATCAATGTCATCCGTCGGGCATAAAAAGCCCGTCACATTCCTTTTTACCAGTTCCGGCATACTACTGTTATCGCTGACGATCACGGGCTTACCACAGGCCATGGCTTCACAAACACTGTATCCAAACCCTTCTGCGCGCGAGGGAAACAGCAACGCATCACAATCCTGATAAGCACGGACCACTGCATCGCCCTCCAGCCGCCCCAGGTCATGCATATTATCTGACTGTCTCCTGGGTTTTCTTCTGAAACCGCTGGTGTAATTCAGAACATAGTCCGGACCCAGTTTCTCCATGATCGGCTGTAGCAAATCAAAGCCTTTCCTTCTGGTCGGGTTTCCGATAAATAGCAGACTGAACTTCCGGTTGTCCGCAACCATCTGGCGAACATTAAAAAGAGCAGTGTCAATTCCGTTATAAATAACTACAGGGGAATCAACTTTGAAAACCTGTTTAACAATATCAGCCGTATACCGGCTGACTCCGGTCATCGCATCCGCCACTTCCATGCTTTTCGATTCATATTGATAAACAAGCAAATTGTGATACGCGGATTGCAGCCTGGTTTTGTATTTATCCAGAACCGGATCGTGGACGCACAGATGCACCGTGACTAAAGTTTTCGATTTGTTGCGCTCAAAAGCAAAGCCGTTCCAGCTATTAACATGAACGATATCGGTATTTGCTGGGGGCGATATGGTCTTTAATACACCGGGGATAAATTCAAAACATTGATTAAACCATGTGATAGTTGCTTTAATGCCGGCCTTTTGCAGCCCTGACGCGAGACGCTCAGTGAAGACATCAACTCCACTCCCCGCTCTTATTGTCGGCAACCAGACATTCATAAGATTAATTTTCGATGTTTTTGTAAAATTTTATGCAGATCTGATTTTAAGGTATTGTTTCTCTACTTTACTATACATGCCGGGTGACAGTATCCACCGTAACAGAATAATGCCGGAAAGACGGCTATAGTCCGCGACCCACGTGATGATAAAAGTAATGACGGATCTGCGATGCCTCCACAGAAACCGGGTCCTGGTTGAAATCTGAAACACCGATTTTCTGGAAGTGACCAGCTCGATTACCTCAGTCACGCCCAGCCTGCGATCATACGGGTTCAAACCTTTCCTGGTGTGATCATTGAAGACCACCGCATCAAGATCGACCAGTAACCGGTATCCCTGGCCTTTCGCCCGCAGGACCAGATCGTCATCCGCAAAAAGGTGCGGGAACACATGCTCATCAAACCAGCCGGCTGTCCGGAATACCGATACGGGGAAAAGGGTGCACATCCCGTGCAGTAAATCCACTTCACGTATGCCACTTTCAAGTCCCTTGTAATCCTGATTAAGATTCAGATAAATAAATCTGTCAGTTAACTTTGCTCTCCGCCGTCCGGCGAAATATATTTTGTCTTTTGCGTCCAGATAACAGACCGTTGA
>JBCKWI010000062.1:0-8288 GCA_038922795.1 Gammaproteobacteria bacterium
TTACTATCGTCATACCGGCTTTAAGCCGGTATCCAGTTAATAATAGCCGCGTGACTCTTTCGATAGCGCGCCCAAACAAGAATATTTTTAATCGCGCCATATCGCTTACCGATATACAATATAGATGTGATTAAAACCTTTCACTGTAAGGATACAGAGTCCCTGTTCAGGGGCATACGTGTAGCGCGATTAGTAAATATCGAATCTGTTGCGCGGCGTAAGTTGAAAATGCTGGATGCAGCCCGGCAATTATACGATTTACGTTCGCCACCCGGTAACCGGCTGGAAGCCCTTAAAGGTGATCGTGCCGGACAGTACAGCATACGTATCAATGATCAGTTCCGGGTATGCTTTCGCTGGACTGAAGCTGGCGTGGAAGATGTTGAGATTGTGGACTATCACTGAGGAAAAACTTATGAGTAAAAAACTGCTGCCCCCGGTACACCCCGGCGAAATTCTGCGTGAGGAGTTCATGGTGCCGCTGAATCTCTCAGCTAATGCATTGGCCAGAGCGCTGGATCTTACACCCGCGCGTGTTAATGATATTGCACGCGAACGGCGCGGAATAAGTGCTGATACGGCGCTGCGTCTGGCGCGGTTTTTCAATACCACCCCGGACTTCTGGATGAACCTGCAGAAGAGTTATGAACTTGAAGTTGCCGAACGTCAGGCAGGCCCTGCGATCAACAAGAAAGTGAAACCTTTGGGTAAACTGAAAGGTTATGAGGGTATGACGGTTTAACGAAAATTTGGAGCCAGGAAAGTGTAAATATTTTAACTGACAATATCTTCCGCGACAGCCACAGTGTTGACAAGGAATTGCTGGTTGGGAATTTTATTCTCGGAGTGAGCCTGATCTATGACAGTGTAAAACTGTCCTATGCCCAGGTATTTCGCACCAAGGAATTTAAGGGCCAGAACAGCGGCCACAATTTTGGATCGATCAGTATTTCGTATACTTATTGACCAAAACATATAAAACCGGTCTCATATTGCAACACCAACACAGGGAGGTCGTAATATGAGCGATAAACCACTCTCCACCCTCGGAGACAAATCCTTCGAGGAATTGAAGCAAACCAACCCACACGGCGCGGAATACTGGAGCGCCCGTGACCTGCAACCCCTGCTGGGTTACAGCCAGTGGCGGCGTTTCGAGCAGGCCATTGAGCGTGCTATAACCTCTTGTAAAGAATCAGGAAATGAACCTGACCATCACTTTGCTGGCGCCGGCAAAGTGATAATCCCGTTATCACATCTGAAACCGGAAAACCAATAAAAACCATGTTAAAACAATCGATTACAATAACCCTATGAATTGAACATCAACCACCACGAACTGACAAGGACACACAGATAAAGGTAGTGTCTCAGTTTGAAATTTAGTCCCATGAATAATTATCCCATATCTGATATGCTTAACGCTAAGCATTTACCGGAGATCATATCATGCCGAAAGGCCCAAAGGGAGAAAAGCGCCCCGCCGATGTTATCGGGGCCGCTGTTAAAGTTGCCAAGATCGCCACTGGTGAGATTGGGGACGAAATAGACGAAAACGGCAAGAATAAGGCCGCTCAGGCATTAGGGAGAAAGGGCGGGCAAGCTAGGGCCAGTAAGTTATCCAAAAAGAAACGATCTGAAATTGCTAAGAAGGCAGCAGACGTTAGGTGGAAAACTAGAAAGTAATTTTTTCTAATGGTGGCTTTTCGTCTCCTTTTACTTCAAAAAGATTCTCGCTGACAGTAATCCATCGTGCTTTCCCTCCTTTTTTCTGTTGTGTAATAAAGTTATAAATACCGAAATTCCCATTAAAAGGCACGCCTGGAAATATCATTTTATGCCTTGTTCTAGTTGCCTTGCTCAAATCAATTTTAAATTCTTGTTTTGTGATTTCTTTTCCTTTCGGATCTATAATTAATACGCGTCCAGAACTAACTTCTGATTTTTTTTTATCTTCTCTTATCCAAAAAGAAACTAACTGTATTGCTAATGGTGAATTTCCTTGTCCTGATTTTGCTAATTCCAGATTTTTATCATGCATGTCTTGAGGAAGTGCACCAATAATTCTTATTTCTTCCAACACATCTAATAAAGATATTACATTATCGTCCTTATCAACGATACTTTTCCGACAAAGCACAGACCATTGATGCTTAGCCATTAGTTAAGCCTGCATATGATTTGAATTTGGATAAGTGTAGTAATAATCTTTTGCTGATAAATATGTAACATTCTCCATTT
Organism: Gammaproteobacteria bacterium; assembly: GCA_038922795.1. Lineage (GTDB taxonomy): Bacteria > Pseudomonadota > Gammaproteobacteria > Eutrophobiales > Eutrophobiaceae > 2-02-FULL-47-50. The sequence continues at coordinate 2,242 of JBCKWI010000062.1, forward strand.
CATCAAGATCAATTTTACTTTCTGTAGTAGTTACAGAATCTTCAATAATCGCTTGAGTTAATTCATCTCCAAATTCTGGAACTTCAAAAGACTTAGGAGTAACATCAGAATTTCTACTGATAAACTCATTAAACCTTACAAATCTTACTAATAATCCAACATCAAAAGTTGATGCTATATCTAACAAGGTCTGAATAGAAATTTGACCATAATCCGGATTTTCTAAACGGGAAATTACGTTTTGTGGTTTGCCTGCTTTTTCTCCCATTTCCGTTTGCGTCCAATCCCTTTGTTCGCGAATCGAACGTATTTGACGCGCAAGAGCGTGCTTCACATTTGAAGAAACAAATGCATCACGATATTCCTTGTTCCTCAGCTTCCTTAACAAGGTCGGAAAAGCAATCAGGCTCATGTATATATCTCCTATCTTCAAGAATAAGGTTTTTTAATCTTTTTTCTATTTCACAATTATCGTCGAAATGTCCATCATGCATTCTTAAAACTGTATAATCTCTTCTATCTGGTCCACAAAATCCAATGGCTCTGTACTGATTTCGATCAACTTTAAATCTTACCTCCATAAATCCCTTACATTTTCCGCGCAAAGCCTTGGCATATGGATAAACCCAATCTGTAACTTCGACCACACGTAGGTATTTGAACCGGGTATCAAAGGCCGCTCTAACTTTATTACTCTGAGAATCATACCAATCTTGTACAGCCGAAACACCACGATGATCTATATAACTATAGAGTTTCCAGACCCATCGTTGTTCATTTGATTCAATCATAGGCTAGCACAATTTTGCGATATTATATATGATCCTATAAAATATCGCATTTTTGCGATATCTATCACAATATATCCTTAATTCGTCTTATAGCCCAAAAAGCGTAACACAGATACAGCCCCGGATAGCTTAGAGATATTATATATGAAAATATTGCTTGACGCTAAGCATATTAGTTCATATACTTACCATATGAACAAATTATCTACAGCCAAAAGAGCCCAAATCCTTAATATGCTGGTTGAGGGCATGTCCATGCGGGCTGTCAGCCGGTTAGCTGATGTCTCCATCAATACCGTCACAAAACTACTGGTGGAAGCCGGTGTAGCCTGCGCCAGATACCATGATGAACACGTCCGGAACGTCAAATCTACCCGTGTTCAATGTGACGAAATTTGGTCATTCTGCTACGCCAAACAGAAGAATGTCGAATCAGCCGTAGCCGCTCCGGATTTTGCTGGCGATGTCTGGACATGGACGGCTATAGATTCTGAAAGCAAGCTGATTATTTCCTATCTGGTCGGCGGCAGGGACAGTGGCTATGCCTTAGAGTTCATGGACGACATAGCCGCCAGAGTAGCCAACAGAATCCAGCTTACTACAGACGGTCACAAAGCCTATTTAGAGGCGGTTGAAGATTCCTTCGGCGGCGGCATTGATTATGCTCAACTGGTTAAACTATATGGGAACGTCCCGGATAGTGCCAAAGGCCGCTACAGCCCCTCTGAGTGTACGGGTTCAATTAAAAAGCAGGTAACAGGCAATCCAGATTATCAGTATGTCAGCACGTCCCATGTGGAAAGGCATAATCTCAGTATCAGAATGGGTAACCGAAGATTTACCCGATTAACCAATGCTTTCTCAAAGAAAATCGACAATCATATTCATATGCTTTCCCTATACTTCCTGCATTATAATTTCTGCCGGATTCATTCAACCATTAAAGTAAGTCCTGCAATGGAAGCCGGATTAAGCGATACCCTGCATAACATGGAATGGATCGTAAGTCTGATAGACGACATGGCCCCGAAAGGCAAGAAGCGCGGTCCATACAATAAAGGTGGAATAAATGAATAAAGCATTAACTTGGTTTATGTATATATGGGTATCCTTGGTCTTTTTATTAAACTTAATAGCAGTTGTGGGCATGTTTATTACATCAGATTCAATTTGGGAAGGTATTAAACAAGTTCAACATACATATAGTCCATATAATATTATTAATTACGGCTTAAATGTTGTTTTAATATCACCAGCTATAGGGGCATATGTTTGGATAGAGAAAAGAAAAAATAAAAATCTAAATTAGGACACTTTTCAAACTGAGACACTACCCAGATAAATGAAAAGCCGCACAATCAATGTTAAGGGAACAAAGGTCACTGTCGCTTCCCGCCATGAGCAGGACTACATAGCACTCACCGATATGGTGAAGAACTTTGATGGCGGTAGCGCTCTCATCGAGCAATGGTTGAGAAACAAGGATACCGTGCTGTTCCTCGGGGTGTGGGAGCAATTGAATAACCCGGGTTTTAATTCCCTCGAATTCGAGGGAATTAAAAACGAGGCAGGGCGCAATAGCTTCTTTTTGTCCGCCAAGAAATGGATCGAAGCAACCGATGCCATTGGTATCTATGCCAAAGCAGGGCGTTACGGCGGCACATATGCTCACAAGGACATCGCCTTTGAATTCGGATCGTGGCTCAGCCCGGAATTCAAGCTTTATCTCATCAAGGAATTCCAGCGCCTTAAAGATGAAGAGTCTCGTGCCATAGCACTGGAGTGGAATTTTCAACGCACTCTGGCCAAGGTCAACTACAAAATTCATACAGACGCCATCAAGGATCGTCTTATTCCGCCTCGTGTCACCAGGCAACAAGCCAACACCATTTACGCGACAGAAGCCGATTTGCTGAATGTCGCCCTGTTTGGCATTACCGCAGCCCAATGGCGTCAAGCAAATCCGGATCAGGCAGGTAATATGCGTGATGCAGCAACGTTGGAACAGCTGGTCGTATTGTCGAATCTGGAAAGCATCAACGCCGTCCTGATTCATCAGGGACTTAATCAGTCCGAGCGATTAACGCAATTGAACGAGATTGCCATCAACCAGATGCGCTCACTGGTGAGTTCCACTGCTATCAAGCAGTTGAGCAGCCCGGCTAAAAACCAGAAAAAGGGAGGCAAACCATGACGGAACCAACCATTACCTGTCCCAACTGCAAAACAGAAATCAAACTCACGGAATCGCTGGCGGCGCCGCTGATTGAATCCACTCGCAAGCTGTTCGAGCAGCAACTGGCACAGAAAGACAGCGACATTGCCAGACGCGAGCAAGCCACGCGCGAAAAGGAAAAGCAGCTTGCCGATGCCAGGAACAAGCTTGATGAGCAGGTGGCCAATCAGGTTGAAGAACAACTGAAAAAAGATCGCGCCCGGATTGCGGTAGAGGAATCCAGGAAAGCTCTGTTTTACAGGAGTTTCTTGAATTATTGAGTATGCTTACACACCGGGCAGTTCGGGTCTTTCGGCAGTTTTGCGGTATGCCATTCCATGTTCATCACATCCAGCAGCAGTAACCTCCCCTCCAGTGTTTTACCGATACCCATGATCAGTTTCATGGCCTCGCAGGCCTGAATGCTGCCAATGATGCCGAGTAGTGGGGCGATCACGCCATTGGCTGTACAGGTCTGATCCACCTGGGCATCATTGCCATACAGGCAGCGATAGCAGGGTGAATCAGGATTTGCGGGATTGAACACGCTGACCTGTGCCTCGAACCGGATCGCCGCGCCGGATACCAGTGGTGTTCTTGTTTTTACACAAATTGCATTATTGGCAAAGCGGGTAGTGAAATTATCACTGGCATCGATCACGACATCAGCCGCCGCGATCTCGCGTTCCAGTTCATCATCGTCCAGCCTGTGATCGATCGTTGAAATTTTGATGTCAGGATTGAGTGCTGACAGGTATTCACGGGCGGAATCAACCTTGAGTTTGCCGATATCCGGCGTGCTATGCACGATCTGCCGTTGCAGATTGGAGAGGTCCACGCGGTCGTAATCCACCAGCACCAGATGTCCGGTGCCGGCGGCGGCAAGATAGGCGGATGCTGCTGAACCGAGTCCACCCAGGCCGATTATTAATACACGCGCCGCAGCCAGACGTTGCTGACCTTCGGCATCGATCTCGGGCAGCATCATCTGCCGGCTGTAGCGCAGCAGTTGTTCGTCACTGAAAGCCTGTAAATTTTTATTTTTTATTTGCATGTTTTTCCCACAGGTGCGGATGTTTTAACTCTGCCTTGTCCTGAAACGCCTGATAATGATAGACATAGATCGCGCGCAAGCGTTCGTGCCAGCCGGTTCTTTTATGCAGGTTATCAGCCCTGTTTCTTTCCATAAAGCTCAAGAGGCAATTAAACAGACTCCTGGTGGGATTATTCATGTTGCCGCTTCCCGCAGGTTACCCTTTCCATCCCAGAATAATCAGGACTTGTCTGGATATGAGTGAAATGAAATTTTTCCAACATGGAACGTATAGCTTCAGCCTGATCATAACCATGTTCAATGAGTAACCAGCCATCTGGATTCAGAAACCGGGTTGCATTGTTGATAATACTGCGTATGGCATCCAGGCCATCTTCTCCGCCGCACAGTGCAGGTCTGGGTTCGTGGACAACACCATCACCCTGCAGATGTTCATCGTCATTCCTTATATAGGGTGGATTACTGACGATAATATCAAACGACTCTTGCAATTTTGCATACCAGTCGCTTTTTACAAAGTTAATGTTGTTGACAGTCAAACGGCTGGCATTTGCCGCCGCAACTGCAAGGGCACGTTCACAAATATCGGTTGCAGTGATCTTGCAACGGGGACGTTCGCTGGCGATGGCAATGGCGATGGCCCCACTGCCGGTACCGAGATCGGCAATGTTAAGTTCCGCATTTTCCAGGATATGCTCAAGTGCGGTTTCAACCAGACATTCGGTTTCCGGTCTGGGAATTAATGTATGTTCATTAACCTGAAATTCCAGTGACCAGAATTCTTTGGTCCCGGTCAGATAGGCAACGGGTCTGCCTTGTTGGCGATCTTGCACAAGAGTCCTGTACAAGTTGACTTCGTTTAACGGGATGGTATTTCCCGGAGATGAATAAAGCTTGTTGCGATCAACATCCAGCACATTGCACAGCAGGATCTCCGCATCCAGCCGGGCGCTGTCTGAATTGCGCAGATTACTTTCCGCTTCATGCAACAGTTCCCTGATAGTCAGCGCGGCATTCATACGCCGATTGCAGCCAACTGATCTGCCTTATATTCATTGATTAATGGATCAATCACCATATCCAGATTACCTTCGATAAATTCATCAAGATTATACAAAGTCAGATTGATGCGATGATCGGTTACCCGGCCCTGCGGGTAGTTATAGGTCCTGATCCGCTCTGAGCGATCACCGCTGCCAACCAGACTGCGCCTGTTTTCAGCCTGCGCTGCGGTCTGCTTTGCCCGTTCGGCGTTTAATATTCTGGCCTTTAATAATGACATCGCGCGCGCCTTGTTTTTATGTTGCGAACGCTCATCCTGACATTCCACTACAGTGTTGGTTGGAAGATGTGTTATGCGGATAGCAGAATCAGTTTTATTCACGTGCTGACCACCGGCGCCGGAGGCACGATAGGTATCGATTCTGAGATCAGCCGGATTGATTTCTATGTCCTCAATCTCGTCCACTTCCGGTAATACCGCCACAGTACAGGCCGAGGTATGGATGCGGCCCTGCGCCTCGGTCTCGGGTACACGTTGTACGCGGTGCGCACCGGATTCAAATTTCAGTTTTGAATAGGCGCCATCTCCAATAACCCGCATAATGACTTCCCGGTATCCGGCCAGATTGCTCTCGGATGCGCTCAGCACCTCGATCTTCCAGCCCTGGTTTTCCGCATAGCGTGTATACATGCGCATGAGAGTGCCGGCAAATAATGCGGCCTCTTCACCACCGGTACCGGCGCGGATTTCGAGAAATATATTACTGTCATCCGCCGGGTCCTTGGGCAGCAACAACCGTTGCAACTCCAGTTCCAGTTGTTCAATTTTTCCCCGGCCCTGAGCCAGTTCTTCTGAGGCCAGTTCACGCATCCCCTTGTCTGCGTCTTTCAACATCCCTTCTATCGACTTCATGTTATCAAGGATTTTTTGATATTCATTGAAACAGGAAACCACCGGCCGGATTTCGGCATATTCTTTGGATAA
>JBCKWI010000063.1:0-8212 GCA_038922795.1 Gammaproteobacteria bacterium
AAGCACTTTGATTATCTCTCGGAAGGTAATATCGTGCGCGTCCCGTTCGGGATCGACTTTATTAACATCGCCCTGTCTGCACTGAAACTCTATAAACTCTGGCTCATCGTTGTACTGGTGTCCTTTATCAGTTTCATTGGCTATGTACTGATAAAACTCATCGGCGGCGGTGGCGGTATAGGTTTGACCGGCCTGATCGGGGGACTGGTATCAAGTACCGTCACTACTTTGAGTTTCGCCAAGCGCAGCAGGGAAAACCCGGGGCTCAACAAAAGCTTTGCGGTTGCCGTGATCCTTGCGGCCTCAATCATGTTTCCACGATTACTGGTGGAGATTGCCGTCGTCAATCTGACGCTTATGAAAAGCATGGCCCTGCCGATGCTGGTTATGGGTCTGACCGGTTTGAGTATTGCGGGATACTTTTTTATACGATCACGCCGGGCGGAACCTGAAATCCAGACCATGCAATTTGAAAATCCCTTCAGCCTGAAATCGTCTATCAATTTCGCCCTGTTATTCGCGGTCATATTAATGGTGACACGACTGGCGACAACTTACCTCGGCAATACCTGGTTACCCCTGGTGGCCATTGTCAGCGGCCTCACCGATGCCGATGCCATTGCCTTTTCTATCAGTGATGCGGAGCAGGCAGGCATAATCAATACCGAATGGGCCAGCTTCAACCTTGTGCTTGGTGCATTGTCGAACACGTTCATGAAGCTTTTCCTGGTATTCACCCTCGGTCACCGCGGTCTGTTCAAACACCTGTTGATTTCCTTCCTTGTCATTGGTGCCTCCGGGATTATTACCATGATCTTTTACTATGACCTGTCAGCCATGCTCGGATAACCAGAAACACTATAATGTAACTATCAAACCAGGTATTGATTTTGATCACCTGCTACTCTTGCTTCCTACTCCGTACTTGTTCACGTAATGTTTCCTGAGTTGCCTGCTCACCTGTGCAGGTAAAGATGGGTTCTGTGTATCCTTGCGAACAACAGGCTTTTTTCTCACCGATCGTTTAGATTTTTTCATTTATTTTACGCAAAAATAGATCATATCATGAGCAACAGAATTACTGTTGTCTGCAAATCAATCTTCTACGTCCCGCTTTTTCAATTTTGAAAATATCGGCAGTTCCCACATCCGCATTGCGAGCAGAAGACCGGTATTAAAACGTGTCGTGGCTGGCATTCGGGCATCGTCGTCCTGTAATCAGGAGAAATTTTAAATCCGGGACCAGTTCTTCTTCCTGTTCCAGGGTCAGATTACTTATTTTCCGCCGCTCTTCATCCATCAGGCGAATGTGGATGGCATCATTCAGGCAACAGATAACTTTAATGTTCTGCTTGAAGATGTTAATTCAGGTGAACTGGTGAGAACCGCGCCCTGTTTGCGTACGATCCAAACCGATCAACAACAACCGGCAAAGACCAGAATTTCATTTTAATCAAAAGCAAATTACTGTCCCAGTCTCGCCCAGTAGTCACCGAATACGATCACAGGTCGAATTCCTTACCGCCTTTCCCCAACCGCCACTAAAATAAAACCGGACCTTAACCGCCATACTGTGTTAGAGTGCGTGCATCTGGTGACACCCGCAGGGTGCCCGGAGCGTCATCCTTAGTTGTTAGTTCGCCTCACTTGCGTTGCCTGTTTTAAAGCAACACATACATCGAGACCAACTGTTCCTCCTCAGAGAGCCAATTAATGCATGCCGCATGTGCCATATGGGTACTTCCATCGGCACACGTACCGGCCAAAGCCATTTTCATGCCCAAATTGAATTCGCATCAAAACGCGAAAACAGTAAGGAAGCGATTTTACTTGCGACTGCTATGGATGCAGGAGGTAGAGCGAAGCAGGAAGCCAGAGCCGAGCCAAATACAAGAATTCCGCGTTGGTCTTTCGCTCGAAACAGCAACCCGCGCAGGAAGCATAACCCTAAATTCAGGAAAACAGAATGACATTTGAAACACTCGGACTATCCGAACCACTGTTGCGCGCCGTGCGCGCCGCCGGCTATACCATCCCGACACCGATCCAGGTCAAAGCCATCCCTGCCATATTAGAAGGCATCGACGTGATGGCCGCAGCTCAAACCGGCACCGGTAAAACCGCCGGTTTTACCCTGCCCCTGCTACAGCGGCTCAACCACAAACCACCGGTCAAAGGTAACCGTGTGCGCGCACTGGTGCTGACCCCCACCCGGGAACTTGCCGCACAGGTGCAGGACAGCGTATTGACCTATGGTAAATTTGTGAATTTGCGTTCCGCCGTTGTCTTCGGCGGCGTCAACATCAACCCGCAGATGATGCAACTGCGCCGTGGTGTCGACGTGCTGGTGGCAACACCAGGCCGCCTGCTTGACTTGTATCAGCAGAACGCCATCCGCTTCAATGATATTGAGATCCTGGTACTGGATGAAGCCGATCGCATGCTGGACATGGGCTTTATCCACGACATTAAAAAGATCATGGCCCTGCTGCCGAAACAACGCCAGAACCTGATGTTCTCCGCCACTTTCACTGATGAAATCCGGCAACTCGCCAAAAGCATCACCAATAACCCGGTCGAAATCGACGTTGCCCCGCGCAACTCCACTGTTGAAAGCATTTCGCAAAAGATCCACACGGTGGACAAGACGCGCAAGGCGGAATTACTCAGCCACCTGATCCGCACGGAAAACTGGTACCAGGTGCTGGTCTTCAGCCGCACCAAACACGGCGCCGATAAACTGGTGAAGCGACTGATGCGCGACAACATCCAAGTTGTGGCCATACACGGCAACAAAAGCCAGCCCCAGCGCACCAAGGCATTGGCCGGTTTTAAAAATAACAAAATCCAGGTACTGGTGGCGACCGATATCGCCTCCAGAGGCATAGACATCGATCAACTCTCACACGTCGTCAACTTCGACCTGCCGAACGTACCGGAAGACTACATTCACCGTATCGGTCGCACCGGCCGCGCCGGTGCCAGCGGTCAAGCCATCTCCCTGGTCAGTGCTGATGAGATAAATCAACTGCAGGACATCGAGCGACTCCTCAAACGCAAGATCGAACGCGAAGAAATCAAGGGTTTCGCGCCGGGACACGCCGTGCCGGAATCCATCTCCGTTAAACCGGCAAGCAACAAACACCGGCCCCAAAAAATCAGCAATAAAGCCCGCCATCATGCCGGCCAGCGGCATGCCTCTAACGAACAACACACTCGCAGCAGTTCCCGCAAATCGAATGGTTCAAGCAAGAGAAACATTAAACCCGGCAACCGTATCTGGCGCTCCGGATCGAACGCAGTCACGGCAGTGTAAGAACGAAAATTTTTAAGGGGTCAGTGTCTGAGCGATCCCAACGAATTTTACCCCTGCCATTGCTGTTCTAGCAGCACATGATTGAAGCGAATCCATGCGGCATGGATATCGTCATAGGTTAATCGTATTCTCGTCTCATGCATCATCTGTAGGCCAATAAAAATGGTGGATAACACACGTTTGTGACGAGTACTGTTGGCCTGGAATTGGTAATGTTGTCCACTGAAGATGATGGCGAGTCCTAATAGCCACAATACGATGAAGGCCAGAGTTGCGATTAATCATAGTACCTGTAAACGGGCAACAGAATGTGTGCGGTGATAGTTCAAACCCAGTCCATAGCGATGACTTTTCACATCCCGGAAACCCTCCTCCACCTGCATGCGCTGCCGGTAGAGGTTGACCACTTTCTTCGCCAGGGTGGCTGAAGGCGGTAATGACGTCGCCAGTAACCAGGGTTCACGTTGTGATTGGGCCTTCTTGCGGCTGTAGGCATTGGCCGCAATCTCACCCAAACGGTTTTTATGCTTACGCCCTTTCAGCGGGTCTTTGTAACTGCCAGCACATTGGCCTCTAAAGATTCTCGCCGGGTCTTATGCATGGCAGGAATCGATAGCGGTCTTCAAGCGTGCCAGTGCAGCCGGCACATCCGCGGCATAAATGGCACCGGGGATTGCCCCGCTATGCCCCATCATCTTTAACAGGCGTTCTACCACATCACCAAACATGGTGATATCGCCATGTGCCTTGCTTGTGAGTGTAACTTACCTCTCTCAGCTTTTCTCTCTTATTGTTTTATTGCAACCAGTTCCTCAGTAAGGGTCCCCTTATACTTTTCCGGGATGCTTTTTTCCGTCCGTGTCCGTTTAACAAGGCCAATTCCCCTGGCATACCAGTCTGTCTGTTCAATAAATATATGATCAATGCCCCGCGTCCGGGCCTCCACTTTCACCGTTCTGGTACCGTCAATGCGCAGACAATGGTAAAACCGCCCGGCAGGCACTTTGACCGTATCATCGAGGCTCACAATATGGAAATCCAGTACAATTTTCTGATCCAGACTGATAAAGGATTCCCCGCCGGAAAATGACTCATGCCGACGGTGCAGGACGTCTATCCGCGTTTCCGTTTGCCAGCTTGTCCCTACCTCAAGCGGATAACCGAGAATAATTATCCCGGGTTGCCCGGGTTCGGGTGAAACGATGATGCCTTCCGTGGATTTCCAGAAATAATAGACCTCACCATTGGCATAGCGTTGTGGATAATACGCCATTCCTGCAATGGTCCGTGGCTTGAGGTCGGTAACAATTGACTTTAACAGATGCTTTTCATTATTCACCTGCTCTGCAATAACATATTCCCGGAGAAGATTATCCCCCCCCCCCAGCGGAAAATAATCCTGGCTGGCTTGCCCACACCCGGCAAGCCAGACAAGCACGATAACAAGCAGGCGCATCCGGTTCATACTTCAGGTAATGATTAAACAAAAAAGGTTATTTACACCGGTAATTTCCCGATAAAATCCTTTTTGCCCAACTCGACCCCGTTATGCCTGAGGATGTTGTACGCAGTAGTCACATGAAAATAAACATTGGGCAGGGAAAAATATAAAGCCATATTCATCCCTTTAAATTCATGGCTGGCATCCCGGAGCTTAAGCGTTATCATTTTCTCTTCAGTATCATCAAGCTGCTTCGGTTTGACAGCTTCAAGAAAAGCGATGGTGTTATTGATACGGGCGTAGAATTCTGCAAAGGTTTTTTCATTATCTTCAACACTCACGACATCCAGTCCCGCCAGTCGCTCAATACAGCGCTTGGCAAGATCACAGGCGATTTGTATTTGTCTTGATAATGGAAACATATCCGGTGCAAGACGGCTATTGAGCAAAACTTCAGGGTCAATCTCCCTGGCTTTTGCAGACTCCTCACTTTTTTTCAAAATTGCATTGAGATTATTCAGGAACCGGATAAATACCGGTACAGTCATCTGATACATTGATATTTTCATAGCTTCCACTCCAATAAGTAATGATATTTCAAAAGAATAGCTGTTCTGTTCAGACACCACCAGAATTTATCTGGACACTACTCTATCTGATCCTAATACATTAATTAAAACTACTTCCTCCTTTAATTCCGATAAAATTAACCGGCAACCACATAAACGTGAATACATTTACTTTGGCCAGGTGTAAAGTGCTAAGCCGGTATACAGACATACATACTACTCATCCCTTATCCGGAGAATGACCATGACGAAAGAACAGCACAGCAACAAAGAAGCCATGAAAAAACCCGCCCTGTCTTTGAAAGAAAAACGTGCGGCAAAAAAAGCCAAGAAAGATACCAGGTCTAGCTTTCTCGCATCAGAAAAGAAGTAATTTTCTTAGCAGGCCGACATCTGTTTCCCGGCCCAATTAACCATGGCCTTGAGCACAGGCCCAAGACTGCGGCCGGTATCTGTCAGCTGATATTCGTAACGTACCGGGCGTTCCTGGTAAGGGGTTCTGGTAATCAGGCCCGCTTTTTCCAGATGCTGCAATCGGTTGGCCAGGATATTAGTCGGAATTTTTTCAGCGGACTCCTGAAATTCCTTATATCGGGTCTTCCCGAAAAACAGATCCCGTATAACCAGTAATGTCCATTTATCACCGATTAAATCAAGGGTACAGGCGACTGCACAACCGGAGCGTTTGAAACTCAATGACTTGAGACGTTTCCGTTGTTCCCGTTTACCCATTGTCCTGCTCAGTGCCTTCAACCTTTCACTTGCTTTTTAAAAGTGACTAACTATAATTATAGCGACTTGCATAATTAAAGCTACTAATTTAGTGTCTGGAGAGCTTTCATGAATACGACTATATGGTTGTTGGTAATCATTGCCTGCATCATCACCCCCGTTGCCTTGTCGTTCCTTATGGAAGCGGCTCACAAGCAACCACAAATACCGGAATCACTATACTGGAGCAAGGAGATCCCCATCCGCTACCTGACCATTGACGGTATGCGTATCCGCTACATCAAGGCCGGCCAGGGACCCGCCCTGGTTCTTCTTCATACCCTTCGCACCCAACTCGACATATTCCAGAAAATCATCCCGCAACTGACCGGGGATTTTACTGTTTATGCTGTGGATTATCCCGGCCATGGCTTTTCCGATATCCCGAAAAGAGATTATGACCCTGATTTCTTTGTCTCAACGATAGAGAGATTTCTGCAAGAATTAAATATAGAGAACGCCACGCTCGCCGGTATTTCCATTGGCGGCTCTATCTCCTTATTGATTGCTGCAAGACACAATCAGCGCATTAAAAATGTCATCGCCATCAACCCTTATGACTACGGGCACGGTATGGGCGCAGGACGTGGAAATTTTGTTGCCTGGTTGATTTTCACCTTGTCCCGCATTCCTGTTCTGGGAGAAACCGTCATGCGGTTCAGGCTGCCTATCGTAGAAAAAATAATCTTTCAGGGTGGCGTGGCATATCCGGATGCGCTGCCAAAAGAATTTCTGCGGCAAGTCTGGGACTCGGGGATCCGTAAAGGTCATTATCGCGGCTTCATCAACCTAATCCGCCATGCACAACTATGGGAGACGGTACGTCGCGACTATGCACAGATTAATGTCCCTGTCTTGCTTATATATGGCGACAAGGACTGGTCATACGAAGATGAGCGGCAACGGACATTCAATGAGATCCCTCAGGCAAAAATGGAAATCGTCAATAACGGCAGTCATTTCCTGTCACTCGACCAACCCGATGAAGTGATCAGACTGATTAAACAATATGCGAAGACTGTGTCTTGATATAAGCACTTAGGAGGAAGACGAAATACCTGCAAATGCTTTTCTTTGGCAATTATACATTGCAACCTATACAGCCCTGCTCGGTCTGCTGTTCCTGCTCTTTCCGAAATCGGTCATCCCGTACATGGGCTTTGATCCGGCTATGGTCGATGAAGGGCCGTTCGTAAGGCTTACCGGGATGTTTTTGCTGTGTCTGACCCTGATCACCTTTCGTCTCTGGCAAAAGAAGATCGAAGAGATGGTTTTGGGGACAGTCGTGTTAAGACTGTTTATCATCGCCGTTCTATTAGCAATGGGTATCCGTGAAGGCTTCCCGTTTCTCTTTATTATGGTCGGCGTCGCCGGGATCGGTGTTGCCGGGACGTTATGGACATTAAGGAATACCAATCTGAAGCAGTATTTATGAAACGTCAGTAGAAATTTATAAATGAGTGGGGGGCGAAACGAAAATTCAATCTGTGTCTCTTATTCGCTTAAGTCAAATTTTCAGTTGGTCCCAAGACCGAATTGCTCCCGGATCTGGTAACTGACCATTTCATTGTATAACTTTATCAAATCTTCAATTGAATACCGGGCATTAGCGGGGCTGGGATTGGGTGTAACAAAAACATGGCTTTTACCAATAGAATTTTTTTGCGCGCCCCAGGGAATTTCCTTTTCCACCCCTTCGGCGTATTTCAAATAATTCCTGTAGGTTACCTTGCCATGAAACCAGGCAATGCCCGGCCGATAGTTAAGTATTTTTTCCTTCAGGACGGGCGCTCCTGCCCGGTAATCGGCTGCACGTAATTCATTCCCCATCCGGGCCGGTTTTTTAACCAGGTCGGTAAAACCGATTTTGTATTTCAAGAACAAAACCTGCATGGCCGCCTCGCCAGACCGTAATTTCTCATCCACCAGTCGTGATCCGTTCAAGGCCTGCCAGAAGCGGTTACGCGGATTGGCAAAATAATACCCGGCCCTGACCGAGACCGGGGAGGGATTCAGACCTATCGAAACTATCCTTAAATGATGGTCCAGATAATCGGGAAGTGTTTTCATAAATATAATTTCAATTTTGTGTAGCGATAATTTCTACTCACTTTT
>JBCKWI010000064.1:0-8187 GCA_038922795.1 Gammaproteobacteria bacterium
TGACACTTTCACATTGTAGCCAATAATTTAAGCTGGATTTCTCTGTGAATAGCGTTGTTTTACATAATCATCGACAATCTGGCGGAATTCCCCGGCAATATTATCGCCACGCAGGGTCATCGCCTTTTTTCCATCAATAAAGACCGGGGCCGTGGGCGTCTCACCCGTGCCCGGCAGACTGATGCCGATATCAGCATGTTTACTCTCGCCCGGCCCATTGACCACACAACCCATCACCGCCAAAGTCATGTCCTCAACACCCTCATATTGTTCACGCCATATCGGCATCTGGCTGCGCACGTAAGCCTGGATATTATCGGCCAGTTCCTGGAAAACGGTGCTGGTCGTACGGCCACATCCCGGACAGGCGGTAACCAATGGTGTGAATGAACGCAAGCCCATGGTTTGCAGGATTTCCTGCGCCACGATGACTTCTCTGGTCCGGTCACCGCCCGGTTCAGGCGTCAATGAAACCCGGATTGTATCCCCGATACCCTCTTGTAACAGGACGCCCATAGCTGCAGTAGATGCAACGATGCCTTTGGAACCCATGCCAGCCTCGGTCAGGCCCAGGTGCAGGACATAATCACAACGTCTCGCCAGTTCCCGGTAGACCGAGATCAATTTCTGTACACCACTGACCTTGCAGGAAAGCACAATGTGATCACGGGGCAGACCAATTTCTTCGGCCCGTTGCGCACTGCTGATGGCCGATACGACCAATGCCTCCTTCATCACATCCCCGGCATCCAGTGGATTCTTGACTTTGGCATTCTCATCCATCATGCGAGTCAAAAGTTCCTGATCCAGGCTACCCCAGTTCACCCCGATCCGGACCGGTTTTTTATACTCTATGGCCTTTTCGATCATGGTGAGAAACTGGCTGTCTTTTTTGCGGCCGAATCCAACATTGCCCGGGTTAATCCGGTACTTGGCCAGGGCTTCGGCACACTCTGGATATTTGGTCAGTAATTGATGGCCGTTGTAATGAAAATCTCCAATCAGCGGGACCCGGCAACCCATGGCATCAAGTTTCTCACGGATGTTGATAACCTGGCTGGCTGCATCTTCATTGTTCACCGTGATCCTGACCAGTTCTGACCCGGCCGCAGCCAGTTGCTGCACCTGTTTTGCAGTTGCATCGGCATCGGCGGTATCAGTATTCGTCATGGATTGCACCACGATGGGAGCGCTGCCACCAAGGGTGACAGAACCTATTTTGACACCGACGCTATGCCGTCTTTTTTGTGTAATTTCTGTTAACATTAATAGTTTGTCATTGTGCGATGCAGGGCAGTCTAGCGGTAACAATATTGCTGTCAAGAAACATATCAGGCTAATATAACCAGACTGAGCCGTCAGAACCCATAATGAAGATGCTGATGGCAATTTCCCGCAGAGCGTCAATAATCCCGTTATTACGCGGTTTCTGGAGTAGCCTGTCTGACACACCTTTTACACACTATAAAAACCGTCAGTTTGCCAATTATTATCATCAACTTAAGACTTTAAATATATACAGAATTAATCAAAATCACGTGAGATACTGACGAGACATGGAAATAAAGAATAATTATACGCTGGAAGAACTGCTCGGTTGTGCACGCGGTGAAATGTTCGGGGAGGGGAATGCACAATTACCTTTTCATCCCATGCTCATGTTTGACCGGATAACATCTATTACCAAAGACGGCGGCGAATTTGGCAAAGGGTGCATCACAGCGGAGCTTGATATCAAACCGGACCACTGGTTTTTTCAATGCCATTTCAAAAATGACCCGGTGATGCCCGGTTGCCTGGGTCTGGATGCCATGTGGCAACTGGTCGGTTTTTATCTGGGATGGCTGGGTGCCCCGGGACGTGGGCGCGCCCTGGGTGCCGGAGAGGTCAAATTTACCGGGCAGGTTACGCCCATGAATAAAAAGGTCACCTATCATATCAATATCAAGCGGGTTATCCTGCGCAAACTGATCATGGGGTTCGCCAATGCTTCTATGGATGTTGATGGTAAAATCATATACACAGCTAACGATTTACGGGTCGGTTTGTTCAAATCAACCGAAGGTTTTTAGGAGAGTGTGGATTTTATGAAACGTGTCGTTGTCACGGGTATTGGTATTGTCTCCAGTATCGGCAATAACAAAGATGAAGTGCTTGCTTCACTTCTCGAAGGGAAATCCGGGGCCGATTTTTCGCCTGAATACAAGGAGCTTGGCTTCAGGTCGCATGTCTATGCGCCCATCCGGCTGGTGCCCGAAGAATTGATCGATCGCAAAATCATGCGCTTCATGGGTGATGGTGCGGCCTATGCCTATCTTGCCATGCAGGAAGCCATTGCTGATGCAGAACTCGATACACGTGAAATTTCAAACAACCGTACTGGCCTGATTGTGGGATCAGGTGGTGCATCCAATAAAAACATGTGTCTTGCTATTGATACCTTAAGGGAAAAAGGGGCGCGTAAAGTCGGACCTACCATGGTCCCCCGTATCATGGCCAGCACCAATAGCGCCTGCCTGTCCGTTGCCTATCAGATTAAGGGGGTCAATTATTCCATCAGTTCAGCCTGTGCGACGAGTGCGCACTGTATCGGCAATGCCTATGAACTTATTCAGGCGGGCAAACAGGATATGATCTTTGCCGGTGGTAGTGATGAATTGCATTGGACCAGCACCATACTGTTCGATGCCATGGGTGCGCTCTCCTCTTCCTGTAATGACAAACCACAGGTAGCTTCCCGGCCCTATGATGCCGATCGCGATGGTTTTGTCATCTCCGGTGGTGGTGGCATTCTGGTACTGGAGGAACTCGATAATGCCCTGGCCAGAAATGCAACGATCCATGCGGAGATTGTGGGCTATGGCGCCACATCCGATGGTTTTGATATGGTTAAACCTTCCGGAGAAGGGGCGGTACGTTGCATGCAGCAGGCCCTGGCCACGGCAACCAAACCGGTTGATTATATCAATGCCCATGCCACCAGCACGCCTGCCGGTGACATCGCCGAGATCAATGCCATCAAAGAGGTATTCACGGATAAAATTCCATATATAAGCTCTACCAAATCATTGGCGGGTCATGGCCTTGGTGCGGCTGGCGTGAATGAGGCGATATATTCCCTGCTGATGATGAAACATGACTTCATCAGTGCCTCAGCAAATATATTCAATCTTGATCCGGGCGCAACAGGAATGCCGATTGTGGTCCAAAGGATCGACAATGCCAAACTGGATACAATCATGTCAAACAGCTTTGGATTTGGTGGGACCAATGCCAGCCTGGTATTCCAGCGTGCAGATTAAGCATTGCTCCCATGCTTGACGGAAATCATCGTGGATAACACCCACATGATCGCTGTATTGCTGAGTTAGACAGTGCACCTTTCCCGGTACCCACATCCGGGAGAACCGCCCTTAGTTGAATACCGCCCCCACAGTTTTTTCGTAGAACATGCCTGTCTCGGTATTGAAAAATGCCAGGTAGCAGGCTGGTATAACAATGACGGGATTGTCTATATCGATGAAGGCATCAGAGATCAGGATGATGCAATTACCCGCAGTCTCTACGTGCATGAATTCACACATTACCTGCAGGACCTGAGTGGTAAATATGACAATAATGATTGTGCCGATCACCAAAAACGTGAACGGGAAGCCTATTCGATCCAACGGCAATATCTGAACAAGATCGCTGGACGCTTTGTTGCTGTTTATATGAATTATCCACCCTGTCCGGGCGATTCATGAAGAAGAATAATTTCAATTTACAAAATGGAGAAAATATCCGTTGAATAACGAAGTGCTTCTCTCTCTTACGGGGATAGGTGTACTGGGTATTCTCTGTCAGTGGTTTGCATGGTGGGCCAGGTTACCGGCTATCCTGTTTCTTCTGCTGGCCGGGATCCTTATCGGACCGCTAACCGGATTATTGCGCCCGGATGAATTATTTGGGGAAATTCTGTTTCCCCTGGTCTCTCTTTCTGTAGCTGTCATACTGTTTGAAGGCAGCTTGACGCTCAGATTTGATGAGATCAAGGGTCTGGGCTCGGTCGTTCGCAATCTTATTTCCGTCGGCGCATTAATCACCTGGGGTGTTACTGCCGTTGCTGCGCAATACCTGCTCGGGTTTCCGGCTGAACTGGCCTGGCTCTTTGGTGCGGTTGTCGTTGTAACCGGACCAACTGTAATTTTGCCCATGTTGCGTACTGTTCGCCCCAATGCCAAGATCGCCAATATTCTGCGCTGGGAAGGTATTGTTATCGACCCGCTCGGAGCACTGCTCGCGGTGCTGGTATTCGAATTTATCATCAGCAGCCAGTCCGGCAATGCCATGGAAAAAGTCATGCTGTCCTTTGGTGGCGTTATTGTCAGCGGAACAATCGTCGGTTTTATTTCAGCGCATGCACTGGGTATTGTTCTGCGCCGTCATCTGATCCCCGAATATATGCGTAATGTTTTTTCACTGATCCTGGTCTTTGCAGTATTTACTTTATCGGATGTTATTGAACACGAATCCGGGCTGCTTGCGGTGACGGTGATGGGGATAGCGCTGGCCAATATGAAAGATACCAACATTGATGATATCCTCGACTTCAAGGAAAGTCTGAGCCTGTTGTTGATATCGGGTCTGTTCATAATTCTTGCTGCCCGCATTGAATTTTACCATTTCAACCAGCTTGGCTGGCCGGCCATCGGGGTCCTTGCCATACTCATGCTGGTTGCCAGACCCGTCAGTGTCTTCATCTCGTCAATAGGCTCAGATCTCAACTTCAGGGAAAAATTACTGATTTCCTGGATCGGCCCGAGAGGTATAGTTGCAGCAGCAATTGCCTCCTTATTTGCATTGCGCCTGGAAGAGGCAGGTTATCCAGATGCAGTTTTCCTGGTTCCGCTGACATTTCTGGTCATCATAGGCACAGTTGTTATCCAGAGCGCTACTTCGAAATTTATTGCCCAACTTCTGGGGGTCAGGGAACCTTCACCCACGGGGGCCCTGATCATCGGTGCGGGTAATGTTGCACGGGCCATTGGTAAAGCAATCCAGGAATGCGGATTTAAGGTGATTTTGACTGACAGTAACTGGGAAAATACCAGTCTTGCACGCATGGAAGGACTGCCAACTTATTATGGAAATCCGATTTCAGATCATGCAGAACGGCATCTGGAACTGGCTGGCATTGGCCGCATGCTGGCCATGTCGGGACGCGCCAACCTTGATACGCTTGCCAGCCTGAAGTTCAAATCGGATTTTGGTGAAAAAGGCATTTATGAATTAAAAACCACCCGTGAAAAAATTATTTCTGACAAGCATAAAATATCCTCGCGACATCGTGGCTATCAACTTTTTGGTGAGGAAATCACACATGGCGTACTGGCTTCCTGGTTACGTAATGGAGCGGAAATCCGCAGTACCCAGTTGAGCGATGAATTCGACTTTGAGTCTTACATGGCCAAGTATGATGGGAAAATTATTCCGTTGTTTGCGATGGATAACAAAAAACGCCTGCAGTTTTTTGTTATTGACGGAAAGATGAAACCTGAATCCGGCTGGATGATTATCAGTCTCATAGAACCCGGGGAGCTGGAGAACAAGAACCAGAGTGTTTCCTGATTATCGGCTGGAACCTGATTGTGAACATCATCACAAACAGCTTCAGGAGAATGGCCAGATTGTGCGTTAGTTCACATCAGGGACAGGGAGATTCACTTATACTGCTAATCAACAAGTCATCAAGACCTCCCCCGATGCTTGTGATTTAGCCTGGAATCAGCTCAACCTCCTCCCCCAACAGAGCTGTTCCGGGCTTTTTATTTAATGATGTCCATCACTGCGGTCATGCGGCGCCATCGTGATTGTGTAATTAATAATGTGCAATAAATAAAAAAAATAAATATTATCTGATTACATCCGGATAAAATAAAGGCTGTCCGTTTACACTAAATTCCCGGATTATCTTCTGGCCCTTCTCCCCGGTAATATACTTTGCATATTCCCTTGCCAGATCAACCTTGGTGTGTGGATGCCTTTGTGGATTGACCAATATGACGTGATATGGATTTTCAAGCTCCGGTGCGTTTTCAAACACAATCCCGATTTCGATCTTGTCCTTGAAGGCCAGCCAGGTACCGCGATCACTCAAAGTATAAGCCAGTTTTTCGTTGGCTATCTGCAATACCTGCCCCATCCCCTGCCCAACCGAAAGATACCATTGCCCCTGAGGTTTGATCGCCGCCAGTTGCCAAAGCGCCAGTTCCTTTTGATGGGTACCCGAATCATCCCCGCGTGAAATAAAACTGTGTCCGGATTGATGAATACGGGACATGGCGTCTGCGAGTGATGTTGCTTGCCTCAGTTGCGCAGGGTCATCCGGCGGGCCGAGCAGGATAAAATCATTATGCATGACAGGTTGACGTTCCACTCCGTAACCTGCTTCTATAAATTCTATTTCAGCATCAGGGGCATGCACCAGAACCAGATCGACATCACCATCCTGTGCCAAACGCAGCGCCTTGCCGGTACCGACGGCTATTACATGTACCCTGACGCCGGTTTTTTTTTCAAACGGAGGATGCAACACTGCCAGCAATCCAGTGTTCTCCGTACTGGTAGTTGTAGCGAGCCGCAGATAATCCTCCGCAAAGACGGGATTGATGGTGTGTGTTATCAATAAACATAAAAAGATGTAACCAGTTTTTTTCATGTAAATGCCCTTTTGAGTACCTGCGATTATCCGGACTGGCACTGTTAGAATTCAACCAGCGTCATGAATTGAAAAATAGACGGTTCATCACCTGCAGCGGGCCCGCCGTCAACATTCAACACATTCACATAATTGGCAGTGAAGCGGATATCGGGTGTGGCAAACCAGTTGAGACCGGCGGTGAAATTCTGTTCTTCCCCGCCGCGTATGTCCCGGTCATTCAGATCTATGCTGCTGAATCTGAATGCCAGCTGCCAGGCACCCATACCGCCCTTACCTACTATGCCCTTCGGAGTAATCTTGCCGAAAGCGCCATCTTCGACCTTGTAATTCATGGATTCGCCTGTCAGGAACCAGCTGCCCTGCAGGTAATACCCGGAAAAGTCGAGATCGGGATTGCCGGCTAGATCACGATTTAATGCCAGATAGTAATATTCACTTTCCAGCGCCCATGGGCCATATACCAATGCAGCCTCTCCGGCAAACCGTGCATAATCATCAGTATCAATACCAGTATCACCGGTATCCACCAGGCGGGTGTCGGTGACATGTGATTCGGGGCGTTCACGTAACCTGAAACTGTCATCAGAACCGGTGGCACGGTAGGAAGCAGAAGCGCCAACATGCACCAGCCTGCCCTCGGCAAAAACAGGGGCAAAGGTGGCGCGTCCCGAGGCACCGAAACCTTCGTCATTATCATCGCTGGCGCCATCAATGCCCTCGCCGAATATACCTGTTGCAATACTCCAGTTATTACCCGAGGTACTGACGCTCAATCCGAGGTTCCTTCCAGATGTAAACACATACGGCAGCGCTCTCTCCATAAAAGTAATGTATTTTGAGCTGGTCATGTTCTGCAGGCTGAAGGGTTCCCTGAAGTGCCCGGTACGTATTTTCCAACCATCCATGCCGTTGTAATCCAGATAGGCATCCGTGATTCCGGCAATCCCGGTATTGACAAAGTCATATTCAAATTTATAACCCCAGTCATGCCATAACGTCCCTTCGGCAAACAAACGTGCCCTGCGCATCTCGGTACCGTCATTATGATTCAGTTTGTCCTCCGCATAGGTGGCTGCATTTACCTGTACGCGTCCGCCAACGCGGAAAGCAAAATCCCCATCCTTTGATTCAACCGAAAATTTACCTTTGGTATTGATCTTCGGCTGGTCTTTAGTGGCCTCGGCCACTTCTTCTTTAACAACCTGTTTTATCTCTTCCCTGTCCGGCTGCTGGGTAACCTGTTGTTGGGGGCGTTCCTGTTGTGCCACCTGTTTTACCAGTTCATAAGTCTCGGTGTTGATCGTGCCGTTTTCATGCAGGGCCTTGAGCAATTCCAGCAAAGCACCATTATTATCTGCCCGCGCCGGCACGGTAATGCTCATACTGCACAAGATCAACAGTAATCCAAATTTGATATGTTTCATGGTCATACTCCTTTTGCCGGATTTATATGTAATCGTTTTCATATGGTCATATTCTCACTT
>JBCKWI010000065.1:0-8156 GCA_038922795.1 Gammaproteobacteria bacterium
GAATTCTAGACTAATTTAAATCACAAAATTCAATATTTTTCAGCCTTGGGCAACGGGTACCGGCAACCCCGTATTATCGGTCATGCATTCATTGTCATACACGGCATTTGTGAACCATACTGTTAAGGGATGAATCAGCCTGCCACGTTCACTGCAAAACCGAAACAGCAACTGACGCTTTTCGATGCAACCTGCATCATCGTCGGCATAGTCATCGGCGCAGGCATCTATGAAACCACACCCCTTATCGCCAAATCCGTAACCGCACCGTCCTGGCTGATCCTGATCTGGCTGCTTGGCGGTCTGCTCTCGCTGATCGGGGCCTTATGCTATGCGGAACTTGCCACCCGTTATCCCGAGGAAGGTGGTGATTATGTTTTTCTCAGCCGGGCATATGGGCGAAGAATGGGATTTCTCTTCGCATGGGCAGGCTTCTGGCTGGTGCGTCCTGCCAATATCGGGGCCATTGCCTTTATCTTTGCCCATTATGCACAAGAGATCGTACCGCTCCAGACAGGCGGTAACGAATTTATTATCTATGCCATTTCGGCAGTCGTACTGCTGACCCTGGTCAACATCATCGGTGTACAGAGTGGCAAATGGGCCCAGAATATTCTGACCATAGTCAAAGTACTCGGTCTGCTGATGATCATTGTGGCCGGTCTGTTGTTCACCGTTCCTGTGGAACCCCGGGTGACCGATCACCAGTTCCATCCTGAAAGTAATTTCTACCTGGCAATGATCCTGGTGCTGTTTACCTACGGGGGCTGGAGCAATATCTCGTATGTCGCAGCAGAGGTGATACAACCGGCGAAAAATATCATCCGCTCACTGGTCATCGGCACCATTCTGATTATCTGCATATATGTCGTGATCAACCTGACTTTCCTGCGCACCCTGGGCCTGGAAGGAATGAGTATCAGCTCATCTATTGCCTCAGATATGGTGCGCATTAGCTTCGGCGAGATGGGCGCCCTGCTCATCAGTCTGCTGATCTGCATCACCTGTCTTGGCAATATCAACGGCATGATATTGACCGGGGCCCGGATTTACTACGCCATGGGACAGGAACATCATTTATACCGCCTGTTAGGTATCTGGAACAGCCGGCTGGATGCACCGGTCTGGTCACTCACATTTCAGGCTGTCGTCGCAATAATATTGATCGTCAGCCTGGGTGCGAATGAAAATGCCTTTGAGCGCCTGGTGGTTTTCAGCGCGCCCTTGCACTGGTTTTTCTTTATGATGGTGGGAATCGCTTTATTTGTATTACGACAAAAAAACATTCATTCCTACTCCGGATTCAAAGTCCCCTGGTATCCCTGGTTGCCGATCATATTCTGCCTTTCGACATTATTTATGCTTTACGCGAGTCTCTCTTATGCCTGGGGCCAACGCCATCCGGAAGTCTGGTGGATCATTGTCATTATGGCGCTCGGCATCCTGGCCAGTCATTATGATCCTCCACCAAAAAAGTAAAATGAAACTATGGGCACTTGCATTGAAATGTGCAGACTCATAATGCGAGTGTAAACTTTAGCATGGATCTATTGTACAATAAGCGGGTGCTGTAAATAATAACAAAGATCTTAGAAGAAGGAGCTATCTACTTTCAGGTTTTATTTGATAGATTATGCGCTATACATTAATTAACTTATCACTGTTATTTTTCATTATGTTATTTTCATCATCCAGCAAGGCAGAGATTAAAGAAGGTGAAGCCGCGCCTGAATTTGAGATGATTGATCAATACAACAAGCCACACAAACTCTCGGATTACAAAGGCAAGTGGGTGGTGCTGTATTTTTATCCCAAGGACGATACGCCGGGCTGCACGACTGAGGCCTGTAATTTCCGGGATGATATCTTCAAGATTCGAAAACTGAATACGGAAGTGATCGGAGTCAGCGTGGACAATACCGAATCACACATAAAATTTTCCGAGAAACATGGCCTGCCGTTTCCATTACTTTCCGACGGGGATGCACAGGTCGCAAAAAGTTATAATGCGCTCTGGTCTCTGGGTCCTATCAAGATAGCCAAACGACATTCATTCATTATTGATCCTGCAGGCAAACTCGCGAAGATTTACAGGGATGTAAATCCTGAGAATCACATTGATGAAATAATTCGAGCTCTGGAAACGTTGCAAAAATAATTG
Organism: Gammaproteobacteria bacterium; assembly: GCA_038922795.1. GTDB lineage: Bacteria > Pseudomonadota > Gammaproteobacteria > Eutrophobiales > Eutrophobiaceae > 2-02-FULL-47-50. The sequence continues at coordinate 2,162 of JBCKWI010000065.1, forward strand.
AAATGGCTAAGTGACCAGAATCAATCGGCCGTTCCTCGGTAACTTGTTCGAAAACTCGTTCCTGACGTTTTCTACCACCTACATCCTTGTAGGTGTCCCGACGTTACTCTCGGTCTCCGTTCGACAATATGTTCCCGACATTGTCTACCACCTACATCCTTGTAGGCGTCCTGACTCAACTCTACCGATTACTTCCATGTAATCGTACCTCCTGCATCCATGCTCGTCACACTGACCCTGAGTGATCCTCATCTCCCCACCCTCAGGCGCGGTGCGTCATTGGCCGTCACTGATTTGCAACCGTTTTCATTTCCGGAACGAAGTAGCAGTAGCTGTTGCGTCCATTCCGTTTCGCGTTATCAGTGGCGAAACGGGAGTCGAGCGCCGATATTCCCAGCGTGATCGTCAAGATAAAAAGGGTCGTGATGCCGATGGTCAGCGCCAGCACGTCGTTTTGCATGCCGCCGGTGGAATCTACTGCGCGACAGAGGCTATCGGGCGCGAACTGCGCGGCCGGCCATGGCCGTGTAATGCATGCCGGTGATGGCGAGCCCCATAACGGTCGCACTACCGAGCTTGGCGAGAACTGCGACATCGAAGCGCTTGAGGCGCAACTGGAAGGCGATTCACAGAGCGGCGAGCGAAGCCACGATCGCGATAATGACGGAAGCAATGAATAAGATGGGGTCGTATACAATCGGGGGCGACATCCGCATTGCAAACATCCCCGTGTAGTGCATGGCGCTGATGCCGGCCCCCATAAGCGCCCCGCCTGCCGTGATGTTTCGCAAAGTCAGGGCCGGGCGACTCACCACGAACAGCGCCAGGCCTGACACCACGATGGCGATCACCATGGACAGCATCGTGATTGCGGCGTCGTACGCCATGGCAATCGGCAGGCGAAAGCCAGCATGCCGATGAAATGCATCGACCAGATGCCAGTGCCCATGGAAACCGCCCCGCCGGCCAGCCAGATCCAGGAGCTTTTGCCCTGTTTCTGGGTCACGTGCCCGGCTAGTTCGAGGGCGGTAAAGGACGCGATGATCGCGACGACCAGGGAAAGTGCAACCAGCTGGAAATCGTAGACGCCGGTCATGTCGCGTCACACCTTCTCGAGATGAGGCAACCAGCGGTTCTGAACATATCAGCTACCCCGTTTGGGTTAGAATGATGGATTATGACCTACCCTATATTAAGTACGGTCTAAATGCCACCCGAGCTGTATGCGCTACTGCACAAAATCAATCCGGCTGGCCCATCGGCTGGATTCACCCAAGGAAATTCCGGTACTGGCGCCATTGTCCGGCAACAACAGGCACCGGATTGCCAGAGTCAGCAATTTACTCAAGCGTGATTTCTTAAAACCGAAACTCAGAGTAAATCAGATCCCACAGTGGTTTACTCACGACCGCTGCGGGACAATTAATCATGAACAGGTATCAATGATTGAGCTTTTGTGTTGGCCTTACCACCAATCCGAATATCAAGGTATTTAGAAACCTGGGTTGCAGGCGGGTTGATAAAGCATTTAATTTATTAATGATGCCGGGGATGGCAACCCTGGATTTCCCCAGTTTTCGCAAGGCGAGACTCACGACCGGTTGCACATCCATAGCCATCAAATCGTTCAATTTGGCAAACTCCACAAATTCCGTTCGGGTAAATCCCGGGCATAATGCAAGCACATCCACATTATGTTCTTTCATCTCGGCAGCCAGTCCCTCGGCCAGCATCAGGTCATAGGATTTCGAGGCAGCATAATTGGCCCAGTATGGCACGGAAGCAAATGCCAATACGGAACCCAGGAAAATCATTCCACCGCGTTTGCGATCCCGCATCTGTTTCCCGAATTCATGTGTCAACATTAACGGTGCACGGCAATTGACATGTAATAAATTCAGTTCTTCCTCCAGGGTATTATCAATGACCGTACCTGTGGTGGTTAGTCCGGCATTGTTGATCAATAACCCGATTTCAAGATTCGAGGTTTCATTTTTCAGGATGGGCAAAAAGTCATCTCTGGAAAGATCAGCACCAATAACTTTTACGTCTATTGAGTGCTTGCCCTTGAGTTCCGCGGCAAGCGTGTTCAATTTGTCTTCCCGGCGCGCAACGAGCACCAGATTCAGACCCTTTTCCGCTATTTGCCTCGCAAATTCCATTCCGATACCTGATGAAGCCCCGGTGATAAGGGCCCAAGGACCGTATTTTTGTTTAAAGTCATTCATGATGAGAGTCCTCTTGCATTATATTAAAGTAGAGTTCTTTCTGGTTTTGCCGGTGTTGATTTTAAAACTTCCGGGCGTCTCAAACGCTTTTATTTTACAAGTGACCAGATTATAGTATTTAACTTGTATTATGCAAGTCACTATTCTTATAATATACACCCGTAATGACTATCAAGACTGAAACCCGGCGATTAAAGGCAAACAGCTTCAAGCGTTCTGTTTGTCCGATCGCCTGTGCATTGGATTTGATAGGAGATAAATGGACGCTGCTCATCATCCGTGACCTGTTCAAAGGCAAGCATCGTTACAATCAGTTTCATGAATCCGGGGAAGGAATAACCACCAACATCCTGGCCGAAAGACTGCAACGCCTCGAAAAAGCCGGACTGGTCTGCAAAACCCCCTACCAGACACGTCCGGTACGTTATGAATATCACTTAACTGATACCGGCAAAACCCTGGAGTCTGTCATCTGGTCCATTGTCGATTGGTCAAACAGCCAGATACCGGGGACCAATAAACCCAAACGCCCCAAAATTGTTAAGACCTAAGAGCCGATCACAAAATCAAGCGTCCCTGATCCTTTTGATACTGATTCTGCTGATTTCACATTCCTGAAAATATGCATCTATCAAAAAAAATCCCGGGGAGTATCTGGATACTCGGTTTTGTCAGCATGTTCATGGATATTTCATCCGAGTTGATACATGGCCTGTTACCGGTTTTTCTTGTTTCCGCGCTGGGGGCCAGTATGCTCACGGTTGGGGTGATTGAAGGAATCGCCGAATCCACTGCGCTTATCGTTAAAGTGTTCTCCGGAATGATCAGCGATTACCTCGGGCATCGTAAAGGCCTGGCTGTTCTGGGCTATGGTTTAGGGGCATTATCTAAACCGCTGTTTGCTATGGCAGGCTCAGTCCATTGGGTCTTTTTCGCCAGATTTACAGACCGGATCGGAAAAGGCATCCGGGGTGCCCCAAGAGATGCCATGATTGCAGATCTGACTCCCAGTGAAGTTCGCGGTGCGGCGTATGGGTTACGGCAAGCACTGGATACCGTAGGTGCCTTTCTGGGACCTGCCCTTGGTATCGTTTTGATGATCCTGTTAGCGGGTAATTTCAGGCAGGTGTTCTGGTTCGCGACCATCCCTGCCTTCATGGCAGTATTGTTACTGATGATCGGGATCAAGGAACCTGACCGTCAACATGCTGGCACGGAAGCTACCCCTCCCATTCAATTAGCCACCCTGAAACAATTCGATTTGGTCTACTGGTGGATCGTTGCGATCGGCGGCGTTTTAACACTGGCCCGATTCAGTGAGGCGTTTCTGATCTTGCGGGCACAGGACATTGGTTTGCCGGATACCTTCGCCCCGGCAATTCTGATCACCATGAATATTATCTATGCCCTTTCAGCTTATCCGGCGGGAAGATTGGCTGACCGCATGAGTCATACTCATCTGATCGTGGCTGGTCTTGTGGTATTGATAAGCGCCGATCTGATCCTGGCCCATGCCCAGGGATTAGGGCTGGTCTTCACCGGAGTAATATTGTGGGGATTGCACATGGGACTAACCCAGGGTTTGTTGGCCACCATGGTGGCAAAAGCCGCACCGGAAAGATTACGTGGCACTGCATTTGGCTTCTTTAATCTGGTCAGCGGGATTGCCATGCTCTTCGCAAGTCTTCTCGCCGGACTATTGTGGGATATCTATGGCGCTTCAGTCACTTTTTATTCCGGGGCCATTATCGCATTCATTGCTTTGGTTCTCCTGTTGTTGCGAAAAAATTAAAAGAGGTAACACACAAATACTCTGATCCCTTGATTTTGTTTTTTCGATTTTGATTTCGCGAAAGGTGATATAGAGGGCGTAAGCGGCGGGGATCAGAGGAAGAGCCGCGCGGAAACAGACGCCCTGGACGCAGCCTGATAAAAACTGCACAAGATTTTTCAGACAAATAATCTCTTAGACAGCTCTCAAGAGCATATTAACTCTATTTAAATGCTCTTGAACGTAATTAAACTTGATTATTTGCTGATTTGATTATATGCTCTCAAGAGCTTATTACATAATTAAAAGGCCCTTGAAATACGATGTCAGCCCGCAACTCACTACTAGCAGCTCCACCCTACCCTGTTGAACAGGCGTTAAAGTTTCTTGGCGCAAACCTGCGCACCGCCAGGTTACGTCGCAACCTGACCATACAGGATGTCGCCGGGAAAATTGGTACCGGGCCACGTGCAATATCGGATGCCGAAAAAGGAAAAACCTCAACTGGAATCGCAGTATATGTTGCTTTGCTATGGGCCTATGGCCTGCTCGACGAATTTACGGATGTTGCTGACCCTGCAAAGGATGAGGAAGGGTTGGCCCTGTCACTATCAAGAGAACGCAATCGGGCCCGCAACAAAGATGAGATTGATAATGAATTCTAAAGTAAGCCAGACGGAATGCTTCGTCTATATTACCTTGCCTGGACAAACAAAGGCTATTGTAGCTGGTAAGTTCACAATAAAAATCGACAAAAATGGTGCTCCACGTGGATTATTCAGATACGGTAAAAGCTATCTTGAAAGGGAAGATAAGGTACCCATTGATCCTTTTGAGCTAAAGCTTTCGGAACGTACATATCAAACCAGATCGATGAAAGGTGTGTTCGGGGCGCTTCGTGATGCCGGTCCAGACTATTGGGGCCGCCGGGTCATTGAACGTCATGCCGGTAAACCCGAACTGGGTGAGATTGATTACCTAATCTATGCGCCTGACGACCGGGCTGGCGCACTCGGGTTTGGCCCCGATCTTGAACCACCTGACCCCCGGCGCAAATTCAATCAAACTCTTGAATTGGATCGCTTACAAAAAATTGCTGATGCCATAGTCAATGACGAAGAGATTCCCATCGACGAAATAAACGGGCAGGTAGAAGATCTTATGCTCATAGGTACGTCGATGGGTGGGGCACGGCCTAAAGTAGTTATCGAGGATGAAGATGGATTGTGGGTTGCTAAATTCAATCGTCCGGATGACAAATGGAATTGTGCGCGTGTTGAGCATGCCATGCTAATACTCGCAAAATCGTGTGGAATAAAACCGGCAATAAGCAGAGTCATGGAAATTGCGGGACGTGATGTTTTATTGGTAAAGCGGTTTGATCGTGAAAAAACAAAGGATGGTTATTTGCGCTCACGCATGGCAAGCGGTTTAACAATACTTCAGACAGAGGATATACACAGATCACGAGACAAGTGGTCTTACCTTTTACTGGCAGAAGAGATACGCCGTGTTTCTGTCGAACCAAAAAAGGATGCTCAGGAACTTTTCAGAAGAATGTGTTTTAACGCACTTATATCTAACACGGATGACCATCCACGCAATCATGCAATAATTGCAAAAGATTATGATTGGAAACTTTCTCCGGCTTATGACCTGACGCCATCCTCCCCTATCAGTATTGAGCGGCGAGATCTGGCATTAATTTGTGGTGATGCAGGCCGGTACGCTAACGCAGAAAATCTTCTATCACAATGCAACCGGTTTCTACTCTCTCACGATGAAGCAAAAGTAATTATTGAACTGATGCAGGAACAGGTAAAAAAAGAATGGTACAGTGTGGCACGGGCATCCGGTGTATCTGAGCAAGACCGTGAAAGAATTAGTGGAGCGTTTCTGTACGATGGGTTTTTCTATAAGAATAATTAATAAGTAGAATTATCGCCGGACAAGGCGATATCATAATCCAAAAAGAATTGATAAATAACGATGATTA
>JBCKWI010000066.1:0-8127 GCA_038922795.1 Gammaproteobacteria bacterium
TGAGCGCCTCGTACAGGAAGTACAAGGCTGGGTCACTTGACGAGTTCAGGAGGAACGAGTTTAGTGACCCAAGTTAGCAAAAACTTTGAAGTAAATTAAGCAGGATAAACAAACCCGGGCCGTTAGCTCAGCTGGTAGAGCAGGGGACTCTTAATCCCAAGGTCGTAGGTTCGACCCCTACACGGCCCACCAAAATTAATAAAATTTGTGCATGTGCAGCATTAATGGCTATAAGTTATGCTTCAGGTTACAAAAAAATGAATTACCCCCGGAATACACAATTGAACTAAGGTAATCCTTATTCATCACCATCCTGAGCCTGCCGTGGATCATTGCGGATTTAAACCTACTTGCGAGGGGGTTCTATAATGTTTTATGTTGTTAGATTTCGAGCGCGCCGTGTTATAAATTTTCAGTGCTATATTTAGAAATGGTTTAGAATTAATTAAGACTCTTAATATGGTGAAAACTTTATTTTTGTAATACATGTTTACCAGTAACACATCCACCGATACCCGCCTGCAATCGATCCTCGAACAGCATGGGGGTGGCAATCTCCTTCGTATTATTAATAAACAACAGGAATGCCTGAAAGACCATCAAACCCGTGTTGCGAGGATGGCGTCCATCGTTGCAAAGGAAATGGGTTTGTCAGAGGCACAGGAAGAAGCTATTTTTGTAGCTGCCAGTTTGCACGATATTGGTATGCAGCAATTCTCATTTTCACCCGGCATTTCCAAAGATAACCAACTGAAATTGATGGAAAGATTCGAGAAACATCCTGAGATCGGTGCCGGACTGGTCAAGGATATTTCATTGAGTATCCCGGTGGACCAGATTATCCTGCAACATCATGACAAGCTTAAAAAAATAATGATTGAATCCCAGATCATCGCCGTTGTTGATATTCTGGACGGGGTGTATTCAATACATGCCCGCAAACCTGACGTTGCCCTGATTCATGGTTGTGATGAAATAGATGAAATGCGCCACGGTCTGCTTGATCCAAAAATTATTGATACAACTATCTTGCTCGCGAAAGGAGGCAAGCTCCCGCTTGGGCGGTAAATCCTGACCCGTTGAAATTCATTCGGGGGTATTATTTACCGAATGACACATCTCACACACATAAGTTGTGAATGCCACTTTGTTATGACAAACACCGCAATATTCTCCCCCGAATATCTTGTGCATATTAATCTGGCTGGCATTTATTCCGGGAAGAAAAATCTTGTCATGACAGTTGCTGCAATCCAGCCATAAGGAATGAGCCCGGTGTGAAAACCGGACATAAGGCATCTCCTTGGTATTTTTCATAATGATATCATTATTCTTAATCGGTCTTTCCTCGTCCCCGCTTAAACTGGCTCGAGGGTTAATCAATTTCCGGTTCAATGCTTCCATCCAGTCCACTTCACCTACCCGGTTAACCGGAAATCCTGCCAGCGATTCATTGGCCTTTTGCAGGATGCTATAAGCATCATTGGACTTGTCATAAAATAAATTTTGCTCCTTAACGGCCTCCGTACCACGGCGAACATCTACTGGCGCTTCGGTTTTTCCTACTACGGTCGCAGCTTCATTATATTTCCGCGGTTCAAAATCTCCTGCCGGCCCGTCTTTCACTGTTTCCGTTCTACTGGCCTTCTCGTTTTGCTTTTTTTCAAATTTTAGTGCTAACTCGGTCACTTCCTCATTTGCAGTATCTTTGTCTGATTGGGAAAAGTAATCGCCGCTTGCCGGATCATCGCCGGCTGACGGCCCCGTCGTTTTATTTGTGGCTGCTGTTTCAATTATCGTTGCTTCTTCTGTTTCCTTTGCAACTTTCCTGGTTTCTGATGCATTGGGTGGTACGCAGGCGCTGATAAAAAGGATGATTCCCATATTTATCACTACTCCTGTGTCAGTGAGGGATCCGGGCAACAGTTTTCTGGCTAGGTGTCTCATGGTTTCTATGATTATCTGTGATAAGAGATGATCGTCAAGAGCGGGCTCGGAATTCTCCGCTGCCCCCCATCTCACTATTCCCGTTGCAGCTCGAAGTGATGACAGAAGGTGTGGGCATAGAATTTCAGGCAAATTTCCTGTGTGAACAAGGTTATGATGCCTATTGGGGATTTTATTTTAGTAAGCCACTGCCAGCTGAAGCATTTGCCAGATTATTGACAGCGCCAGAAAATAAAAAAATCCCCTGAACCGGTTATATTTAGAACAGTTTTAAATATGCCTGGCAGAATGATGAACAATATTTGTTTTTAGGGTCTAATAGATTACCTGTACATTAATCCCGGGAATTATTTATGCGCATTTCAATAATCGGACTGATTTTTTGTCTCTGCTCTGCCCCGGCATTTTCAGCCACGTTTGCAGACGATGCCTTCAGTATTGTGACCAGTGGAAATGACCAACATCACGGTCCCTCTATCCATCAGGTAATGCTGCTGGCCGGAGCATCCCAGGATGAAAAATCCGAACCGGAATCCGGTAGCCTGATTATCCCCGGAGAAGATCAAAGCAAGGAAAACAAGCAATGTCTGAATGTATGCAAAAAATGGGGTGAGAACTGCATGATCAATCCACGTACAGGGGCCCGCGATTGCAGACGGACATGCAAGGAATTTGGCGAGGAATGTTTCTGATCTGAATGATCAAGTTGTCAGTCCCGGCCAACCAGCCACACGCATCATCACTCAATTCACCCGGTTACCAGTCACCAGCCATCAGAAACCTGTTACCTGTAACCCATTTTTTAATGGGTTACAAAGCATACCCGTGCATTTATAATGCGTTGCCACAAAAGCCCTGGATTTGAGTTTAGTTGCAGCGAAAGTGGCGGAATTGGTAGACGCGCTGGTTTTAGGTGCCAGTGGGGAAACCCGTGAGAGTTCGAGTCTCTCCTTTCGCACCATAAGGTTTCAAGTACCATAACAGTGCAGTACTATCAAATTTGTTAAGTACTTATAGAGTTATCATTCATTCAGATTAAGCGCGAGGACATAGCATGCAGGTCTCTGTTGAAAATACCGGCCCTTTAGAGAGAAAAGTCCGTGTCGAAGTCCCTGAGGACAAGATCACGAACGAGGTGCAGACCCGTCTGCAATCTATCACCCGTACATCGAAAATCCATGGTTTCAGGCCCGGCAAGGCACCTATCAAGGTGGTCGAGCAGCGTTATGGTTCCAAGGTCAGGCAGGAAGTCATCGGCGAGGTCGTGCAGTCCAGTTTTTATGAGGCTCTTGTGCAGGAGAAACTACGTCCAGCCAGCAGGCCAACCATCGATCCTATGGATGCGGAGCAGGGGCAAGGGCTGAAATACACCGCAACCTTTGAAATTTATCCTGAAATAACACTGGCCCCGATTGAAGAGTTAATGGTTGAAAAACCGGTATGTAACGTCACTGATAAAGATGTGGAGAAGATGATAGAAATCATCCGTAAACAGCATAGGACACCACAGGCCGTTGAGCGGCCAGCCAAAGACGGCGATATCCTGGTGATAGATTACGAAGGCACCCTGGAGGGTAATCAATTTGAGGGGGGTGCTGGTAAGGATTTCAAAATCGTACTGGGTTCCGGACGTTTCATTTCAGGTTTTGAGGCAGGGCTAATAGGCAAGCAGGCGGGTGCACAAGTCACACTGGATTTGAATTTCCCTGCTGAATATCCCAAGCAGGAACTTGCCGGAAAACCGGTGAAGTTTGAAGTGACTGTCAAGACGGTCAATGAACCTCTGTTACCGGAATTAAATGACGGGTTATTTGCCAGCATGGGGGTGAAAGAAGGTGGCCTGGAGGCATTCAAGACGGAAATACGCCGCAATATGGAACGTGAGGTGGAACAAGCCGTTCTGGCCCGGTCAAAGAATGTGGTGCTGGATGCCTTGTATGGCACCAACAAGATAGAAGTACCGAAGTCACTGATTAAACAGGAGGCGATGCGGCTGAATGAACAATTTCACATGAGCCTGCGGAGGCGGGGGGTCAATGTGGAACATCATCACGATGATGAGGCTGAAACAGCGGCCTTTACCTCACAGGCTGAGAAAAAAGTGACCTTGCAGCTGATTATTACTGACATCGTCAGGACCCAGCAGATCAAGGTCGAACCGGCCAAGGTAAGGAAAATGATTGAAACAGTGGCCCAGGGTTACGAAGACCCGAATGAAGTGGTGAATTGGTATTACAGTAATGCAAACCGGGTGGCTGAGGTTGAGGCATTGGCGCTGGAAGACGAAGTTGTCGCCTGGATCCTGTCCAGGGGCAGGGTAACGGAAAAAGAATTGTCGTTTGACGATCTGATGAATAAAGGGCAGACTGAAAATGTCTAGACAATCAGCTTGAGGTTTGAAATTAAAGTATATGAAAAACAATGAGATACAGGCATTGAATCTGGTACCGATGGTGGTAGAGCAGACTTCCCGCGGGGAGCGCGCCTATGATATCTATTCCCGGCTGCTGAAAGAGCGGGTGGTATTTCTGGTGGGACCGGTCGAGGATAATGTGGCCAACCTGATCATTGCCCAGTTATTATTTCTGGAATCAGAAAACCCGGACAAAGACATACACCTCTATATCAATTCTCCGGGAGGTTCTGTTTCTTCCGGATTGGCAATATACGACACCATGCAGTTTATCAAACCGGATGTGAGTACCATGTGTGTTGGCCAGGCTGCGAGTATGGGTGCGTTGCTGCTGGCCGGGGGCGCCCCGGAAAAGCGTTTTTGCCTGCCGCATTCACGCGTGATGATACATCAGCCATTAGGCGGTTTTCAGGGTCAGGCCAGTGATATTGATATACATGCCAGGGAGATACTGAAAGCCCGCGAGCGTCTGAGCCAGATATTATCTTTACATAGCGGCCAGTCACTTGAAAAAATACAACATGACACGGAGCGGGACCATTTCCTGAGTTCGGAAGAGGCCAGGGACTACGGATTGATCGATTCAGTATTGACTCAACGGGGTAAAATACCGGATGCTCGATCCAAAGCAAAATAAACTCACGTTAGACAGAGGTGGTTTATGAGTGATAGCAAACAGGGCAAAAACAGCGACGGCGACCGTTTGCTGTACTGCTCGTTTTGTGGCAAGAGTCAGCATGAAGTACGCAAACTGATCGCAGGCCCCTCGGTCTTTATCTGCGATGAGTGTGTCGAACTCTGCAATGACATCATCCGTGAAGAGATACAGGAGAAACCCTCAGGAGGAAGTGGCAGTTCACTCCCCACGCCCCATGAGATCAGGAAGATCCTGGATGAATATGTCGTCGGTCAGGATCTGGCGAAAAAGATATTATCGGTGGCTGTCTACAATCATTACAAACGTCTTGACCAGAGCATCAAAAAATCCGATGTCGAACTGGCCAAGAGCAACGTCCTGTTGATAGGTCCAACCGGCAGTGGCAAGACCCTGCTGGCTGAAACACTGGCACGCCTGCTCAACGTGCCCTTCACCATTGCTGATGCCACCACACTGACGGAAGCAGGTTATGTCGGTGAAGATGTGGAAAACATCATCCAGAAACTGTTGCAGAAATGCGACTACGATGTGGAAAAAGCCCAGACCGGGATCGTGTATATCGATGAGATAGACAAGATCTCGCGCAAGTCTGATAACCCGTCCATCACCCGTGATGTCTCTGGTGAGGGTGTACAGCAGGCCCTGTTGAAACTGATTGAAGGCACTATTGCTTCAGTCCCGCCACAAGGTGGCCGCAAACACCCACAGCAGGAATTCCTGCAGGTCAACACGGCCAATATCCTGTTTATCTGTGGCGGTGCGTTTGTCGGCCTCGACAAGATCATCCGTGAGCGTTCTGAAAAGAGCGGTATCGGTTTCTCGGCTGAAGTCAAAAGCATCAATGACAAAAAGAGTATGACCCAGTTGCTGCAGACCGCGGAGCCGGAAGACCTGATTAAATATGGCCTCATACCGGAGTTTGTCGGCCGCTTGCCGGTAGTGGCAACCCTGGATGAGCTGGACGAGGCACAACTGGTCAAGATACTGGTGGAACCCAGAAATGCGCTGACCAAGCAATATGCAAGATTATTTGAGATGGAAGGTGCGCATATTGAATTCCGCGAGGATGCCCTGCGTACTGTGGCGCGTAAATCCATGGAACGCAAGACCGGTGCCCGTGGCCTGCGTTCGATCCTGGAAAGTGTCTTGCTGGATACCATGTATGATCTGCCATCCTTGGATAATATTTCCAAGATTGTTGTGGATGGGGCCGTGATTAATGGTGATTCCAAGCCGCTCATGATCTATGAAGGCAAGGGCCTGCAGAAGGCTGCGCCTGATTGATTAATCCTTAATCCGTGGCCGGTATTAACTTCCGATTCAGCCGATGATGTAGACACTTTGCGATGAAGCAGTTGCTTGTTCAGGACTTGAATCCGGGACCTGCTACCCCAATATGGTTTACATTACCCACTAACTGATGCAGTGAGATCCAGATGCCAGAAGACAATTCCACACCAGCAAACACTGAGGAAATGATTTATCCAGCCCTGCCACTCAGAGATGTGGTGGTATACCCGCATATGGTGATCCCGCTGTTTGTAGGCCGGGAAAAATCCATCAAGGCGCTGGAAAAGGCCATGGACAGCAACAAGCAAATATTACTGGTTGCCCAGAAAAGTGCGGCTGACGATGAACCCGGTGTGGGTGATATCTATTCTGTCGGGACCCTGTCTAATATTCTGCAATTGCTTAAATTGCCTGACGGCACTATCAAGGTACTGGTAGAGGGTTCATCCCGTGCCAGTGTCAACAAGTTTATAGAAACAGACACATTTTTTTCGGCTGCTGCAAAATTAGTGGAGTCCAATTATCAGGATGACCGGGAACTGGATGTCTTGTGCCGTTCGGCCATGAACCAGTTTGAACAATATGTAAAGCTCAATAAAAAAGTCCCGCCCGAGATCATTTCTTCACTGGCCGGTATCGATGATGCCAGCCGTCTGGCAGATACTATCGCTGCCCATATGGCCATCCGGATTGATGAAAAGCAACGCATACTGGAACTGGTCAATATCAACGAAAGACTGGAACATATTATCAGTCTGATGGAATCAGAGATTGATCTGTTACAGGTCGAAAAACGCATCCGTGGCCGGGTCAAATCGCAAATGGAGAAAAGCCAGCGCGAGTATTATCTGAATGAGCAGATGAAGGCCATCCAGAAAGAACTGGGCGATGATGATGTACCAAATGAGATCGAGGAACTGACCAAGAAGATCGAAAAGGCCGGTATGCCCAAGGAGGCCAAAGCCAAGGCAGAATCCGAATTGAACAAGCTGCGCCTGATGGCGCCGATGGCGGCAGAGGCCACCGTCGTCAGAAATTATATTGACTGGCTGGTGAATGTTCCCTGGAGCAGCCGCAGCAAGATCAGCCGTGATCTGGAAAAGGCCCGGAAGATTCTGGAAGAAGATCATTATGGTCTGGAAAAGGTCAAGGAACGCATCCTGGAATGTCTGGCCGTGCAACACCGGGTGAAGAAACTGAAAGGACCGATCCTGTGTCTGGTGGGTCCTCCAGGTGTCGGTAAAACTTCGCTGGGCCGTTCTATCGCCAGGGCCACGAACCGCAAGTTTGTACGTATGTCACTGGGTGGTATACGTGATGAAGCGGAAATACGTGGTCACCGCCGGACCTATATCGGTTCCCTGCCCGGCAAGATCATTCAAAGCATGGCCAAGGTGGGCAAAAAGAATCCCCTGTTCCTGTTGGATGAAGTTGACAAGATGGCCATGGATTTTCGTGGTGACCCCGCCTCCGCATTACTGGAAGTGCTTGATCCTGAACAGAACAATTCATTTAATGATCATTATCTGGAGGTGGATTACGACCTGTCAGAAGTCATGTTTGTGACGACAGCCAACAGTCTGAATATCCCGGCGCCCTTGCTGGATCGTATGGAAGTCATCCGCCTGTCAGGTTATACGGAAGATGAAAAGGTGAATATTGCTACCCGGTATCTGATACCCAAACAGATGGAGCAGAATGGACTGAGGGCCAATGAGATCAATATTACTGAGGCCACCATACGCGAGATTATCCGTCATTACACGCGTGAAGCCGGTGTGCGTAATCTGGAAAGAGAGATTGCCAATATCTGCCGCAA
>JBCKWI010000067.1:0-7992 GCA_038922795.1 Gammaproteobacteria bacterium
CATGGTGTTCGCCCTGCGGGCAACGCTTTGTGTCGTCCAAATTACATCCTTGGCTCCGTAAACGATACATCCCTGTATCCCTTCTCGATCCCATCGAATTTGTCGCCGGGGAAAATCTGTCTGGAACAGATTTTGACAGCTTTAGCTGCCCGAAGGGTCAATACATGGAAGTATTGCATCCAAAAGACACGTTAAGTGTCTTTTGCATTACTCTGCTTGCCCACTAGACCAAGGGGGCAATTGGGAATGATATAAACACGGGAATTGATGTATGATACGTACGTATTGCAACTACACAAAATTAACCCCGCCATTTGGTACAGCCCTGTTTTTAGATACTGTTCTTGATTAATTATGTTAAATACAGATAAAAAAAATAATGTCTCCAAGCTGGTATTTGAACCGAAAATCATCCCCCGTTCAGAGCACAATATCTCACGGGCGGATATCAGTGAAAACGCTCTCAAGGTACTTTACCGTCTGAAAACTGCAGGCTATAAAGCCTACCTCGTAGGGGGCAGTGTCCGCGATCTATTGTTGAATTTAAAGCCCAAGGACTTTGACGTGGTTACCGATGCCCGCCCTGAACAGATCCGCGAATTATTCCGTAATTGCCATTTGATAGGACGCCGTTTCCGTTTGGCCCATGTCCGTTATGGGAATGAAATTATAGAAGTCTCTACCTTCCGGGCGGCACATCATGTAGCTGATGGAGAAGGGCGTACCGAGGATGGCCGTATCATACGTGATAATGTTTACGGTGATATCGATGATGATGCCTGGCGGCGTGATTTCACTGTCAACGCCCTGTTCTACAATATTGAGGATTTTACAATTGTCGATTATGTCGGCGGACTCAACGATATCAAGACTGGCCAGTTGCGTTTAATCGGGAATGCTGAGGAGCGTTACCGGGAAGACCCGGTCAGGATGCTCCGCGCCGTGCGCTTTGCGGCAAAACTGGGGTTTACCCTGCATCCACTGACGGAGCAACCGCTCTTTGAACTGGATAATTTACTGCAGGATATTCCTTCCGCCCGTTTGTTTGAGGAATTCATGAAATTATTCATGACCGGCAGGGCACTGGAAATCTATCATCAATTGTGCCGCTATGATTTGTTTGAGCATTTATTCCCCGGGACTGCACATGCACTGGCACAGGATAAAGAAGGTTATACACACCGGTTGCTGGCCAGTGTTTTTGCTAATACGGATGCCAGAATAGCTGAAGGTAAACCGGTTACGCCGGCATTCCTGATAGCAGCATTGTTATGGACCCCGCTCGTGCGTCTTGGAGAAGATTATAAAAGTAATGGTCTGGCGGAAATGGATGCCATACAACTGGCCAGTGATGCGGTCATTTCAAGACAGGTCAGCACTATTGCCTTACCTAGAAGATTCACACAGATGTCCAGAGAGATATGGGCGTTGCAGATCAGGCTCAAACATCGCCGGGGTAACCGACCCATGCGTCTCTTGTCACATCCACGATTTCGTGCGGCCTATGATTTTCTGTTATTGAGAAAGCAGGCAGGTGAAGATCTGGGTGATCTGGTGGAATGGTGGACTGACTTTATGGAGAAAAACAGTGATCTGATGGGTGATCCGGTCGCATCAACCAGTATTAAAGCCAGACGGCCGCGCAAACGCAAACGCCGCTTCAATTAGAATTATGGCTATGACCGATGCCTATATCGGACTGGGAAGTAATCTGAATGACCCGGAAGATCAACTGCACAGGGCAATAAAATCCCTGCAGCAATTACCGGTAACAATCCTGATACGGGCCTCCTCATTTTACCGGACCCGGCCGCTAGGACCGGAAGGTCAACCCGATTACATCAATGCAGTGGCATGGATTAAAACCGGCTTGACGGCCAGCGATCTGCTTGAACATATGCAGGCAATAGAAGACAGTCAGGGCAGGATCAGGAATATACACTGGGGCCCCAGGACGCTGGATCTTGATCTGTTGCTTTTTGGTGAGGCCATCATTCATGATAATGGTTTGAGCGTACCGCATCCGGAGTTGCATAAACGCGGATTTGTACTATATCCACTCTATGAAATATCCCCGGAAATAGTCATTCCGGGACATGGGCCGATTGCAATATTATTGCAGGAAGTAAATCCCGATGATGTACAGAAATTACCAGGTTCATGAACAAGAATTTTCCTGATTATATTGTGGTTGAAGGCCCTATCGGTGTCGGCAAGACATCGCTGGCAAAGCGGCTGGCCGAAACATTTAATGTGGAATTATTGCTGGAATCAGCCGCGGAAAATCCGTTCCTGCCGGCTTTTTACGAAAACCCGCGTTCTGCCGCCTTGCCGGCACAGTTGCATTTTCTTTTTCAGCGGGCCAGGCAGACCGAAGCCCTGCATCAAACTGATATGTTCAGGCCGGCACACATCGCCGATTTTCTGATTGAGAAAGACCGGCTGTTCGCCAAAGTAAATCTGAGTGATGCTGAGTATGATTTATACCGCCAGGTTTATGAACGGCTCATACCGCAATGCCCGGCCCCTGATCTGGTGATTTATTTACAGGCAAAACCGGAAATATTATTAAACCGGGTACTGGAGCGTGGTATCGATTACGAAAAAAATATCGATGCCGGGTATCTGAAAAATATTTCTGATGCCTATGTTGATTTTTTCTATCATTATGATGCCTCACCATTATTAATAATTAATACGGAAAATTTTGATCTGGTAAATGGCCAGGAGAACTATAATCTTCTGATTGAACATATACGCAAACTTCCCCCGGGAAGGCATTATTTCAATCCACAGGGTTTATAAAGAAAAATTATTTATGCAAAAGGTTACACTGAATACCTTGAAAGAAATGAAAAAGCAGGGCAGGAAAATCGCCTGTCTGACTGCCTATGATGCCGGCTTTGCAAGATTACTGGATAAGGCCAATATGGATGTGATACTGGTGGGTGATTCATTGGGCATGGTGCTGCATGGAGAAAATACCACGCTCAAAGTCAGCATGAATGACATGATCTATCATACACGCATCGTGAAAGCAGGATGCGGGCAGGCATTGATCATTGGTGATATGCCGTTCATGAGTTATGCAACACCTGCTCAAGCTCTGGGTAATGCCGCAAGGTTAATGAGTGAAGGAGGCGCGGAGGTCGTTAAACTTGAAGGTGGTGCAGTTGTTGCTGATACCATCAGTCATCTTGACCGGCACGGAATCCCGGTGTGTGCCCATCTGGGATTGACACCACAATCGGTCCATAAACTCGGCGGTTATCATGTGCAGGGCCAGGATCGGGAAACGGCAAAACAGATATTGCATGATGCAAAATTACTGGAGAAAGCTGGTGCTGCAATGCTGGTGCTGGAATGTGTGCCACACCAGCTTGCCGGAGAAGTGACCGGCGCATTATCAATACCGGTTATTGGCATAGGGGCTGGCGCCCAATGCGACGGCCAGGTGCTGGTACTTTACGATATACTGGGTATAACAGAACGGCAGCCTCGGTTTTCAAAAAATTTTCTCGAATCAGAAACATCAATTCTGTCTGCAATTGATAAATATGTTAATGCCGTCAGGGCTGGTGAATTTCCTGCTGCTGAACATCAATTCTGAACATGCTGGTTATCGACAGGATTATTCCATTGCGAGAGCAACTGTCCTCCTGGGGGCAGTCAGGACACAGTATTGCACTGGTGCCGACCATGGGCAATCTTCATGCAGGCCATTTGTCTCTGGTGGAAAAAGCAAAAACGGTTGCAGACAGAATTGTTGTTACGATCTTTGTTAATTCAATCCAGTTTGTGGCGGGTGAAGATTTTGCCAGTTACCCGCGTACCCTTGATCAGGATCGGGCAAAGCTGGCAGCCACAGGGGCAGACATCCTGTTTCATCCAGTGGAAGAAGAAATTTATCCGGAGAATTCGGAACAACAAACCACGGTAACGGTACCATCGCTGGAAAATGTTTTTTGTGGAAAATTCCGGCCCGGACATTTTACCGGTGTGGCAACAGTTGTTGCCAAACTGTTTAATATTATACAACCGGATGTTGCGGTTTTTGGTGAAAAAGATTACCAGCAATTGCTGGTGATCAAACAACTGGTCAGGGATTTATGCATGCCTGTCAGGATAATAGAGTCACCAACTGTGCGTGAAAGTGATGGCCTGGCCATGAGTTCCCGTAATATCTATCTCAACACTGAAGAGAGAATGATTGCACCCATGCTTTTTCAGGTGTTGGGCCGCATGAAAGATGAGATTATTAATGGCAATACGGCATATGCGGAAATTGAACAACGGGCACAAGATGAACTGAATCAGGCGGGATTTGCAACAGAATATGTCGCTATTCGTGCTGCTGAAAATCTGACGGAAGCAGGAACCGGTAATCTGGTGGTATTGGCCGCGGCCCGTCTGGGCAAAGCCAGGCTTATTGATAATGTGGTTATCAGGCGTTGAATCAAAGGAATTTTTCCGCCATACTTTGCGTCCTCAGACTGTAATATTTCCCTAAACCATGCAAATAACTGTTTTAAAAGCTAAATTCCACTCAGCCTGCGTGACCCATGCGGAACTGGAGTATGACGGGTCTTGCGCAATTGACGGCGTGTTGCTTGAAAAAGCAGGGATTCATGAGTACGAACAAATACAGATTTACAATATTAATAATGGTGAGCGTTTCACAACTTACGCCATCAGGGCGCAGGACCACTCGGGTATTATTTCCGTAAACGGTGCCGCAGCGCATAAGGCCAATCCCGGCGACCGCGTTATTATCTGCAGTTACGGCGTGATCAATGAAAGTGAAATTATTAAATACAAACCCACACTGATTTACCTCGACGAGCATAATAATATTACGCGGATACAGGATCATATCCCCGTTCAGGCTGCCTGATTCAGCCCAGTCCGGCCGGACGCTTTTTTAAGTTTCCTTTGTAAAGTTCTCCTGTGCAGGCCAAGTTTCTTGGCGCCAGCCGAAATATTGCCGCCACATTCAATCAGTATTTTCTGGATATATTCCCACTCCTGCCGTTCCAGTGGTAATGTAGTATCAGAGGTGTGGCAACATTTCACATAATGTAAAGATATTTAAATACAGCATTATAACCAAGATGAATACTGCTGCAGTTATTATCATAGGCAATGAAATCCTCTCCGGACGCACCCGGGATGCCAATTTGCCTTTCCTCGGTAAACGTCTCGCTGAACTGGGTATCAATCTGCTGGAAGTCAGTATCATCCCCGATGATGAGCAAACCATCATCAATACAGTTAATCAATACCGGCAAAAATTTACTTATGTCTTCACCACCGGAGGAATTGGCCCGACTCATGATGATATTTCGACTGTTTCAGTCGCAAAGGCTTTTGATATACCACTGGAAAAAAATTCTGAAGCGGCAGGATATCTCGAAAATTATTATGGACCGGGTACGATTAATGATGCCAGGTTGAAAATGGCTTATATCCCCGTGGGGGCAACATTGATTAAAAATCCGATCAGTGCTGCACCCGGATTTCAGCTGGAAAATGTATTCGTATTGCCTGGCGTGCCAGAGATAATACAGGCGATGTTTGATGGCATCACTGATCGTCTTGTTGGCGGTCCTCCGGTATTGACCCGGACCATATCAACCGATCTGCGCGAAAGTATGCTGGCAGGGGGACTGGAGAGGCTTCAGAACCAATATCCGGAAGTTGCCATTGGCAGCTATCCTTATTTCAAGATGGGGAGACTTGGCGTAAACCTGGTCATGCGTTCAACTCTCGCTGCCAATCTGGATCGTGTATACAAAGACATAGAATGTTTGATCCATCAGTTGGGAGGGGAAATAATCGATGCGGAATAGAACTTTCGTTATCTGCAGTTTGCAATCAATCAGAAGCACAGGTTTTGCAGGTACGGGTATAGGGGATTGCCTTTAAGCGTTCCATTTCAATTTCAATCCCGCATTTATTACAGATACCGTACTCGTTATTTTCAATTCTTTTTATAGCTTCATCAATGTCTGCCAGTTCTGTTCTGGCCAGACTGTCAAGATTATAGACTACCTCATCATTGCCACGCCCGGCTGCCTGTTCAGCAAAGCTTTTTGATACTGGTCCGCCGCTGTGACGGATGTGCTCATGGGTTTTATCAATCCTTTCTTCCACCTGTTTTTTCAGATTCAATAACAAATTATTAAATTCATTTTTATTAATCATGGACTGAATTCTGTATGAATGGCATGAAGCAGTGCAGTTATTCATGTAGCGATTGATGTGCACCTGAATTCAGGTAATTTTCATCACGCCATCTTTTCACAATAAGACGAAAAATATCTGATTCCGTAATCAGGCCCACCAGTTCTTCATTGGCATCGAGCACAGGCAACCCCCCGATTTTATTGTCCAGCATCAATTCAGCAGCATGACCAATTGTTGAAGTCTGATAGATGCTGACAGGCTTGTTTTTCATGGCAACCGAAACAGTCAAGGTGGACAGGTAACGGTATGCTTCTTCAAGGGACAGTGAATGCTTGATATCAGAAGGCTTCGCTTCAAGAATGTCCTTCAGGGTGATGATGCCAATGAGCTTCTTGCTGTCATCAATAACCGGTAATCTCCGGATTTTGTTTTTTTGTAGTAACTCGTAGGCTGCAGCCAGAGTGACATACGGGGTCACAGTGACCACGTAGGGGTTCATAATGTCACTCACAGATTCTTGTACCAGACTTTTCATAATATTTCTGACCCGCGATTGCAAATGGCTGAGATCAAACTAGCTTCTTTTAACACTATATATCTTGATCCAGATCAATAAATTGATGGGTGATGAGTATTGTTTGAGATACATGAGCAGCAGGAATATACATGGCCATGGTATGCAGGCTTTGCTTGCAGAAATATCATGAGGGCAGAATCGGTTATGGCAGGGCACAGCATATCTTCATACCAGGCATATTTTTGTACCGGTATGACTTGTCTGGATTCACTGCTCCAACATTCAAAAATTATTGTCTGTAGGTTATTTCCGGCTTCAGGGAAAAGGCAAATTACTGACAAATCAGGGTGTTCAGATAGGCTGATGACTCCGGGTTGAAGTATAAATTTTGCCTTTAATCCGTTATAGTAAACTGGAATACATGCTGAAAAAGCCGGCTCAAACCAGGTGACGGAACTAGTGTCAAAATCGCAAGTAATTGATTTTTCAAAAATTAAAGTCTCATGTGCAGACTGTAATTTGCATGAGTTGTGTTTGCCTCGTGGCCTGGAATTGAAGGACCTTGAACAGCTAGAAAAAGTCATAAAACGCACCCATCCCCTGCAAATCGGCGATTACCTGTTTCGTGCGGGTCAGGAACTCCAGTATATCTACGCCCTGAGATCCGGCTCAATCAAACTGAACCTGATGGACGAACAGGGAAACGATCAGATACTTGGCTTTTATTTTCCCGGTGAGATTCTTGGTCTGGATGCCATAGATAATAAACGGCATCTTTGCAGTGCCGTGGCCCTGGAAACCAGCAGTTATTGCGCATTTCCGTTTTCTGATCTGTCAGAAATATGCCAGTCGGTTCCGGGTTTACAAAACCAGTTGTTAAGACTGATGAGCAGGGAGCTCACCCATGAAAATGAACTGTTACTGATGATAGGCACAAAGAATGCTGAAGAACGATTGGCAACATTTCTGATCTCACTGTCCAGCCGTTTTCACCGGCTTGGATATTCAGCCAGGGAAATCAAGCTCTCCATGTCCAGACAGGAAATCGCAAATTATCTGGGACTGACGATAGAGACAGTCAGCCGCATCATGAGCCGTTTTCAGCGGGAAGAACTGATAAGCGTTGACCGCAAACAGGTTAATATCAAGAATCCGGATGTGTTGAGGCTTATTTCTTCAGGTTGTAATGCCGGTTCCGGCAAGGTTCAATGGTATAAACAGTAAAAAGCCGGCTTGCCCCGGGCCGGTAATGCATGTCCATTGTCAGAGTGAGAATAACTTGAGGCAAG
>JBCKWI010000068.1:0-7895 GCA_038922795.1 Gammaproteobacteria bacterium
TAGGCGTGATTTATAACCGCGAACAGGCCGGCCCTGTGCTCGGGTGGACATCGGCGGTTGGCGCCTATGGTGCGTTCGTTGCTCCGCTGGTGATAGGTGCCCAGATTAAGAACGGGACACCGCAAGTCGCGATGTATGGCTTTGCGGTGTTCTATGCCCTGTGCCTGGTATTGAACTGGTGGTTTTATTTGCGCAAGAATGCATACGTGAAGAATCCATGAACACGCCATTGCATAACAATTCCGGGCCGATTATCCGGCTATCGTTACATGGAGATCAATGATGAGTCACTTTCTCGACAGACTGAAGTTCTTCACACAGGCGCATGAGTCCTTTGCCGGTGGCCACGGTGTGGTCACCAGCGAGGATAGGACTTGGGAGGACGGTTACCGCAAGCGCTGGCAGCATGACAAGATCGTACGCTCCACCCACGGTGTGAACTGCACCGGTTCCTGCAGTTGGAAGATTTATGTCAAGGGCGGCATCGTCACCTGGGAGACTCAACAGACAGACTATCCCCGCACGCGTCCTGACATGCCTAATCACGAACCCCGCGGTTGCGGCCGCGGTGCGTCGTATAGCTGGTATCTTTACAGCGCCAACCGGGTGAAATACCCGATGGTACGCGGGCGTCTGGTCAGGATGTGGCGCGAGGCACGTAAAAACCTGGATCCGGTTGCTGCCTGGACCTCTATTGTTGAGGATCCCGCCAGACTCAAGTCCTATCAATCGGCTCGCGGGATGGGCGGCTTCATCCGCTCCACCTGGGACGAGGTCAACGAGATCATTGCTGCGGCCAATATCTATACCATCAAAAAGTATGGTCCCGATCGTGTAGTCGGTTTTTCACCGATCCCGGCCATGTCCATGGTGTCCTATGCTGCTGGTAGCCGTTATCTGTCGTTAATCGGCGGCGTGTGCCTGAGTTTTTATGATTGGTATTGCGATCTGCCGCCCGCTTCGCCCATGACCTGGGGTGAGCAGACCGATGTCCCCGAGTCTGCTGACTGGTACAACTCTACATTCCTCATCGCCTGGGGTTCCAATGTGCCGCAGACCCGTACTCCGGATGCCCACTTTTTCACCGAAGTGCGCTACAAGGGCGCCAAGACTGTCGCTGTTACTCCTGACTATTCCGAAGTCGCCAAACTCTGTGATTTGTGGTTGCATCCCAAGCAAGGCACCGATGCAGCACTTGCCATGGCCATGGGTCATGTCATCCTCAAGGAATACCACCTGGCGGGTAAGTCTGCCTATTTCGACGACTACTGCCGCCGCTACACCGATCTGCCGATGCTGGTGAAACTGGTAAAACGTGGCGATGTCCTGGTACCGGACCGGTTTGTGCGTGCCAGTGATTTTTCCGGCACGCTGGGACAGGGCAACAATCCGGAATGGAAGACTGTCGCTTTTGACGAGAACTCAGGCAATGTGATTACCCCCACCGGCTCTATCGGTTTTCGCTGGAACCAGAAGGAAGGTGAAGATCTGGGCAAATGGAACATCGAGCAAAAAGATGGCCGCACTGGTGACGAGGTCAAACTCAAACTCACCCTGATCGATTCCCGTGATGAAGCTGCACCTGTGGCTTTCCCTTACTTCGGTGGTATCTCTCATGAACATTTTAACAAGAACGACCAGGGCGCTGATGTTCTGGTACGTAACGTCCCGGTAAAGAAGATCGCACTGGAGGACGGTGTGACTTGTGTGGCTACAGTATTCGATTTGCTGGTAGGTAACTACGGCATTGATCGCGGTCTCGGTGGCGGGAATGTCGCCGGATCCTATGACGATGACATCCCGTATACACCAAAATGGCAGGAAAAGATCACTGGAGTAAAAGCTGCCGATGTTATCGCGGTCGCGCGCCAGTTTGCGGAGAATGCCGACAAGACCGAAGGTAAATCCATGGTCATCCGGCGCACCGATGATACATTTGTAATCCTGCCTTTTCCCGTACTTGAACGTGCGGCTATCGTCAGTATTTTACTCGTGTTGATTATTGATCTGTTGTGGCCGTACTCAACAACGGCAGGATGGTTGGCCCTGATTGCAGCCTTGATTCACAGCGTGCGTCTTGCGCGTTGGAAAACCCTGCGTGGCCTGGGCGAAGCGATCGTCTGGATACTGCACATTGGATATGCCTGGGTCATCATCGGTCTTGCCTTGAAGGGAATATTTCTCCTGACGGGAGCGATATTCAGCACGGCATGGTTGCATGCACTAACCACAGGCGCATTTGCAACCATGATCATGGCAGTGATGACACGGGCCGCACTCGGGCACACCGGACGTCCATTGATCGCCCCGCCCCTGATTGTGGTTTCCTATGTCTTGATCACTCTGGCAGCAATCGTCCGTGTGTCAGGCCCGGCATTCCCGGAAGTCTATTTGTACAGCATTGCAGTTTCCGGCCTGCTTTGGATCGGTGCGTTCACCCTGTTTCTCATTATATATATTCCCATCCTCATAGGGCCACGCGCAGACGGCAAACCGGGTTAAATTAGAACAGATAAATAAATTAATCCTATTGCACCAGCGGCGTTGCTGCACCCGTCAGCTTCACCCCGTGCATATCAGCCTGGCCCGCAAGTATCCGCAGGTACCGGGCCAGTGCCTGCTCCTGAACTCGTCCCATAAGACAGGTTTCGATTTTGTCACGCACCGCTTCGAATGGCATCTGGCTTCCTTCGACCCGGTGATCTATCGCCACGATGTGAAAACCGTAACGGGTCCTCACCAGCCGTGGCAGCATTCCGCTGGTTTTGTCGCCAAAAAACGCTGTCTCGAATTCCGGAACTGTCTCATTACGGCCAAGTTGTCCAAGATTACCGTCCTGGGCACCGGATGGACAATTGGAATACTCGCGAGCCAGTTGGGAAAAACGTTCAGGAGAATGCAGCAACTCATGCAATGTCTGTTCCGCCTTGGACCGAATCATCTCCAGCGGCGCGCCCGGTGTCACCGCAAATAAAATATGCCGTGCATAGACAAGTTCACCACTCTGGAACATTTGCAAGTTGCTGTTATAGAAACGCAGGCACTCTTCCCTGGTGGGTAACTCCGGGGTCTCCACTTCCTGTTCAAGTAATTCTTCAATAGCAGCATCTGCAGTTGTTTCATCTGCGTCTGTCCCAAGCAATCCCATCTCAATGGCACGCTGGCGTAACAGTTCCCGTACTGCAGCCGCCCTTGCTACTGCCTCCGGTGAAGCACCTTCGCCCACCAGTCGCGCCGCCTGCTCCATGGCCGCATTCAATATCAATACTCCGTTAACACTGATCACTGTTGTCATGGATTCATGACATCTCCGATTAACTGCGGCTGCGCACGATCTGGTAGGCCCGGGTGATATATGTCAGTGCGGCGAAGCCGCTCCAGACATGTACCAGTCGCGTGAATGGAAACACCAGGAAAATAGTCATCCCCAGTACCAGATGCAGTTTGAATATGATGGACACATTTGCAACAAAGTCCGCAGCGCCGGTACGGAAAGTAACGATATGCTGTGCCCACAGCATGAATTTCACCATTTCTCCCCCATCCAGATGCTGAAATGAGATCGTAATACTCGCCAGACCTAATAATAACTGGGCCAACAGCAGAAACAGCACCACCAGATCCATGATTCGGGTATGGGCACGGATACGCGGATCAGTGAGGCGGCGATGAACCAGCAACACCAGTCCCGCCAGACACGCAAGGCCGGCGACACCGCCTGCCACGATGGCGAGTATCTGTTTGGCAGGAGCGGAAACGCCCAGCGCATGCCACATTGCCATCGGGGTGAGCAAACCGACCAGATGACCGAAGAAAATAATCAGGATACCAATGTGAAACAGATTGGAACCCAGGCGCAGTTGGCCATGGTGCAGTAACTGGGAGGAATCGCTCTTCCAGGTGTATTGCTCACGGTCAAAACGAATCAGGCTGCCCAGCAGGAAGACTGCCAGACAGATATAAGGATAGAGTCCGAACAGAAATTCATTGATATAGGTATTGAGATTCATGACGCATCTCCCGGGGAAACTTTGGGTATAAACTGGATGACCGAGGTTTCGGACTTTCTGCCACAACCCTGGCCGGCGGACGGTCCGAAAATTACGGGTTCATCCACCCACTCCTCATCCAGGCTCCCGGGATCCTCAACAACGGTCCCCTTGCTGGGACCCAGACCTTCTTCACCGACAATCGCAAGGAGTGCTGCCGGCACTGCATTGTAATGGCTACCGTGATCCCGCAGATGTTCACCCAGGGCACGCAGGATATGGGCACAATCTCCCAGCATGACCAGGGTCTCCGTCAGTGGCCGCAAGGAAAGATACTCCAGTACCACCGGCAGATAATCCGGTAGTTCATTGCCGTTAAGGTACAGCCCGGCAGTTGCGTATATGCGGTTGAGATCCACCATGGCCTGACCACGGTCCCGGGATTCACCATGCACGTGCTCGAACAGATTTAGCGAGGTTGCGCGTCCACGATCGAACAATGCTACGTATCGCTCCTGCGCTTCCAGAATATCGGCCTGCTGCAGTTCCGTTATCAGTTTTTCCAATGCCTGCTTGTCAGTGTGTGACAATAATTTCTCGTTCTCAAGCTGCGCCCTGATATCCGGCAGGGCCTCGATCAAATCTTCGTCGGGATAGGTCAGCAGCGCACCCAATGCTTTCAGTGAAATCATCGTTATCTCCATCACGAGGCCACCTTGATGGGAATGACTTTTTTCTTCTTGCCTCCGAACAAACTGGCACCGGAAGACCCATCAGAGCAACCATTACCGAATGAGAAGCCGCATCCGCCACGCAGATCGAATGCGTTTTCCGCATACTCGCGATGTGCAGTCGGAATAACAAAGCGATCTTCGTAGTTGGCGATCGCCATATAGCGATACATTTCTTCAATTTCGTGCACACTCATCCCGACCTGTTTAAGTACTTCATTGTTTTCGCGTTTCTCAACATGCCGGTCACGCATGTAGGCACGCATCGCCAGCATGCGCTCAAGCGCAGCCGCTACCGGCGCTTCGTCACCCGCAGTCAGCAGGTTAGCGAGATATTTGAGTGGAATGCGCAAGCTGCGCACATCGGGTAACTGGCCGAAAGCACCCATCTGTCCTGAATTCGCTGCTGCTGTGATCGGCGATAACGGTGGCACGTACCATACCATCGGCAAAGTACGGTATTCCGGGTGCAGTGGCAAAGCCACTTTCCAGTCCATCACCATTTTGTAGACCGGCGATACTTTTGCTGCCGTCAACCATGATTCCGGCACACCGTCTATACGTGCCTGATCGATGACTTCCGGTGCATTTGGATCAAGGAATACGCTCAACTGTGCTTTGTACAGGTCTTTTTCAACAGCAACACTTGCAGCCTGTTCAATGCGGTCGGCATCATAGAGCAACACACCCAGATAACGAATGCGGCCAACACAGGTTTCGGAACACACTGTGGGCTGTCCGGCTTCAATGCGCGGATAACAGAAGATACATTTTTCCGCCTTGCCGGTGGACCAGTTGTAATAGATTTTCTTGTAGGGGCAGCCTGACACACACATGCGCCAGCCACGGCACTTGTCCTGATCTATAAGTACGATGCCATCTTCTTCGCGCTTGTATATCGAGCCTGATGGACACGAAGCGACACAGGTTGGATTGAGACAGTGCTCGCACAGCCGCGGCAAGTACATCATGAACGTATTTTCGAATTGTCCATAGATGTCTTTCTGGACATCTTCGAAATTCACATCCTTTGAGCGTTTGCTAAACTCCCCGCCGAGGAGTTCTTCCCAGTTCGGACCCCATTCAATTTTTTCCATGCGCTCGCCGGTGATCAGCGAACGTGGCCGCGCCACCGGCGGTGCTTTCATCTCAGGTGCAGTGTGCAGGTGCTCGTAATCGAAGGTGAACGGCTCGTAATAGTCATCAATCTCCGGCAGGTTCGGGTTGGCGAATATTTTCATCAGCAGCGCCAGCTTGCCGCCTTGGCGCGGCTCGATCTTGCCGCTTGCCTTGCGCACCCAGCCGCCGTTCCACTTGGCCTGGTTTTCCCACTCCTTGGGGTAACCGATACCCGGCTTGGTCTCGACGTTGTTGAACCACGCGTACTCCATGCCTTCCCGCGATGTCCATACATTCTTGCATGTGACCGAACAGGTGTGACACCCGATACATTTGTCCAGATTAAGGACCATACCGATTTGTGCTCTGACTTTCATCGCATTCTCCTGTTAAACCGCAGCTGGCTGCGCGGCAGGTTCATCCATCCAGTCAACCGTCTTCATCTTGCGTACGATCACGAATTCATCGCGGTTGGAACCGACTGTGCCGTAGTAGTTAAAACCATAACTCTGCTGCGCATAGCCGCCAATCATGTGGGTTGGCTTTACCACTGCTCGAGTCACCGAGTTGTGGATGCCACCACGCGAACCGGTGATCTCGGATCCCGGTACATTTACGATCTTCTCCTGTGCGTGATACATCAGGCACATACCCTGGTTCACCCGCTGCGACACAACGGCGCGGGCGGTGATGGCGCCATTGACGTTATAGAGTTCGATCCAGTCGTTGTCCTCAATACCCGCCTTCCGCGCATCGACCTCCGACAACCATACGATCGGTCCGCCCCGAGACAGAGTAAGCATGATCAGATTATCGGTGAAAGTAGAATGTATGCCCCACTTCTGGTGTGGGGTGATGAAGTTCAGCACCACCTCGGGGTTGCCGTTGCTATTGCGCCCCAGCATCGGGTTCACCGCCTTCATGTCGACCGGCGGACGATACACGCACAGGGTCTCACCGAAAGCGCGCATCCACTTATGATCCTGATAGAACTGCTGGCGGCCAGTCAGGGTGCGCCACGGAATCAACTCGTGAACATTGGTGTAGCCTGCATTGTAACTCACATGCTCGGACTCGATCCCGCTCCAGGTGGGACTGGAAATAATCTTCCGTGGCTGGGCCTGCAGATCGCGGAAACGGATTTTCTCACCTGCTTTCGGGAGTGCCAGATGTTTGTGCTCACGGCCGGTAATCTTCGACAACGCCTCCCATGCCTTGACTGCAACTTCCCCGTTGGTTTCCGGTGCCAGCATCAGCACGACCTCGCAGGCATCGATATCGGATTCAATGCGTGGCAACCCTTTGGTCACTCCTTCCTCGTGTACCGTATAGTTAAGATCAGCCAGATTCTTCACTTCTTGCTCGGTGTTCCAGGCGATGCCCTTGCCTCCATTACCTACTTTTGACATCAGCGGTCCGAGCGCGGTGAATTTTTTGTAGGTATTGGGGTAGTCCCGTTCGATTACGGTCATCTGCGGCCCGGTCTGGCCTGGAATCAGATCACATTCACCTTTGTTCCAGTCACTGACATCCAGCGGCTGGGCCAGTTCGCTGGGTGTATCGTGCAAGGTGGGAGTCAACACCAGGTCCTTTTCCACGCCCAACTCACCCACTGCCACTTCGGAAAATTTCCTGGCGATACCCTTGTATATCTCCCAGTCACTTCTGGACTCCCAAACCGGATCCACCGCCGCTGACAAGGGATGAATGAACGGATGCATATCCGATGTATTCAGATCGTTCTTTTCGTACCAGGTTGCGGTGGGCAGCACGATATCTGAATACAGACAGGTCGTGGACATGCGAAAATCCAGAGTGACGAGCAGATCCAGTTTGCCCTTGGGCGCCTCGTCGCGCCAGGTGACATCTTCGGGTTTTAATCCACCTTCCTCTCCCAGATCCTTGCCCTGCACTCCGTGCCGGGTTCCCAACAAATGCTTCAGAAAATACTCGTGGCCCTTGCCCGACGAACCCAGCAAATTGGAACGCCATACGAACAGGTTGCGCGGGAAATTGACCGGATTGTCCGGATCATTACAGGAGAGTTTGAGACTGC
>JBCKWI010000069.1:0-7703 GCA_038922795.1 Gammaproteobacteria bacterium
CAAATAGTCCGGCACTTAACTCAGGGGCAACCATGAGGGATTCCTGCATGGTTCAGATATCCTCTTCGGGGCGTTTGGTCAGGATGTCATAACCTTCCGCGGTGACCAGCACCGTATGTTCCCACTGTGCGGACAAACTCCGGTCTTTAGTGACGACGGTCCAGTCATCAGACAAGAGTTTTACATGGCGCTTACCGGCATTGATCATGGGTTCTATGGTAAAGGTCATGCCTGCTTCCAGTGCCAGACCGGTGTCTTTCTCACCATAATGCAGGATTTGAGGGTCTTCATGGAATTCTTTTCCGATGCCATGTCCGCAGTATTCCCTGACCACGGAGTAGTGATGTGATTCCGCGCATTGTTGTATGGCATGACCAATGTCCCCCAGCCTGACGCCGGGTTTTACCATCTTGATACCGGTACGCATGCATTCATAAGTGGTCTGTACCAGACGCTTTGCCAGTATCGAAGGTGTGCCGGCAAAGAACATCTTACTGGTATCACCATGGTATTCGTCTTTGATGACCGTAATATCGATATTGATAATATCGCCATCCTTGAGTTTCTTGTCGCCCGGGATGCCGTGACAGACGACATGGTTGACCGAAGTACAGATCGATTTTGGAAAACCGCGGTAATACAGCGGTGCCGGAACGGCTTGCAGAGTGCCGACAATGTAATCATGGCAAATCCGGTCCAGTTCAGCCGTGGTGACCCCGGGCTGCACATAAGGCCCTATCATCCGCAGGACCTTGGCCGCCAGTTGGCCTGCGTAACGCATTTTTTCAATTTCAGCCGGGGATTTTATCGTTACGGACATATTAAATAATGGCTAAGCAATTGTTATCACAAGACTACTATGTTATAAAACGTCCGCAGTTTAGTAGCTACCCCTGAAGAAGTCACCCATGATATTTTTCTAAAATGGAAATCCTGCAACCGCCCAGGCGAGCGTTATGTGCGATTGCAAAATGGCAGTATATCCCTATACTGCAAAACCTCTGACGAGTTCAGAGTTTAATTAACCCCACACGCGCACTGAAACTGTGTAATGGGTGCCCGCACCGAGTATCTGGACGGGTTATTACACGGGGTGCGCGGAGGCTTAACCCTACAGGAGAATAGAGTAATGTCGAATATCACCATGCGTGAAATGCTGGAGGCTGGCGTTCATTTCGGCCACCAGTCCCGTTTCTGGAACCCCAAAATGGCCCCTTATCTGTTTGGCCAGCGTAACAAGATCCATATTATCAATCTTGAGCAGACACTACCGCTCTATAACGATGCCATAAATTTTGTCAGCAAACTCGCTGCCCGCAAAGGCAAGATCATGTTTGTCGGCACCAAACGCGCAGCTCAATCCATCATTCAGAAGAGGCCACACGTTGTGGCATGCCTTATATCAATCGCCGCTGGCTGGGCGGATTATTAACGAATTTCAAAACGGTCAGGCAATCGATTACTCGTCTCAAGGAACTGGAAGCACAGAAACTTGACGGGACGCTGGACCGGATCGGCAAGAAGGAGCAGTTGCTCCGCCGCCGGGAACTGGAAAAGCTGGAAAAGACATTGTCCGGAATAAAGGATATGCCAGTTCTGCCCGATGCCTTGTTCGTTATTGACGTGGGGTATGAATACATCGCTATCAAAGAAGCGCAAAAACTGGGGATTCCGGTCGTCGGCGTGGTGGACAGCAACAACAGCCCGGATGGCATTGATTACATTATTCCCGGCAACGATGATGCCATACGTTCTATCAGATTATATGCGAAGGGTATTGCTGACACGATCATGGAAAGCCGGCAATCTGTTGCA
Source organism: Gammaproteobacteria bacterium (assembly GCA_038922795.1). GTDB lineage: Bacteria > Pseudomonadota > Gammaproteobacteria > Eutrophobiales > Eutrophobiaceae > 2-02-FULL-47-50. Next base: position 1,816 of record JBCKWI010000069.1, read on the forward strand.
CACCTGGATGATGCGGGCGAGGGTGATGATTTTGTCGAGTTGGATGAAAGTGGTGCTCCTGTCGCCAAGGCTGATGCCGAGCCACCATCCAAAATCAAGGTCAAGAAAAAAGCAAAGCCCAGCAAAAAGGTAGACGCTGAAGTTGCTGAGGTGGGCAAAGAACCGGAAGTAACACCTGCTAAAGCCGATGCAAAAGCTGTTACAAAAAAGGTCACCAGGAATAAGGTGGCTAAAAAATAATTAAGGAGTAAGGGTCCTACGCAAGAATATTTTCAAGAGCATGGAAAAAAATCGAGGAATATTGGTATGCAGATCACAGCCGGAATAGTTAAAGAATTACGCGAGCGTACCGGCGCTGGTATGATGGATTGCAAAAAGGCACTGGAAGAGGCCAAGGGTGATATCGAGGCCGCGATTGGGGCCATGCGAAAATCAGGCGTTGCCAAGGCCGCAAAAAAGGCCGGTCGTATTGCAGCGGAGGGTAATATACTCATCAAGCAGAATGCTGATACGGGTGAGACAGTCATCCTTGAGGTAAATTCTGAAACTGACTTTGTCGCCAAGGATGATAATTTCAAGGGCTTCAGCGAACAGGTTGCGGTCTGTATCCTGGCCAAGCATCCCGCCAATGTAGATGTGCTCATGTCCATGCCGATTGATGCCGGTTCAGGACAAACAGTCGAAGAAGCGCGCCAGCAACTGGTAGCCAAGATTGGCGAGAATATCAGTGTCAGACGTTTTTTCCTGCACAAACTGCAGGGTGACAGACTCGGTATATATTTGCACGGTACGCGGATAGGTGTCCTTATCGACATGCAATCGGGTGATGATAATCTGGCCAAGGACATTGCCATGCACGTCGCAGGACATCAGCCACCACCAGTTTGTATTTCTGAAAATCAGATTGCACCGGATACGCTGGAAAAGGAAAAGGAAGTTTTCATTGCACAGGCGCGCGAGAGCGGCAAGCCGGATAATATCATTGAAAAGATGGTCTCCGGACGTATCGCCAAATTTAAAAAGGAAATTACCCTGCTGGGCCAGCCATTTGTTAAAGATCCGGACACCACAGTTGACAAGCTTTTGGCCAAGGCCGGGGCCAGGGTCAACCAGTTCATCCGCTATGAGGTCGGCGAGGGACTGGAAAAACGCAGTGATAATTTCGCTGAAGAAGTAATGGCACAGGCCAGGGGAGAGTAAACCCTTGTCCACCCCGTCTGAGAATATCAATAACATCAAATACCGGCGGGTTCTCATAAAACTCAGCGGCGAAGCTTTGCTGGGCAATGTAGCGTATGGCATAGACCCGGCCATGATCCGGCGCATGGCCGAAGAGGTGACTGAGCTGACCAATGCCAATGTCCAGGTGGCCATTGTGCTTGGGGGCGGGAATATCTTTCGGGGTGCCGGACTGGCTGTTGCCGGCGTCGATAGAGTCACAGCTGATCACATGGGTATGCTTGCGACCATCATGAACTCACTTGCCATGCAGGATGCCCTGGAACGGCAGGGAAAGCATGCCCGCGTCATGTCAGCCATCAAAATGAACCAGATCTGCGAAGACTATATCCGCCGCCGCGCCATCCGCCATCTTGAAAAAGGCCGGGTTATTATCCTGGCGGCCGGTACCGGCAATCCCTTTTTTACGACGGACTCCGCGGCCAGCCTGCGGGCCATCGAGATCAATGCAGATTTACTGATTAAGGCCACCAAGGTCGATGGTGTCTATTCGGATGATCCGGTCAAAAACAAATCAGCAAAACGCTATGAACAGCTGAGTTACGATGAAGTCCTGGAGAGAAAACTCGAAGTCATGGATGCCACGGCTGTTGTTCTGTGCCGCGAAAACCACATGCCTCTCAGGGTGCTGGACATGACCCGACCTGGCGCCCTGATGCGGGCGGTACAGGGTCTGGATGAAGGCACATTAGTAACGAGCAAGTGATTAGGGAGAAGGGCGATGACAAAGAATATTATCAGTGATGCTGATCAGCGCATGAATAAAAGCGTGGAAACATTAAAGCACGATCTGGGCAAGATCAGGACCGGCCGTGCACACACCAGTTTGCTGGATCATGTTACCGTGAATTATTACGATAGCGAGGTACCTATCAACCAGGTGGGTAATGTCGGCGTGCTTGATGCCAGGACTTTGACCATAAACGCATGGGATAAAAGCGCCATCCCGAATATCGAAAAAGCCATATTAAACTCTGATCTTGGTCTTAACCCGGTCACGGCCGGCGATATCATCCGCATACCCTTGCCACCCCTGACTGAAGACCGACGCAAAGAATTGATTAAAGTAGTCAGGGCAGAGGCCGAGAAGGCCAAGGTTGCCATCCGCAATATCAGGCGCGATGCCAATCATTCGTTCAAGGAAATGATAAAAAACAAAAGTATCTCGGAAGATGAAGAGCGCCATTCCGAGGAACGGATCCAGAAACTGACGGATGATCATATTACTCTCATCGACAAGCTGATTGAAGCGAAAGAGAGTGAATTGATGGAAATCTGATTGGTCAGTTTCCTGTTACATAATCAGTTTTTATCCCCTCAATGCCACATGCCGAAATTGAATTGAGCAAAACTATTCCCCATCATGTCGTTATTATCATGGACGGCAATGGCCGTTGGGCAAAGCAGCGCAGCCTGCTCAGGATCGCAGGTCACAAGGCCGGGGTTGCCACTCTCCGTAATATCGTCAAGGTTTGCGCAACCAAAAAGATTGAAGCCCTGACGGTGTACGCCTTCAGCAGTGAAAACTGGAAACGGCCTGGTTCAGAGGTCTCCCGCCTGCTGGAGTTATTCATGACTTCCCTTAAAAAGGAAGTGGATGAATTGCACAAGAACAATATCAGATTGCGGTTTATCGGGGATCTGAAAGTCTTTCCGGCAAACCTTCAAACGCAGATAGCAAAGGCCACAAAAAAAACCGAACGAAATACCGGGCTGCAATTTACCGTTGCAATCAACTATGGCGGCCGTTGGGACATTACCAATGCTTTCAAGCGGTTGGCTGTTGAGATCGAGGCCGGAAAGATTACTGTTGATGACATTGATGAGGCATTGATAACCACATTTGTTTCCCTTTTTGATTTGCCTGAACCGGATCTGTTTATACGCACCGGCGGGGAGATGCGCATCAGTAATTATCTGCTCTGGCAGATTGCCTACACTGAATTGTATTTTACTGATTGCCTGTGGCCGGATTTCGATACAGAGGAATTCAACGCCGCACTTTCCTGGTATGCCGGGCGGGAAAGACGTTTCGGCTGTACCAGTGAGCAACTGAAACAGGCCAGACATGCTTAAACAACGCATTCTGACAGCCGTTATTCTGGGTTCGATTGTCATCGCCATCATCGCCACAGGCCCACAACTCCTGTTTTCTTTGCTGATGGGTGTGTTTGTTCTGGTTGGCGCCTGGGAATGGGCAGGTTTATCAGGTCCGGATAATCAACTGTACAGAACAGCTTATGCGATGCTGACAGCCGGACTGTCATCCCTTTTATGAATTCTACAAGGTAATACATTAAATGTCCGCCATCCAGTAACGGGACAGGCAACAAATTCAGTACGCCGAGGCTGACGCTGACTATACCAAGAAACCAGAGAAAAGCCGCAATGCCATTTTGCGCGGATTGCCCCGCATACTGGGCGATACTGATAGGGCCACTGAGATTCTTGACTGAGGCATCACCGGTCAGTATTTTACCCAGCATCCGTAACGTCAACCACGACATATCCCAGGTACGCACCAGTGCCTTGGCAAAGGCCGGAAATAATGAATAGGACTCTTCTGCAATCAACATCTCTGGCGGTTGATTCGCCGCCCCGATAAAGCCGATAATCTCGCCTGATTCAGTCTCTTTCCGCTCAGGCTGCAGTGATATTGTCAGGTGTTCTTCATTACGCTGTATCTGTACCTGCAATATTTGTCCGGGATGGGCACGGACATAATCTACCCACCCGATCCAGTTGGAAACGGGATTGCCATCAACCGTAAGGATTTGATCACCGGATTTTAGTCCGGCCCGGTCAGCGGCAAGACCTGTCTGCACATCACCAATAATGGCCGGCACCACGAATTGCTTGGGTTTAATCCCGAGTGATTCCAGTATCCCCGTCTCGGCAATATCATCTATTGATATCGTTTTGATATTAACCCATACCTCCCGCTCCCGGTCCTGTGGATCGTGCAAGGTAAATTTTACCTCGCTGGTACGCATAATATCGTTCAGCAAGGCATCAACCACCATGGTCCAGGTGGCTGTTTTGCGCGGACCAACAGCAACAATCTCATCATCGGGTTTGATACCGGCACTGGCGGCGATTGAAGCCGGGCTGATTTCACCGACAACGGGTTTTAAGCCAGTCAGGCCTACCATATACATCATCCAGTAAGCAAAGATGGCAAATATAAAATTAAAGACGGGGCCGGCCAGCACGATGGCGGTGCGTTGGCCCAGGGGTTTTCGATTAAAAGCGCGGTTTAAATCCTGTGGTGGAACAGTGCCCTCACGTTCATCCAGCATTTTTACATAACCGCCCAGCGGGATGGCGGCGATGACCAGTTCAGTCTTGTCACTGCCAAAATATCTTTTCCATAATGGCCGGCCGAACCCAATCGAGAACCTCAGGATTTTCACATCACACTTTCTGGCCACCCAGAAATGACCATATTCATGAAAAGAGATGAGAATGCCGAGCGTGACGATAAAAGCCAGCAGGCCTTGAATAAAATCTATCATGCCGCCAGTTCCCTGACATGATTTATGGAAAATTCACGTGCGGCGCCATCGTCAGTAAGGACAATTTCAAGGGTACTGGCCTCATGATGTGATACCTGCTCCAGTGTGGTCTCAACGATCCTGGCAATATCTGTAAACCGGATGCGTCCATCAAGAAAACCCTGCACCGCAATTTCATTAGCGGCATTTAAAATGGCAGTTGCTGTACCACCTGACTGCATGGCTTCTTGCGCCAGTCTGAGACATGGGAAACGCCGATAATCAGGCGGTTCAAAATCCAGTCTGGCGATTTCAAACAAATTCAGCCTCTCAACGCCTGCCTCAATACGTTCCGGCCAGGCCAGTGCATAGGCGATCGGTGTGCGCATATCCGGATTACTCAGTTGTGCCAGCACTGAACCATCCGCGTATTCTACCATGGAATGAATTACGCTCTGTGGATGCAATACCACCTGAATATTCCCGGGTGTCGTGTTAAATAACCAGCAGGCCTCAATGACCTCCAACCCTTTATTCATCATCGTAGCGGAATCCACTGATATTTTGCGCCCCATGTCCCAATTGGGGTGGGCACAGGCCTGTGCCGGATTGACATTAGGTAATTCATGCAACGGGGTGGAACGGAAAGGACCACCGGAAGCTGTTAACAAAATGCGTTTTACACCAGATTTCCCCAGACCTTTTGATATATCCGTGGGCATGCACTGAAAAATTGCATTATGTTCACTGTCGATAGGTAATAATTCGGCCTGATGGTCCCTGATGGCATCCATGAATAACCGGCCGGACATCACCAGGGCCTCCTTGTTGGCCAGTAATACCCGTTTTCCGGCCCCGGCGGCAGCGAGGGTCGGCAGCAAACCCGCGGCACCCACGATAGCTGCCATAACATAATCCGTTTCTGCATGTCTGGCGACATACTCAAGACCCGCCAGGCCTGCCAGAACCTCCGTCTCTACTCCCTGTGCACGAAGTCTCTGTTGCAGTTGAGCAGAAGAAGCTTCATCAGCCATCACGGCGTACTTGGGTTTCCATTCAATACATTGTTTTGCCAACACTTCTACATTACAGTTTGCCGTCAAGGCAAACACCTTATATTTGTCCTGATGTTGCGATATAACATCCAGGGTATTT
>JBCKWI010000070.1:0-7565 GCA_038922795.1 Gammaproteobacteria bacterium
AACCGTCTGCTCAATGATATAACCCAGTGTTGATTCACACAGTTCGGCGCTGTCAAATTTGATATCACCTGGACCGTTCTCATCCCACACATGCATTTTGCGGAAATATCCAATCCTGTCCTGTGGTAAATATTCCCAGGCCTTGGCACTCCGTAAAATATTTTCAGATGCCCGTGTGATGGCCAGTGCCCGTGGATCGGTCCGTCCGGATGTTGTTTCATTACTGCGTTCTTCCAGCACCACACAGCGGAGACCATGGCCCGCCAGTAATGAAGCTAATGTGGCGCCCGCGAGTCCACCACCCACTATGATGACATCAGCTACCGGTTTGATGGTCATGGTGTAACTGTCTTTGTGCTCATAACATCCTTCTATTTAATGATGACATCAGCTACCGGTTTGATGGTCATGGTGTAAGGCCTCTGACCATTGCAGGCTGTTTGCCATGCAGCCCCATCGCCCGCAGGGTAAATGATTGTTTCAGGGAAGGGCATATATCCATCAGCAACATGCCAGTGTTCCTGAACCATATCTTGTGCGGCAGATCGTTATAAAACATCGAGGCCACACCATCGGTAAACCTTGTCACTTGAGCCTGATCAGGCTTACGCAAATCATGATATTGATTCAACAATCGTCTGCGACCAGGATCATTCCTGTGGCGGATAGCGGGTAATAATATTTCAGCAAGCCCGGCAATGTCACGCAGACAGAGATTAAACCCCTGGGCACCATTCGGATGCAGTGTATGGGCGGCATTGCCCAGAATCACGACCCGCTCACGGACCTGTTCCTGGGCGATGATGAGTTGCACCGGATAGGACTTGCGTATACCTAACCGTTGAAATTTTCCCAGCCTGCGTCCAAGCCGTGATTGCAACACAGCCAGAAATTCTTCATCGCTCATGTTCAAATAATGTTCCGCGGATTCTGAACCAACGGTAAACACCACCACACAACGGTTTTCAGTTGACGGCATCAAGGCCAGCGGTCCTTGCGTAGTGAAGCGCTCAAAAGCCGTATTGTTATGTGGTTTACCTGGCGTGACATTGGTGACGATGGCTGTTTGTCCATAGTCCCTGCAATCAGTTTTTATACCCAGTAATTCACGTACAGGTGAATATGATCCATCGGCAGCAGCAACAAGTTGCGCTGTCAATTTTGATGAACACCCATCCTGCAGCAAGGTGACTTCTGCCCGTTCAGGACGAATGACAATGTCCTTGACCTGGGCCGGGCAAATGAAATGAATATTTTTCGTAACGCTGATCCGTTCCATGAGGATACGCCCGAGTTCACGCGCCAGCACCACATGACCCAGCGCAGGCAGATGCATCTGTTCAGCATGCAAACGCACAAACCCGAAATGATGTTGATCCGAGACATGCACGTGTTCTATGGGATTAGCACTTTTGCAAATCACATCCCACAAACCGAGGCCGTTCAATATCCGTTGTGAAGAGAGTGACAAGGCCAGACCACGATCATCATAACTGGGCTGGTTCTCTGCACGTGGAGACACAGCCTCAATGACAGCAATGCGGGTATTTCCCGCAGCCAATGCAACGGCCAGGCTTGCGCCGGTCATCCCGCCGCCCACAATAATCACATCATAGTCAGGCGGCAAGGTCATGGGTCATCAATGCTTCGATCTCTTTTACGGATTTGGGCGCATCCTTGCTTAAGATGTCGTTACCAGTCCCGGTCACCAGCACATCATCTTCAATGCGGATACCGATATTCCACCATTTCTTTGCCAGTCCCTTGCTGCCGGCGGGCAGATAAATACCCGGCTCTACGGTCATGACCATCCCCGGTTCAAACGTACGCCATTCACCTTCCACCTTGTAATCACCTACATCATGCACATCCATGCCGATCCAATGACCGGTCCGGTGCATGTAGTATTTTGTGTAGGCCTGGTCCTTGATGAGTTGCCGCGGCCTGCCTTTCAGTATCCCGAGCTCAACCATGCCTTCAGTCAACACCTCAATTGCGGCCTCGTGCGGTTCATTCCAGTGATTGCCGGGTTTGATTTTACCTATCGCCGCGGATTGTGCTTTTAACACCAGCTCATAGGCCTCGCGCTGGGCGCTGGAAAATTTTCCATTGACCGGAATGGTCCGGGAGATATCACTGGCATAACCGTTATATTCAGACCCGGCATCGATCAACAACACATCACCATCATTCAATACCTGATTATTTTCCGTGTAATGCAGGATGCAACTGTTGGCCCCACCACCCACGATCGGTGGATAGGCAGTTTCCCGTGCACCCAGTTTCATGAAGGTATATTTAAGTTCCGCTTCGATCTGGTATTCCATCATACCGGGCCGGCAGATCTGCATGGCGCGTTTGTGTGCCGCGGCGGATATCTTTGCGGCCTTGCGCATGGCTGCGATCTCGGTCCGGCTTTTATAAAGCCGCATCTCATGCAGCAAATGGTTCAGAGAAATAAATTCATCCGGCGCGCTCACCCCTGTACGAGCACGTTTACGTACCTGGTTAACCCAACCCAGCACCCGCTGATCGAACGTACTATTATGTCCCATGGTATAAAAAATACGTTGCCGATCTTCCAGCAGGCCGGGCAATATTTCATCCAGATCACCGACGGGAAAGGCATCATCCGCACCGTAGCATTCAATGGCGCCATCCAGACCGGCGCGGCGTCCGTTCCAGGTCTCCATCACCGGATCATTTTCACGGCAGAACAACACATATTCACCATGATGCCGGTCCGGTATCAGGACAGCCACTGCCTCCGGTTCCGGATAACCGGTCAGGTAATAAAAATCACTGTCCGGACGGAACGGGTACTCTACATCACGATTGCGGATATACACTGATGCGGTAGGGATAATTGCGATACTTTCATCCCCCATCATATCCATCAGTTTCTTCCGGCGACGTGTGTATTCCTTCAGATCCATAGCTAATGCAATACCTCGGGGCGGTTTGTTCCAAAAGCAGATTTGTGCATCTCAACATGAAGCAGCATTGCGCCCATGCGCACATATTCAATCAGTTCCGTGAATGCGGCCTCTTCTTCATCCCCGCAGCCATTGATCTCGTCCGCATCCAAACAGCAAATCTTGTACAGGTCCTGGATCAGTTCCCGGCATTCGAATGACAACAGATCAATATCCGTAACACCGGCAATACCCAGCCCACTTAAAAAACCCTCGCACCATTCTATGAGGGCTGCACTACGTTCGCTCAGTGGACTGGTTTCATCCGGCAATAACAGTTCCAGGGTGAAATCGACAGACGCAATCTTCAGGCAAACTTCAGCGGCGAGTTCGGTGATTTGTTTGCAACATTCCGCACACATCTGCTGGTCGGCCATATCTGACAGCAGGTATTTCCTGAACATATCTTCCTGCACGCTGTCATTCACACACAGATAACCACAGAGAAAACCATGGCATTCAGCGGCATGGCCACCAGTCCCGGTATCGATCAACAGGTTATCAAAGTCTTTATAATTCATTTGATTAAAATCTGTTTTCCGTTCTGCAAATATTGAATAATTTCACTATCTTGCACGAACAAACCATCATTGTCATGGTATTGAGATAAAGAATAAACCCGGCATGTCTTGACCGCCATGCATGCCGGCTCTATATTGCATAACTAATGATAAACAAACCTTGGGTGTTGTCCATCCAATAAAGATAATAACCGGAATTTATCATGGCTGATAAAAATAGTGACAATAGCGATCTTGGGGCACTCGAAGCCCGGGTTGATGAACTTATCCGTACTGTGAGTCAACTGAAAACAGAAAATTCCGCGCTGCGTTCCCAGCAGAATAACCTGGTCAATGAACGCGCTGTCCTCATTGAGAAAACCGAACAGGCCAGAACCCGCATTGAATCAATGATTTCAAGACTGCGCGCCATGGAAACGCGCTCATGAGTAAGCCTATAAACGTCACCCTGCTGGACAAGGAATACCTGATAGCCTGCAGCGAAGAAGAGCGTGATATCTTGCATCGCGCTATTGAACTCCTGAACCAGAAAATGCGTGAAGTCAAGTCCTCCGGCAAGGTCATAGGTTCAGAACGCATTGCCGTCATGGCAGCATTACACATCGCCCATGAATTTCTCCAATACAAAGACAGAAATGAGAGCTATACTTCAAATGTCGATAATTTGATTCGCCGCCTGCAAAGCAAAATAGACGATGCTCTGGTAAAGGGCAGACAAATGGAGATTCAGTAAACACACAGGCGGGCGTAAACGGTTCATAAAGTTTGGGTATCTCTGCGGCGTTCGTGCACAGGTGTGTGGTAACTTGAGCCTATAATGCACTACACAGGGAACAAAATCGCGTTGTTGTTGTGCACGTCCTTCACCGGAAAGCCTGATACAACGCCAGCCGTTCCCACTTGGACCCTGGTTCAAGTTCGATTACCTGTCACGGCGCTGTGGTGATACCCACCTGGTTCATTACTCGCAATTCTCACGCATATCTCCAACCAAACAAATTACTTGTAATTGGTTTCCAAATTATCTGAAATATCAATAAAAATACTGCGAAATACGCTTCACGCCTCACAAGATACGCACCATGAACTACTGGTTAATGAAATCCGAACCGGATGTCTTCAGCATTGATGACCTGAAAAATCATCCGAAACAGACTGAGTCCTGGGACGGTGTGCGCAATTATCAGGCACGGAATATGCTTAGGGATGAAATGAAAAAAGGCGATCTCGCGTTCTTCTATCACTCAAGTTGCGAAGTACCCGGCATCGTCGGAATTATGGAAATTGCAAAGGAAGGCTATCCGGATCCCACCGCATTTATTCCAAAACATAAATATTACGACCCAAAAAGTAAGCCGGAGAATCCTGCCTGGTATCTGGTCGATGTGAAATTCAATCGCAAACTAAAAAGAATAATCCCCCTGACTGAACTCCGTGGCAAGAAACCACTGCAGAATATGAAACTTTTGCAAAAAGGGAACCGGTTATCGATGATGCCAATAACCAGGAAGGAATGGGATTATATTTTGGGTTTGGAGTAATTTTTAATTCAGTTTTCGGCCTGATGGCCGAGTAACTTTTTTTGTGTGGCCAAAAAGAAGTTACCAAGAGTAATGGTACAGGGAGGTACCGCTTATGAAGCTAAGGATGTAAAAAGGCCACCCCGATGACATGACCCTGCGGGCTTCCCTCAAAGCCAATTTGTTTGCAACGGTACGCGCCTATTCGGCATCCCTGCCTCAGAGCCGCTCATCAGGCCATCACGGCCTGATGACCTGCAAACAAACTGCCTTCTCGGCATGTCATAAGGGGGATAAAAACATCAAATCTCGCAGGGAGAATATTGATGTGCTAATCTTTTCATAATCCGATAAAGGAACAGGAGTAAAAGGCATTTGATGAATACATTCCTAAAAGTCCGTAATTACTATGCTATGCGAACGCCGCATAACATAGTATTTATGTCCATTCGTATAATCAACTGTTCGGCCACAACAGAACGGAGCCACGATGCAAACACTCTCATGGACATCAATAGCTTTTTACTGCGCTTTCGGCGTCTTCGTTTTCTACCAACAACTTCACGTCAAGAATTTCCGAGGAGCAAGCCAAGGTTTCGCGCTTGCGCTGAATTTATCTGCGTTTGCTGGGATGCTTACCGGCGTTGCGTATCTCATCTTATTACGGTTGGTCTGTCACTTGGTGGGCACCCATCGTCATCTTCCTTATCGGACTGCTTGCAACCATTCCCGCCTTTCTAATTGAGCGCATCGTAGGAGCAGGCGCTCTCAGCCTCGGCGCGTTCGTAGGCTGGCCGATCTCTGCCTATTTCATGTTTCACTACATTCCTAGATAGCGTGGCATCCATGGGCATTTTTAGCATTTTCAGAAAGAAACCAGTGCAACCGAAGAAATCTCTCCCGGACGCCTTCGATTCCCTTGCGGCTATTTGCAAGTTCATTGCAGTATCGAAGATCGATCCAGAATTCCACAAGCGTCACTATCATGCTATCGAAATGGCCAGTGCCTTTCTTCGGGTTCTTGCTAGTCACCATCCGCCACTTGAAAAAGCGTTTCGTGCATCTCTACCGCTGTCCATCACCGCCGGCTCTGAGCAAATTCGTCAGGTCATACCAGAGCTTGGTTTATCTGAAGAGAAGGTTCAATGGCTGGACGCACAAATGACGGAAATTCTCAAGGTATTGGTACCCGTTGTCAGAGATCCCAATTTGCCCTCATGGCTTTCGGAGTGCAAATGGGCTATCGAAGGAGCGTTTTTTGAACAGTAAGCGGCCTAACAAGTCTGTCAACGCGGGCCTGTGCAAGCGGCGCTTCGCGCCGCTTGCACAGGCCGGTTACGTCCAACGTTAAATGCCAAGAGTATTTTGGCCAAGTCATGCAATACAATAATTCAAGATACGGCCCTGACGAATCGAGCCTTGTTTGAATATGTGATGAACCAAAGTAAAGAGACGATTAATTCATTATAACCTGGGTTTATGCAACACTCTGCATCTTGTTGGCGTAATCGCGGCTGGAAGTTGGGGGAGGAAGGGGTTTGCCGTCCTTGCGATACAGCTCTATCGCTTCTTCTACAATCTGGCAGAGTTCTGCAAAGACCTGCTTTTCATCATCGCCATGACAACCGCCATAGATAAGACCTGGCGCACTGCCAACATAGCATTGATCTTCCTCTGACCATTCGACGATTTTTGCGTATTTAGCACTCTCTTTCATAATTTTAACAAGCATAGAAGGACGACTTTATCAAATCAAGCAAGGAAAATAATGTATCCCCTGTGTGCCTTGCCGGGTTGTGAGGAAGCGGTAGCGCAAAAATGACAGGGCAAGGATTGTTCCCGACAATCCTTTTGCATTTCCTCCATCCCTGGAGGTCATGTCATTAATTAGCTCAATTTAGCAGTATGCGAATATGACAAATTCGCCGGGAACGAATTTGGACATGCGTAACATGCCTGAAAGGGCAAGTCCATGGATGGACTTGGTCAACGGCGCGTCACCGCAACGAGCAACCCGGGAAGCCGAAGGCCAAGGCATCCGGGTGTCCTTTCTTTTGGTTCATTTTCTTTGGACAAGCAAAGAAAATGAACCTGCCTGCAGGCGCGGGAGCCTGCCAATATTAAATCCATCCCATTATTGATTATTTACGTGTCTGACTAAAAATTTATCCAGACTGTTTGCAAAAGCAAGCCTGTCACTTTGACTTAGCGCTGACGGGCCGCCGGTCTGAATACCGCTGGATCGCAAAGTATCCATGAAATCCCGCATACTCAAACGCGCCTTGATAGTATCAGTTGTATATAACTCTCCGCGCGGATTCAATGCATGGCCGCCCTTTTCAATCACTTCCGCAGCCAGGGGAATATCGGCAGTAATCACCAGATCGCCTGCATCAATTTTCTTGACGATCTCGTTATCTGCCACATCGAAGCCGTGAGACACTTGTAGTGACTTGATAAATTTTGATGGTGGCGTTTGCATACACTGATTGGCGACGAGTATCAGCTCAATCCGGGTGCGTTCCGCCGCCCTGAATAAAATATCCTTG
>JBCKWI010000071.1:0-7344 GCA_038922795.1 Gammaproteobacteria bacterium
CGCTGCAGAGGATCAGGAAGAAAAGGCGACCAGGCTATTCTGGCAACTATCAATACTACGTAACTTATTGTTATTAATAGTATTATATTATGCGGGTGGAGCACCTTGGCTGGACAAATGTTATCCAGTCATTGGCTATGCTTGACTGATATTGCACAGCAACTGGCTGATGGGCAGCGGCTTGCCAAAGTAATAACCCTGTATGGAATGGCAACCTTTATCCCGGATGTAGATATATTGTTCTTCTGTCTCCACGCCTTCCGCAACCACCTTCAGGTTCAACCGATGACCGATGGCGATGATCGCTTCACAGATGGCGGAATCACTCTGGTTAGTATGCAGGTCATGGATGAAGGATTTATCAATCTTGATCACATTGATAGGAAACTGCTTGAGGTAGGCCAATGATGAATAGCCGGTGCCAAAATCATCCAGCGACAGCATTACCCCAAGTTCACTGAGTTCAGTCAAAAGTTTCAGACTGCGTTCAGTCTCCGTCATCATGATGGTCTCAGTGATCTCTATGACCAGTTGATCCGGGGAAATACCTGTTTCTTCCATGATTAGCCTGATCCTGTCCACGATCGAATGGTCCACAAATTGCCGTGCGGAAAGATTGATTGAAACACTTTTGAAATGCTCGTTCTTGGCAGACATCTGTTTGACGTCCAGACAGGCACGCCGCAATATCCAGTCACCCACTGGCACTATCAACCCGGTATCTTCCAGTAACGGGATAAACTGATCCGGCGAGACCAGACCGGTTTCCGAATCATGCCAGCGTATCAATGCCTCATAACCCGTAATATGGAGTGTTTTTGTATCGACCTGTGGCTGGTAGTACAACATGAATTGATCAAATTCCACGGCCCTTCTTAATCGGTTTTCCCTGTCCAGACGCTGACGTGCCTCCGCGTTCATTTCCTGTGTGTAATACTGGTAGTTATTGCGGCCTTTGGATTTGGCGTGATACATCGCCGAATCAGCGTTTTTCAATAATGATTCAATTTCCTCTCCATCGTCAGGGAAAATACTGACGCCGATACTGGGACTGATATTAACTTTTTCGCCATTCAGATCGAAGGGATCATTCATTACCATGATAATTTTTTCAGCTACCTTGCCCGCGTCACTGATATCCTGCATTTCCGGAAGAACGATTGTGAATTCATCACCACCCAGGCGGCAAACGGTATCTGTATTTCTTACACATTCAAAAAATCTGCTGGCAACGCATTTTAATAATTCATCACCCGTAGTATGCCCCATGGAATCATTGATTATTTTAAACCGGTCAAGATCAATATAAAGCAGTCCTAGTAAACCATCCTGTCTCCTGGTACGCCCAATGCCCTGTTCAAGACGATCAATAAACAGCGAACGATTGGGTAATCCGGTCAGGGAATCATAATTGGCCAGATGCAATAGTTCTTCTTCCGAGCGTTTGCGCTGGGTAATGTCCTCAAACAGCCAGATGACCCCCTCTTCCCTGGTCTTTTCCGAAATTGATTTTGCTGAAACAGCACACCAGAAAATTGTTCCATTCTTGTGTTTCATCTTCCATTCGCCCTGATAGGTTTCATTATTGGCGAGCAACTCGGCGGCTGCTTCATTAATAGCCTTATGAATATCAACCGAGGGATAAAGAATGTGCTTGGGCATACCGTGTATTTCATCACGCGCATAACCGAAAATTTCTTCAAATTTCCGGTTTACCGCAAGTAGCTTGCCGTCCTTGACATGCGCGATACCGACCAGGGCATTTTCCAGAATAGCGCGAACCCTTTTTTCGCTGTTTTCCAGGGCAGTGTTGGCTGAAATCACTTCATCAAAGAGTGACTGCAGGCGTTCTGCGAAAAGGTTGAAGTCAACTGTTAACTCGGAAAACTCGTCCTTGATGTCATCGCTGATCTTGAGCCTTCTCGACATATCGCCTGAAGAGAGATCATGCATGGCCACGCGTACTTTATTAAGCGGGTCATCGATACGATAAATAACCAGGGAAATACCGGCAATGATCACTGATATGACCAGTAAACTGACGGTAACAACGACGGCAAGATTAATCAAACTGAGATCATGGGACATGGCGGAATGGTCATTGATCTTATCCGCGGCCAGATTGGATATCCTTTTCAGGGAATTTTCCAGACTGCCACTGCTGTCATTCAGAGTGGCGATGATCCCGGATAGTGTTGTGGTATCACAGGTACCGGAACTCGCATCCAGCTTCGCCGGTGATTGATAGAGTATCCCCGCAAGGCAGTTTACAAATTCAGCGTCTCGAAACAGATATTCCCTATACCTGTCCTGTAACCCAGGCACAACAGTATGCAAAACTTCAATATCTGTCGTGAGTAGAGAGAGTTGTAATAGATAATTTGTTATAACCTGTCTCTTGTTATTTGCGTCACGATATTTTTTAAGTCTTTCCAGTGTTTTAGTGGCCAGTAACTCCTGTCTGAGTAATTCAGAATCACTCAATATCTGCTCCAGATTCCTGACGATATTGGCGCTGGGTACCAGTTTTTCGTCCAGGATTCTCTGTTTGGATGAAATGATATCGTTTGTGGCCAGTGCGGTAAGTGAGAGCAGAATCACAGCAGAGGCGCAGATCACCGCCCAGTACTGCAACAATTTCCGGATAGAGAGATTATTCAGAAATCTGGAATTCTTTAAATAATCTGGCAGGTTTATATTATGCACAGGCCTTCTATCCCCGGAGCCTTAAATGTTGATATGTATAATGATTATAAATACATGTTGCTTACTTATCCTTAAGTTTGGCCCTTATATTTTGAAAAAACTGAATATATCGCTTCCGCACGGCATCACTGAACTAGAAATTCAGTTTTTCCGGGGATTTCAAATAACGCTGCAGCGACAAGGATATTTCCTGCTTGGCCGCCTTCGCATCGCGCCAGCCATGGACTTTTACCCACTTATTAGGTTCAAGATCCTTATAATGCTCAAAAAAATGGGTAATTTGATCCAGTAAAGCCGGTTGCAGATCCTCATATGAGCCAACATTACGATGAAATTTTGAGACCTTGGCTATCGGGATTGCCAACACCTTGCTGTCGTCCCCGGCCTCATCGGTCATCTCCAGCATCCCTATGGGATGGCAACGCATGACTGCACCGTGAATGATCGGCATGGGTGTCGCCACCAGCACATCTACCGGATCACCATCCAGCGCCAGTGTCCTGGGGATATAACCATAATTGCAGGGATAGACCATGGAGGTATTAAGATAACGATCTACAAACAGCGCGCCGGTCTCTTTATCGAGTTCATACTTTACCGGTTCGCCATGAATGGGTATCTCAATGATGACATTGATCTCTTCCGGCGGGTTATTGCCCGGCCCTACTCTATCCAGATTCATTGTTTACTTTCCTGAGTCAAAATTATGGGGCCTTTCAATAAGTCAGAGATTGCTTATTTTCTTGCCCGGTTGTTGACAAGATGATCTACAACTGATGGATCCGCCAGCGTGCTGGTGTCTCCGAGTTTATCTACTTCATTAGCTGCAACCTTGCGCAAGATACGGCGCATTATCTTGCCGGAGCGGGTTTTAGGCAGGCCCGGCGCCCATTGGATAATATCCGGACTGGCAATCGGTCCAATCTCCTTGCGCACATGTTGCACCAGTTCCTTGCGCAACTCCTCAGATGGTTCAACACCGGCCATGAGTGTGACATAGGCATAAATACCTTGCCCTTTAATATTATGTGGAAAGCCAACGACAGCGGCCTCAGCCACTGCCTCATGTAAAACCAGCGCACTCTCCACTTCGGCCGTGCCCATGCGATGACCAGACACATTGATGACATCATCAATCCGTCCGGTGATCCAGTAATAGCCATCCTTGTCTCTGCGGGCGCCATCCCCGGTGAAATATTTACCCGGAAACATCTTGAAATAGGTATCAATAAAGCGTTGGTGGTCGCCATAGACTGTACGCATCTGTCCGGGCCAGGGCCGTTTAATACAAAGAGTCCCTGCTGCAACACCCTCAAGTTCATTTCCCTTATCATCGACGATGCATGGCACTACACCAAAAAATGGCACTGTGGCTGCACCCGGTTTTAATGCTGTGGCGCCAGGAAAGGGAGTGATCAAATGACCCCCCGTTTCCGTTTGCCACCAGGTATCCACGATTGGACAATGACCTTCACCAACAACATGATAATACCATTCCCATGCCTCCGGATTAATTGGCTCACCTACTGATCCCAGAATCCGCAGACTGCCGCGGTCATGTTTTTTGACAAAATCATCGCCCTGCCCCATCAGGGCGCGGATGGCAGTAGGGGCCGTATAAAAGATATTCACCTTGTGCTTTGCTACCACCTGCCAGAAGCGCCCGGCATCAGGATAAGTCGGCACCCCTTCAAACATTAACGAGATCGCGCCGTTACAGAGAGGCCCGTAAACGATATAGGAATGTCCGGTGACCCAGCCCACGTCAGCCGTACACCAGTAGATATCCCCATCATGATAATCAAATACATACTTGTGGGTCATCGCGCAAAATAACAGATAACCACCAGTAGTATGCAATACTCCCTTGGGTTTGCCGGTGGAGCCGGAGGTGTACAGGATAAACAACGGATCTTCTGCATCCATCTCTTCACATGGGCAATCCGTGGCGGCATTGGTCATGGTCTCGTGATACCAGATATCACGTGACTCGTTCCATGGAATATTGCCGCCGGTGCGTTTGACGACAATCACACTATGAACATGTGGGCATGACTGCAAGGCCTTGTCGGCATTGGATTTCAGGGGGGTATTGCGCCCTCCGCGCACACTCTCATCAGCTGTAATGACAACCTTGCAGTCCGAATCCAGTATGCGGTCTTTCAGCGCCTCTGGAGAGAAACCGCCAAAAACAATGGAATGCACTGCACCGATACGCGTACAGGCCAGCATGGCCACTGTGGCCTCCGGGATCATCGGCATGTAGATTGAAACACAATCTCCTTTTTTTACACCCCTGTCTTTCAGGACATTGGCAAAACGGCAAACATCTGCATGCAACTCCCTGTATGTTATCTTTTTGTCGACAGCAGGGTCATCACCTTCCCAGATGATTGCAGTCTGATCAGCACGGGTCTCCAGATGCCGGTCCAGGCAATTCCAGGAAACATTAAGCTTGCCACCGGCAAACCATTTAATGTTGAGGTTCTTGTCATAATCCCACTCCTGTACCTTGTCCCATTTTTTAAACCAGGTGATAAAGTTTTCTGCCTGCTCTGCCCAGAAATTATCAGAATCATTTATGGAACGCTCATACATCTCTTTATATTTATCTGCATTAATATGAGCATGATCGGCAATCGCCTTGGGTACTTGATATACTTTATCGATGGTCATGAATGGCCTCCTCAGTCATCTACTCAATCAGGCGCAAGTAAGATTTTTATATCAGATATGAACGGATTTCTTTATAGAGAAAAACGGGAATGTTTCTATTTTTTCCAATTATAGTTGTCATCCTGTTATAACAACTATAACAAAGAACATATGATTTGGCGATGCACTGGCACCGCTTATAGAAGGGAATATAACAGTGGTCTGGATTATGTACCGAAGACTTTTTTGAGCAATGCCGTAGTCCTCGCCGCAGGGTCATTGCGTATCAGTTTCTCTTCTTCGGTCAGCATTTTAAATAACCCATCCAACGCCTTATTGGTAATATATTGATCGATATCCAGCGATTTCATATTAACCAGACTGGATAACGGGCCCATTTTATCCACCATATTCTTGTACTTTGCAGTAATCCCTACTGCACTGGTTGATTGTTTCACAATGGGTAACATTTTTTCTGAAAGCCTGGCTCCGCTGGAATGCCTGAAATATTGTGTCGCCGCATCATCCGGTCCCTGTAATATGCCTTTGGCGTCGTCAAAACTCATGCTGCGGATAGTGTCTGAGAAAATCGAAGCTGCTTCCGGTACGGCTTGTTCTGCGGCATGATTCATGGAAAGTATAAATTCATCGGCAGTTTTATCCTGTTTCATTTTACGCAAGGCCTTCTCTACTTTCTCCAAAGTTTCCGGCATGGGAATTTTGACCTTTGGATTTTTAAAAAATCCATCGGTACGGCCAAGATTATTAATCGCAGATAGGGTTCCTTTAGAAAGGGCTTCTTTCAAGCCATTGATCATTTCGCTATTAGTCATTGCTGATGATGTTGACTGGCTTGATTCACTTGAAAATATCTTGAAAACATCACTCCATGCAGCATGGGTATCGGCCATGGCCGTAAAATAAACACACACTATCATGCAGGTTGAAAATATGATTCTGCCCGGGTTCATATATTACAACCTCTCATATTAATAATACCATTCCACAAACAAGCCGTTCTCCGGACAAAATAACAAGGATATTTTTTATAACAAGGACTCAATAAAAAAGGGCAAGGTGGTTCTTCACCTTGCCCCTGATTTTGTCACACTTACAAATGATGTTTACTTGGCGATGACTACAACCCGTCTGTTTAGCGACCTGCCTTCACGTGTGTTGTTGCTGGCAACCGGATGGCTTTCCCCTTTGCCAACGGCCTTCAGGCGTGATGCAGAGACCCCTTTTGACACGAGGTAATCAGCCACGGCACGTGCCCTGCGTTGAGACAGTTGGGAATTATAAGCATCTGAACCAGTGCTGTCCGTATGGCCTTCAACGGTCATGCTGTCACTTGGATTGGCATTGATGGCCGCAACAGCAGCATCCAGTATTGCTTTTGCCTGGCTGGTCAGCTGCGCGCTGTCAAAGGCAAAGTGGACATCCCGTAATGTGAGCAGGGTTCTTGGACAACCATCGGTATCAACAACCGCTCCGAGTGGGGTTCCCGGGCATTTATCCAGGTAGTCAGGGACACCATCGCCATCACTGTCGAGCGGACAACCATCCTTGTCAACCGTCACACCCTCCGGGGTGAACGGACATTTGTCATTTCCATCCAGTACACCATCACGATCCTGATCATCTGGCCAGAAATAACCGGGTTGATCAGCAACCGGGGCTGAGGATATTTCCGGACGACACTGCAGTATGCCCCCTAATGTCCCGACAAATGTCCCAGCCAATGCGCCAATCGGACCAGAGCTTGCGCCACCAACGACTGCGCCACCAATGGCAGTACCCCAGATACAGGCTTCAATCTCTTCCTGGTACATTCCATCTGAAAAAGTTGCACAACCTGCAAAGATGGTTACTGATATTAACATCAGCATTATTTTAAATTGTTTCATTGTTCACAACCCCTTTAATGGTTTAAGACCTATTTCCGAACAAAACCCTGTAAGCGAATGAATATTATAGTTAAGT
>JBCKWI010000072.1:0-7330 GCA_038922795.1 Gammaproteobacteria bacterium
TCCTGCTCACTGCTCCTGCGCATCCTGCGCCCGCGGTATTAGTGCTTCCCTGCACGTTTCCATGCAGTCGTGCGCTACGCCCCGAATAAAGTAAAAAGTTTAAAGTGAAAAGCATAAAGTATTTGTCTTTCAACCTGTTACTTTACATTCTCCACTTGGTTTGGGGGTGCGATAATACGCGCCGCCCCCAAGTCCGTCAATTTTCATCAATGCAATGTATTATACACGCCGCCAGAGGGTGCCTGCGGGTGTATCTTCAAGCTGGATACCCTTTTCATCCAGCAGAGCACGGATCTGATCGGCTTCTTTAAAATCCCGGTTCTGCCGGGCTGAATTCCGATCACTAATATAAGATTCGATTTCTTCAGCAGTTAGAGTGTCACCTGCATTACCGGTCTGGCTTTGCAGATAGTGTACGGTGGAATCCTGCAACAATCCCAGTATCCCGCTCAAATAGACCAAGGTTGCCGCCAGTGACCGGGCTTGTTCAGATGTCTTGTCCAGCTTGTTAATATTGCCAGCCAGTTCATGCAACAGGGCAATCGCCTTCGGTGTATTGAAATCATCATCCATGACTGCATTGAATCTCCCGGTGACAGAAGGTTCCAGAGTGGCATCACCTGTCTCAATATCACGTAATGCGGTGTATAAACGAATCAGGGCTGACCGTGCCTCACCCAGATTTTCCATCGAGTAATTCAACGGGCTGCGGTAATGGCTGGAGAGGATAAAAAAACGAATCTCTTCTGCGCGGAATTGCCGCAATACTTCACGCACAGTGAAGAAATTATTCAGCGATTTGGACATCTTCTCCTCATTGATGCGCACGAAACCGTTATGCATCCAGACATTCACGAATTTTTGGCCGGTAGCGCCTTCAGACTGGGCAATCTCGTTTTCATGATGCGGGAACTGCAGATCCATTCCGCCGCCATGGATATCAAAATGTTCACCCAGACAATGCGTGGACATCGCGGAGCATTCGATATGCCAACCGGGGCGGCCCGGCCCCCAGGGTGATTCCCAGCTGGGTTCACCGGGTTTGGCCGTTTTCCACAATACAAAATCCAGCGGGTCATCCTTGGCTACCTGGATCTCAACACGGGCACCGGAGCGTAATTCATCGATTTGTTTACCGGACAGCTTGCCATAGCCGGAAAATTGACTGACATCAAAAAACACATCCTTGTTTTCTCCCACATAGGCCAGCTTGTTGGTCAAAAGCCTGTTAATCAAATCGATGATCTGTGTGATGTAACCGGTGGCGCGAGGTTCCTGATCAGGAGGCAAAACACCCAGGGCCGCGGCATCTTCATGCATGGCCTGGATAAATCTTTCCGTGAGTTCAGTAATGGGTTCACCATTTTCATGGGCACGCTTGATGATCTTGTCATCAATATCAGTGATATTACGAACATAGGTGACCTCGTAATTCCGGGCACGCAGGTATCTGGCGACCATATCAAATACGACCATGACGCGGGCATGCCCCATATGACAGTAGTCATAAACCGTCATGCCACAGACATACATACGGATCTTGCCCGGCTCGATAGGTTTGAATTCTTCTTTTTCCCCGGTCAGGGTGTTATAAATGCTTAACATTCCGGTCCTGAAATTGATAGTGCGGGCGCATGTTAACGAAAACCAGGCATTCCCTCAAAGGAAATAGTCTAACTCATTTGATATATTGGCAGACTACGCCGGATTGAATGCTAAAAAGCCGCTGATTCAAAACACAATCCTGAATAACGGGGAACAGATATGAAAGTAAAATTAACCACCACGCACGGCGCCATCACTCTTGAACTTGACGCAAAAAAAGCACCGCTTACGGTAGAGAACTTCATCTCTTATGTGAAATCCGGCCATTATGATGGCACGATATTTCACCGTGTCATTGAAGATTTCATGGTCCAGGGCGGTGGCATGGACAAAGACATGAAAGAAAAGCCAACCCGTCCGCCGATAAAAAACGAGGCCAATAATCGTCTCAGTAATATTTTTAGCGCCATCGCCATGGCCCGCACGCCCGACCCACACTCCGCCAGTGCACAATTTTTTATCAACACTACAGACAATGCCTTTCTTGATTTCAACAAGGAAACCAACGATGGCTGGGGTTACTGTGTCTTTGGCAAGGTGATTGATGGTCTGGATGTCGTGGAGCAGATCGAAGAGACCGATACCACCACGCGCAAGGGTTACCAGGACGTGCCAATGGACATCATTATGATAGAAAAGGCAGAGATAATCTGAAAGTTTGTTGAAAAATTATTAATTATTGACTGAACAATTTTTTGATTTCATGCAAACCCTGTTCATCTCGGATCTGCACCTGACTGCTGAACGTCCGGATAAACTGGAATTGTTTAAAAAGCTGCTGCACGGTCACGCCCTCAAGGCAGATGCATTATATATACTGGGAGATTTGTTCGAGGCCTGGGCCGGAGATGACGACAAGACACCACCGCATCCCGAGATCATTTCAGAACTCTCGGAATTTACCCTGGCAGGCGGACGTTTGTATTTGATGCGTGGTAACCGTGATTATTTAACCGGACAACGGTTTGCCCAGGAGACCGGTGGGCAATTAATTGAGGATCCGGCCCTGATACAACTCTACGGCACCAAAACCCTGCTCATGCATGGCGATACGCTTTGCACCAGTGATATCAAATATCAAATCTTCCGGCGCGTTGTGAACAATCGTTTTTCCATCGGACTGTTTTTATTATTGCCTTACTCACTGAGGCAAAAGATCTGGCATGGGATACGGAATATCACACGTAAAACCACCGCAAGAAAATTACCTTATATTATCGATGTACACCAACCCACGGTAGAAAAGATCATGTTGCAATCCGGGGTATTCAATCTGATCCATGGCCACACCCATCATGAGGCCATACATGAATTTGAACTGAATGGCCGGACAGCCTTCCGCTATGTCTTAAGCGACTGGTACAGGAAAGACGGCGTGCTGGTTGCCGATAAAAGTGGTCTGCGTATGATGCGGGTTGAGGAATATTTGGCAGGTGGAATTTAGTAGTTGGTATTTAGGGTGGAGTTTTTCTGTATACATAACCACCCCCCATATACCACCTGCCAAATGCCAACTACTAATTCATGTCAGCCAGCCGGAGAGCGTCATCAAGCCCAACACAGTCAACCACGCCAGCAAGGTCCTGTTCAGCAATCCCTGTAATGCGTGCAACCAGTAAATCTTGTCATGGAGAACGGATGCGTCATCTGCTGCACTTTCCCGCTGTAGATAACTTAACGCACCCAGACCTCCGGCACGGATGACATCTTCATTGACAGATAACAATTGTTTTTCCGCTTCACGCCACGCCTCCATGGCATCCACCATATTCCCTGTCACCGCATTGCCGAGGGTAAATAATCTTGCCGGCAGCCAGTTCAGAATGTTGTAAAGATCCTGGGCCGATTCCGCATAATGTCCATGGATATCACTTTGCTGTTGCCGGAGTATACAGGCCAGCCGGTACAGCATGGCCCCGAACGAACCGAGCACAATAAACCAGAATAAAACGCCGAACAGTCTTTCATTGGCCTCAATAAGGATATTTTCAAGCAGTTTCTGGTCATTCTGAAATGCATCATCATTGTCCGAAAATGCAGCCATGAGTTCCTTGATGCGTTCCCGGTCGCCTTGTTCCATGGCATCAATCAGTTCATCCAGTTGTGGATTCAGATATCTGGGGCCCAGTGAATAAATCAGCACAGCCAGGGAGAACAGCAAGGCCAGTGGAAAAAACAGTCCAGACAGGACCCACGCAATCAATGCCACCAGTAACAATGGGCCGGCCAATGTCATTACAATCCCTCCAGCGCCATTCCAGACGGCATGCCGGGCAAGCCGGTTTTCAAGCCGACGCACATAATCATTGAACCAGGCAAACCGGCGCAACTTGTCGTCCACTACTACGAAATGCTCAAAAACCATGCCTATCAATATGATTATCAAGGTCATTACTATGTCTCCTTATCAGTTACACTGTTCCAGTAAATCAAAATAATGCTTCCATTCAAATGTTGGTCCCGGATCTGTCTTTCTGTCTGGTGCGATGTGACAATGACCAACTATGTTATCTCTGGTAATCGCTGGCCACTGTTTCATTAAGACCGCCGTTAACGCTGCAAGTTGTGTGTATTGTTCATCAGTATAAGGTTGATCATCACAACCCTCCAGTTCAATACCGATAGAAAAATCATTGCAGTGTTGTCTGCCCCTGAATTCAGAGGCACCGGCATGCCAGGCCCGTTTGTTAAACGGGACATACTGGGTGATCATCCCTGCCCGGTTGATGAGAATATGTGTAGAGACCCTGGTATCCGCAATCTCCGCAAAATAAGGATGATCCTGGAAATTAAGATTATTCATGAACAATTGATCCATGTATCCACCGCCAAACTCTCCCGGCGGCAGGCTGATGCCATGGATCACCAGCAGTGTTATTTCCGTATTGTCCGGCCGCTCATCCTGATTGGGTGATTCGACTCTCCTGATGCCTGCCAGCCATGCTGCAGGAGGATCGAGCCGGATTGGATTGTGTATAGTCAATGTCAAATTATTGAAAGTTCGAATTACATGTTAGGCTTACCATTATCGTTTTGCCGATAATTCTGCAACCATATCACCAGAATTCCATATAACCAGTTTAATGATAAATCCATGTGCCGTCTTGCTGATCATGATGGAGATACTTAAGGAACCTCTGATTAAGTGTCTTTGCCGTCATGCTGGTGAAAACGACCCACAGGACGCCTACAAGGATGTAGGTGGTAGACAATGTCGGGAACAAATTGTCGAAGTAGGAAATGCCGCAAGAGGACACGACTACATGGAAGGGGGAAGGGGATACTGGCCGGAGTTTATACCCGGAGGGTGCCAGAATGACAGCTTGTAGCCACTGGTGACTTGATCAGAACATCCTTAATTAATACATTAAGGTAATTATTCATGCAGGCCTTACAGACCATACTCGATAAACTGGCCGGCATTATCTGGGGAGAATACGTTCTTATCCCCTTGCTGGCCTTCGTCGGAATTTACATGACGATAGGTTTACGCGCCATGCCCTGGCTGCGTATCCCATATGCCATTAATCGTCTCTGGCAAGGCCGGATTGCTGAAGGCAAGGAAGGTGATATCTCTCCTTACCAGGCGCTCATGACAGAACTCTCCGCCACTATTGGTACTGGAAATATTGCCGGGGTAGCAACGGCCATTTATTTCGGCGGACCAGGCGCGATCTTCTGGATGTGGGTCATTGCCCTTTTCGGTATGGCCACCAAATATGCCGAGGCCGTGCTGGCCGTACGCTATCGGGAAGTTGATGCCCTGGGTAACTATGTGGGTGGTCCCATGTACTACATCAGAAATGGCCTGGGTCCGAATTGGTACTGGCTGGGGTCAATCTTTTCCTTGTTCGGGATGATAGCTGCCTTTGGTATAGGTAACATGGTGCAGTCAAACACTGTCGCACATGAACTGGAAAGCACATTTGCACTACCCACATGGATAACCGGCATTGTACTGGCCATGCTGGCAGCGGCAGTGATCCTGGGAGGTATCCGGCGCATCGCGGAGGTCGCCGAAAAACTGGTGCCTTTCATGGCGCTGGCCTATTTCACCGGCGCATTAATCATCCTGCTGTTACACATGAATAAAATTCCCGCAGCGGTTGCACTGATCGTCACCGATGCCTTCACAGGTACAGCCGCAACCGGGGGGTTCGCAGGCGCATCGATATGGATAGCAATCCGCTGGGGTTTCGCCCGTGGTATTTTTTCCAACGAGGCAGGTCTTGGCAGTACACCGATTATTCATGCGGCAGCGAAAACCAATGACCCGGTCCAGCAAGGCATGATTGCCATGCTCGGTCCCATGATCGACACGCTTATCATCTGTACCATGACTGCCCTTGTGATCGTGGTCACCGGTGTGTGGAACAGTGGTCAGGTTGGTGCGCCGCTGGCATCGCTGGCGTTCACTACCGGTCTGCCTGGTCCGGGTGGATATATCGTGAGTATCGGGCTGATACTCTTCGCCTTCACCACGATTCTTGGCTGGAGCTATTATGGCGAACGCTGCGCAGAATATCTGTTAGGTGTGAAGATCATCAAACCCTACCGGATCATATGGATTATCGCCATTTTTTTCGGGGCCACCAGAGATCTTAACCTGGTCTGGGCTTTTGCTGATGTGCTGAATGGCCTGATGGCTATCCCGAATCTCATCGCGCTGCTCCTGTTGAGCCCCGTTGTCTTTGCAGTGACTCGTGAATACCTGAACAGGAACAAAGAATGAAACCGGTATTACCTGATGATGTTTCTGCTGTCGTGTCCATAGCTTTACGCGAAGATGTGGGCAGTGGTGATCGCACCGCGGAATTGATCAGTTCAAGTACCGCCATAACGGCGGCTCTCATCTCGCGTGAATCCGCAATACTTTGTGGAATCGCGTGGTTCGATGAAGTATTCAGGCAACTTGACCCCTTAATACAGATCACCTGGTCTGCACAGGATGGAGATTCGATAAGTCCTGACCAGAAACTCACCATATTGAAAGGACCTGCCAGGACGATACTCACCGGAGAAAGAACGGCACTCAACTTCCTGCAATCACTCTCCGGCACCGTAACTATCACCCGTGAATATGTGGACATACTCAAAAATTGCAAAACGCAGATACTGGATACCCGCAAGACCATACCGTGTTTACGTAGCGCCCAGAAATATGCCGTGTTATGTGGTGGTGGAAAAAATCACCGCATGGGGCTATTTGATGCAATCCTGATCAAGGAAAACCACATACTTGCCGCTGGCAGTATCACGGCCGCGATTACAGCAGCAAAAAAACAGGGAGTACCCGTAGAAACTGAAGTGGAAAACCTGGCTGAACTGGAAGAAGCGCTGGCTGCCGGGACTGACAGTATATTGCTCGATAATTTTGATCTGGATGATCTGCGTCAGGCTGTCGCCATCAATAAAGGCCGGGCCGTTCTCGAAGCATCAGGCGGTGTGGACAAAGATAAACTCCGATCCATCGCTGAAACCGGGGTTGATTTTATTTCCATAGGCGCGCTGACCAAACATATACGGGCAATTGATTTTTCAATGCGTTTTTTGTAAGAGATCGGGCGCCGGGGATCCGGGCTCAATTTTATGGTCCCCGATCCCTGATACCCGGTCCCTAACTATCAGAGTTTGCTTTTGATGGAGAACCTTCGTTCGACAAATCGTCAGGATAGACGATTTGGACAAACATAGTTTGCCCGCAGGGCGAGCTACAGGGATGTAG
>JBCKWI010000073.1:0-7203 GCA_038922795.1 Gammaproteobacteria bacterium
ACTGGAAGCACTGCAGCTTCCGAAAGGTGAACATTTAAAACCTGGTTTTGTTAAGCTGAATCCCAACCACAAGATCCCGACGCTGGTCGATAATGATTTCGTATTGTGGGAATCTTCCGCCATCATGTTGTACCTGTTGAGCAAGAAATCGGGCAATACCCTTTATTCAAATGATCCCAAAACCCAGGCAGATATCAATCGCTGGTTATTCTGGAACATGTCACACTGGAATGCAGCCTGCGGTATTTATATATATGAATACCTGGTAAAAAAATTCCTGAATGCAGGTGAGGCTGATCCTGCCGAGATCAAAAGAGGCGAAGAACTGTTTCACCGCTTTGCCAAGGTACTGGATGATCACCTCAAAGGCCGGGAGTGGCTGGTGGGGGACTATGTTACGGTGGCGGATTATGCCGTGGGCTCATTACTCGATCTGACAGAAGCAGCACATTATCCTGTCGATCAATATCATGAGATCAAGCGCTGGTATGGCAATATAGAAAAACTGGATGCCTGGAAAAAATCCGCACCGGCGAATTTTATGTAGTACAAAATTACCCTCCCACTTGCAGGGGGACGCCTACAGGGATGTAGGTGGTAGAGTAATGCAGGAGCAATTACCGAGGGTATGGGTGGGGGTAGAAGATTGTATTCATCCCCATTCACAACAACTTGATGGAGAGCATTATGTCCGCACAACAAAAACCAACCCGCGCAATCCGTAAATTACTGGAAAAACACGGCATCATCTGTACTTTGGGGGCACACGATGTCATGTCAGCAGTCTTAATCGAGCAGGCCGGATTTGAATCTGTTTTTATTGGTGGTTTTGGCACCAGTGCCAGTTTGTTTGGCCTGCCGGATCTCAATTTTGTCAACATGATGGAAATGGTGGATGCCACCCGTCGCATGACACATCGTGTTTCTATTCCCGTTATTGCCGATGCCGATACCGGCCATGGTGATTTGCATAATGTGATGCGTTGTGTCGAGGAATTTGAAGGGGCAGGGGCTGCGGGAATAATCCTGGAAGACCAGGCATTCCCCAAACGCTGCGGTCATTTCGGCGGCAAGGAAGTGATCCCTGCAGATGAAATGGTGCTTAAGTTCAAGGCCGCAATCGCTGCACGTAAGGACCCGGATTTTATCTTTATCGCCAGAACGGATTCCAGAGAGACAGATGGCCTGGATGAAGCCATTGATCGCATTAACCGTTACTGTGACGCCGGTGCTGATGTCGCCTTCATCGAAGCCCCGCTATCAATCAATGAACTGGAAGAGATCTGCAAGCGGGTCGAATATCCAAAATTCGTTAACATGCTCGCTTTCGGCAAGACCCCGATCCTCACCGCGAAGGAACTGGAACAAATGGGCTTCAAGATGATGGTCGCACCAATTGATTCAGTATTACTTACGGCAAAGCTCATGCGTGAAATGGCCGAAGTCTTCAAACGCGATGGCCATACCAAAGCGCTCTACGATCAAATGGTGGATTTCGATGGAATCAAGAATATCCTGGGATTGAGTGAATACCTGACATTGCGTGACAAGTTAAAAAAATAATTTCGGTCTATAAAGATCAATTCCGCCAGAAGCCAGGTGAGAGGATAACGAGCAGAGGAAAGATTTCCAGGCGTCCGAGCAACATTGCCATGACAGCAATCAATTTTCCGGCATCACTTACACTGGCAAACGTAATGCTGACTTCACCGAGACCCGGGCCGAGATTATTCAGTGTGGCGGCGACGGATGCAAATGCACTGACCTGGTCCAGCCCCGCCATCATCATCAGCAGGGTCAATATCGCAAATACGATGACGTAAACCGCGAAAAACCCCCAGATGGCCTGAATAATGTTGTTATCCAGTACTCGTTCACCGATCTTCACCGGACGGTATGCTTTGGGATGAACCAACAGGAATAACTGTTGTGCCGCCTGTTTGACCAGTGTGATGATCCGGATTACCTTGATGCCTCCTGCAGTTGAACCCCCACAACCACCAATGAAACTGACGAAGATCAGTAATACCGGTAAAAAGGACGGCCACAGTGAAAAATCAGCGACAGCAAAGCCGGTACTGGTAATCACTGAGGTCACTTGAAACAGCGCATGATCGAAGGCATGAAACAAACTCGTATATTCTTTAGTGTAATACAGGGACGCTGTATAAAATATCACGACTGAAATGACGATCTTGAGAAAGCTGCTGGCCTCCGTATCCATAAAATAAAGTGCAGGGTTTTTGTTTTTCAATGCAAGGAAATGTATGCCGAAATTAATCGCGCCGAGCAACATAAAAATAACGGCAACCAGATTTACTACCGGGCTGTTAAAATAACCGAAGCTTTCATCATGGGTTGAAAACCCGCCGGTGGATACAGTCGCATATGCGTGTTGCAGGGCATCGAAAAGTTCAACTCCCGCCAGCCAGTAACCAATCGTGCAGGCCAGTGTTAATCCGATATAAATCAGGCACAGGCTGCGTGCTGCATGCGCGAGTCTTGGTACGAGTTTTTCATCTTTCATCGGGCCGGGAGTTTCCGCACGATAAAGTTGTGTACCACCAACCCCCAACATCGGCAGAACGGCAATTGCCAATATCACCAGGCCTATGCCACCGAAAAATTGCAGTTGCTGGCGGTAATAAAGTATTGATGGAGGAAATTTATCGAGATCAAGAACAACAGTTGCTCCGGTTGTGGTAAATCCTGATGTCGCTTCAAACAATGCATCCACAAAACCGAGATGCGAACCAATGATAAAGGGCAGGGCACTGACCAGACTTAATATCATCCAGAACATAGCCACGATCAGGAAGCCGTCACTGCGCCGTAATTCAACCGTCTGTTTTCTGAAAGGTGACCACAAAAAATAACCCGCTACGTTCAGCAGGAGGAAGGTAATTATAAAGTCATCAATTTCACCATCCTGAAACCATAGCGAGACCAGCATCGGCGGTAGCAACGTGAAGCTGTGGGCAATACACAGCATGCCGATAATATGCAAAACATAAATTCGGCTTTTCATTGTTATGGTTATTCCTCAGCCGGTGACAATGACCGAGGCAATAATAGACTATTTTGATGCGGCGCACCATAATATAAAAGATAATCTTAAAATACAGATGGTTATGCGTTTATATTATGACTATTTAACAAAGAGGTAGTAGTAAGTTAAACCCAGTATCACGACAGAGATGATGAACTATGTGTATCGAAAAAGCGCAGTAACTCCTCAATCACTGCTTCCGGAGATTCCTCCGGCAGGAAATGGCCACACTCTAATGCCTTGCCCTCTGCGTGACTGGCATATTCGCGCCACACTTCAAAAACATTGTAGGTGCGATGTATAAAACCTTTCTCACCCCATAATACCAGTAGTGGACATTGGATTTTCTGGTGGCTATCTTGTTCGTCATGTTCCAGATCTATGCTTGCCGCAGCGCGATAATCTTCACAGGAGGCATGAATCGTATCAGGAGTGAAGCAACGCAGATATTCCGCGACTGCCGCATCCGCGAATTTTGCACCGGGAGCACTCCAGCGTTTGAGTTTCTCAGTGAGATAATATTCGGAATTAGCACCGATCATGTGCTCGGGTAATCCATCAGGTTGAATGAGAAAAAACCAGTGGTAATAGCCGGTAGCAAAGTGTTGGTCAGCAGTCTTGAACATGTGAAAGGTAGGAACGATATCCATCACACAGGCCTTTTTTATTTTTTCAGGATAATCGAGTGCCAACCGGTGTGTGACTCTGGCCCCGCGATCATGGCCCGCAACAAAAAATTCCTGATACCCGAAAGACGCCATAACTTCCATCATGTCCCGGGCCATCGCGCGTTTCGAGTATGGATAATGGTCCGGAGTACTTGCCGGTTTTGAACTGTCGCCATAGCCGCGCAGGTCAGGACAAATAATGTGGAAATGATCAACCAGGGCAGGGGCAACCTTGTGCCACATCACATGCGTTTGCGGATAACCATGTAACAGCAACAAGGGGCTGCCAGAACCACCATGCACCAGATTGATTTCCGCATCGCTGGTTTTTATTTTCCGGCTAACAAATGTTTTTCCAGACAACATGGTTAATCAATCAGGTCATCCATTCATTTTGCATTGACATAAAGTCCTCAGCAGATCGGTGCCGGAGTGATTTATTTTTAACCACTCGTATTATGAGATAGATCAACGCAAGATTTGGAATCAAGTCTTGCAATGCGATATGTTAATGCAAGACCTGACCCTGACTCTCAGCGGTTTCCAATGCTCAGGGCGGAAACGATAAACGCAATTACTTCTGTTTCCAGCTGCCGCTGGTGTCCTGGAAGTACCAGCCGCCGGGCGCATTCGCGATCCAGCGCCGTGCAAATGTGTTGCGAATATCGCTCTCCCATTCCGGATGACCATTGGCACTGGCGATTTCCGCATACAGCGCATTGCGATCCTGGTTTTCGGCCGCCACGAGTTGATTAACGGTATTCCGGTCCTTGATGGAGACTGCCTTGGGATCACGCAGGGTAATGAGTCCTTTGCTGTCCATCCCGATGGCGCCATTGTCATAGAAAGGTTGCAACTGGGTGTGACGCTGTGTCATGGTAGCCTTGAACTTGTTGATGGCGGGCGTGGAGATATCCATATTGGCTTCCTGTGCACGGGCAGAGGGCAACAGAAATTCCAGCAGGCGTGTGGCGACTCCCTGTTCCGGTAATGTTTCATAAGAGGATTGATCATCGGGTTGTGCCGGCGCCTCTTGTTGTATTTTTTCCAGCTTGTCGCCGTAGACTTCCTTGATGATCCGGTCCGCTGCCTGTTCCGCGGCCGCTGCTGGAAAATAGACATTCACGGTTATGCAACCGGTCACAAATATTAAAAGCACCAATAGCCTGATTTCACGCGTATAAGTCATTGCTCGATTCCTCTTCATTTCTGTTCGTATTACCACCTGTCTGCAGCGCCTGACTGATCAGATTCCAACATCGGGTTATAGTTAAGGAACCTCTGATTAAGTTGTTATTGTCATTTCGACCGTAGGGAGAAATCTCGCGGTTATTTGTTTTAGTTTAATATCTTAACTACAGATTTCTCGCTTTGCTCGAAATGACACTTTAACCAGAGGTTCCTTAATAAGGTATAGCTTACTTGAATTCAGGCCTGTTGCTACTGATGGTTTTCAAACCTTCAACCAGCGCAACCCAGGCAATGGAATGCCCGGTGCCCTTGACTTCGATCCAGGGCGGCAGTAGACCGCCACGGGAGACGATAATAAATCCCTCCGGCGTGTCACCGACGCCGCCCATTTCACACGAACCATTATATAACCGGCAACTGATGCCCAGGCGTCCGTAAGAGTATTCCTTGAATATGCGAAGAAACCCGCTCGACAGGGCATTGACCGCGCCACCGCCGATATACCCCAGGTTGTCCACCGCCTGCTGACTGATGCGGTGCCGGGTTTTATCATCTTCCGGCGTTGCCAGTGCCGCTTCGAAATACACTGGTTGCCACGCCTGCAATTCCAGCTTATACACCCCACCGCTGATCAGTCCCTGGATCTTGCCGAAGGAAAAATGCCCGGTCAGCAGTTCCAGATCAAGCTTGTGGATATCGATGTCCGCGTACAGCGCCGGCGCCAGTTCAAACAGATTCTCGATGCGCAGATTGCGGATGACCACATTGCCATCAAACAGTCCCAGGTTAATCTGACCATCAACCACCAGATTGCCTTGACTATAGGTGAGACCATTGATGGCGCCAGTCAGCTGACCGGACATGATCGGCCAGCCCATGGCCTGGGTGAAATCGGTCATGGAGATCGGGGTCAGCGCCCCGTCGATCCTGATAGTCATGTCTTTCCTGCCCGCATTGATAATATCGAGCGAATCAATGTGCAACATGCCATCCAGCACCGGCACATCTTCCCAACTGATGATATTTACAGTTTGGTCCCTGGACTCGAGAGCCAGTTTTCCGGCGCCGATATCCATGCGGTAGATACCAGCGCCACGCCATGACAGGCCGGATTGTAGTGGTATTGCCGCATCGGTGACCCGGAACGTACCATCCAGTCCGGCGATGTGAAAACGTCCATTGCCATCATAGGCATGCAGATCGTCAAAGTGCAGGTCCAGATGTCTGAGATCGTTGGCCGTAATTCGCGCGTTTGTTTCAAGGGCGCCTGCGATTTCCAGGGCGCTGAACTGCGTAGTAAGCAGGAAGGGTTGTAGCCAGGTGGTGTAAAATTTACCGGCGTCGGTGGCCGTCAATGCAACGTCCGCTTTTTTAATATTTATTTCTTTGCCCAGTTCAGCTTTCACCTGCACCTGTGCAGTCATCACGCCCGGATGATCGATATCAAGCTGGCGCAGGTTGACCTGTTGCAGGGTATCGTCAAGTCTCGCGTCGAGGGCAAAATGCAGCGGTTGATCCGTGATTTCCAGTGCAATGCCGGGACGGACATTGCCCAGGGTAATGCCGGGTTCCACATAGAGTGAGCCGCTGTCAAGATTTCCCTTTGCCTTGATGTCCCATCCATCCAGCGCATCAATATCAAAACTCACTTCACTGGAAAGATTTTCAGCCGCATTCACACCGTAGAAACCGATTGCATGGGTGCGGATGATGCCCTGAACATGGTGCACATCAGCATGACGTCCTTGTATCCGCACATCGACATCCACGCTGCCGCTCTCATCACTGTAATCCGCTGGCCATACATCGTAAAGCCCGGCCATTTTGTGCAGCCACGTGAGGGCAAGCTTGTTGCCCTGTATCCCGGCATCCCAGCCGTCGGCATTGAATGTCAGATTGCCTGCAATCTTGCCATCACCGGCAGCGATACTGTCCAGCACGATCTCACCTGCGCTGCCATCCAGGCGATAGCTCAAACTCAGGCGCCCGTTAATTTCCCCATGGTCTTGATGCTGTGCGTGATAAATACCATCACGGCACCGGAGCATAGTGGCAGTCAGGGAACCCTCTTTACAGCTTATTTCAATCTGTTCGAAAACAAGAGAAGAGGGCAATGATAATCGGGTTGCGGAAATGCGTAATGTTGCAGACTCGCCGTCACCGATAATCAATTCTACGGCAACGTTGTCTGCAGAAAAGCTGCCATATTCGATGCGATCCAGACTTAGCCCTAACTGATCAACAGCATATGCCGTCTGG
This sequence comes from Gammaproteobacteria bacterium, assembly GCA_038922795.1. GTDB lineage: Bacteria > Pseudomonadota > Gammaproteobacteria > Eutrophobiales > Eutrophobiaceae > 2-02-FULL-47-50. The sequence goes on from JBCKWI010000073.1 coordinate 7,168, forward strand.
AAAATGATCCAGAACAGACCCGCGCAGATCGTCTGG
>JBCKWI010000074.1:0-7153 GCA_038922795.1 Gammaproteobacteria bacterium
TGAACATGACCTATCTTTCGCAAAATCGACCATAAATGAAAAAGCAATGTTATAAGATATAAGTAATAAAGTTTGTTAATTTGTAGTAGCTGAGATCTGATTTTACAGTGAAGGTTCTTTATAAATAAAAATCAGACGCTTGATAATTGTCATCTATAATATGTTATGCAAATTAAATGTCGCTTAAAACATAAATTTCCCTGACAATATCAAAAATATAGTCACATTCTCTTGTTTAAAGTCGACCTTCAAATAAATTTATAATGGTATAAATAATGACATTTGAAATACGCATTCCTACTGATCTTGGTGATAAGAATTTAATTAATTTCTTTCGAGGATGGAAATGGTTAGATAACCCGGATCCAATTGTAGAAATTATTATTCATAAAGGCACACATATTGCACCATGGGCGGTCACTCTATTTTGTGCCTATATGATATGGTTGAAAGAAGTTAGAAATATTGAGGTTATAATGGAATATGAGTCTAATTCATATTCAGGAAAATTTATAGAACGTATGGGATTTCCTCAATTACTTGGATATGAAGCAGAAAATATAATTATAAATGATCAACGTATTTGCCCACTAAAGCGAATATCCCATAGCAAAGAGATTGCGCCATTTGTGACATCTGTAATGCAACTTCTCTGTATCGAGGATGAAGAAATATCTGCAGCAGTTAAATATTCACTCGTAGAGTTATTAAGAAATGTAGTCCAACATTCAAGAAGTCGTATAGGAGGGCTTGCCACCGCCGTCTATATGCCAAAGACTGGGATTGTGGAGGTAGTTGTTGCAGATATTGGATGTGGCATACGCACTGCATTACGTGAAACATACAAAGAAATTGATACAGACCATAAGGCGGTCAGGTTTGCTATTCAACCTCATGTGTCTGGTACGTTTACTAGCGGTGCTTATCAAAATATGAGGGATAATGCTGGATTAGGACTTTTCTTCATCAAAGAAATTGCGACTATGTCAGGTGGTGGATTCTTCCTTGGGTCTGGTGACATGCTGGTTGATCACTGGGGAAATAAGGACGGGACACCAGGTAAAAATTATATCCAATCAAGCACTGGAGGTTGGAGGGGTACTTTTGCATTACTTCAATTACGACGAGATTCAATAGGAGAGTTTGATGCATTACTTGCAAGATGTAGAGAAATTGCAGCGGAATTTCGTAAAGACAAATCTGAGCTGCTTGTTGATTTCCTTGATGAAACTCCAGAGTTAGAAGATATAATAGTCGTAGCTATTAAAAAATTTGAGGAAGATGTTGAAGTTGCTGCAGAAGTAAGAGAAAAAACGATTCTTCCTACATTAAGCGCAGGTAAAATCATAGTTCTTGATTTTAAGGGTATCCGGGCGGCAACTCAGTCTTTTATACATGCACTTATGTATAAAGTATTTCGAGAGGGCCAAAATTTAGCGACTTGTTTATCTGTCTCTTGTGCTGATCAAGCAACAGAACAAGCTATTCGTGCTGTTTCAGCTTATGCAACTGTTGAAAATACTAAAATAAATATTTGAAAATAATTACTTTATTTACTTTGAGAATATAAGTTGAAATAAACAACCAAGTTAAGGTTATTTTTATTGAATTATTCATCCTTGACCACGTAAAAGTATTCAGTGGCACTCATTTATAGACTAACAATTTTATACAGAATTATCGACATATCACTTACTATCATGGCAGACATTTTATTTAGCTAAGAAATAAGCGAAAAACTTTCCTATTATTGACCATAAATAGGAAAGTATTGAATTAGGATATAAGTAATTTTACGGTATTCATGGCGATGAACTTAGACATTCCAAACATCGTAAAAGGGAAAGTTTGTTAATTTGTAATAACCAAGATTTGATATGACTGTGAGGGTCTGCTTTCGGCCTATTCTGTTGAAAAACTATCGGAACTTTAAATTGTTATGGTGATCTGATCGGGTGTGTCTTCTTAGGAGAACAGCTGATGATGGGACAACTGCCAGCAGGACAATCCACACTGTTTTATGATTTTTGCCTCGAAGATTATATTCCACAGGATCATTTTCTGCGCCAGATTGATCATATTCTCGATTTAAGTGAACTACGCAGACACCTCGCGCCTTCATATAGCCATACCGGACGCCCCTCTATCGACCCGGAGTTGATGGTCCGGATGCTGATCATCGGTTATTGTTTTGGTATTCGTTCCGAGCGACGCTTATGTGAAGAAGTGCATCTGAATCTGGCTTATCGCTGGTTCTGCCGGTTGGGATTGGAAGAGCAAGTACCCGATCACTCCACCTTCTCCAGGAATCGTCATGGCCGGTTTCGGGAGAGCGATACCTTGCGCTTTGTGTTCGAGCAGGTCTTACATCGTTGCCTGGCGGAAGGTCTGGTGGGGGGTGAAGGCTTTGCCATTGATGCCAGTGTCATCCAGGCCGATGCCAATCGTCAACGGGGTGTGAGTCGGGAGGAGGTGATTGACTGGGGTGATATCCGTTCAGTGTCCCGTCCCGTACGTGAATACCTGGACCGGCTGGATGAAGAAAACGGCGATAAAACGCCACCCAAGAATATCTCTTTAACCGATCCCGCGGCCCAATGGACAGCGGCCCCGGGCGGACCGGCGTTCTATGCCTATTCGACCAACTATCTGATGGATGTCGAGGCCGGGATTATCGTGGATGTTGAAGCCACACCTGCACATCGACTGGATGAAGTAGAAGCCACTAAAACGATGCTCAACCGAGTTGAAGAACGCCTGACGCTTAAGCCGGAACGTTTTATAGGGGATACGGCCTATGGGACGGGACCGATGTTGAATTGGTTGGTCGAGGAGAAAGCGATAACACCCCATGTCCCGGTCTGGGACAGGTCCGAGCGGTCGGACGGTTCCTATGGCCGTTCTGATTTCGTGTGGGATGAAGAGGCGAATGAATATCGTTGCCCGCAGGGCAAACCGCTGAGGACAACAGGTCGCATCACCGTGGATAACACGCGCTTATACAGAACGAGCCATTATGATTGCATGAATTGTCCTGATAAACAGCGCTGCTGTCCCAATACACCGTTTCGCAAAATAGCACGCAGTGTTTATGAAGCGGCTCGCGAAGTGGCGAGAGACCTGGCCAGGACACCTGAATATCAACAATCACGTAAAGACCGCAAGAAAGTCGAGATGTTGTTCGCGCATCTAAAACGCATACTTAAATTGGATCGACTGCGATTACGTGGCCCGAGCGGTGCGCAGGATGAGTGCTTATTGGCAGCGACAGCCCAGAACTTACGGCGCATGGCAAAATGGTGTGGTCATGGACCACCAAATACGGCTATCGGGTTTGCAACATGAAAGAATTGACAAAAGTAATGAGAAGAAGGATGAATTAATAATAAGAAAACCAGTATCAAACTGGATAGCATATATCGAACATTAAGAATTGCTGTACAGTGAATGAGAATATATGGTGAGTTTTTCAACAGAATAGGTCACCAGCAGTCGCTCAGTAGTTTAGCACTCGACGGGCGGCTCGCGGCCACAAGCCGACGCTCGGCAACAGGCATATAATGAGAACGGCGGACCTTGAACGTTGCCAACAGTTGCGGAGCTCATCTGATTGGTCTCGCCGGGTCACTTGCGTTTAAATAGGGCCCAATGCTTCAGTAAGTGTGGAGATACTCAAAGCACGCCCCAAAACAGCTCAACTTAACCGATATTATTCAGCGAGTGTCAAATGATGAACCGTCATAGTTGCCTTGTTATTGTCGTGCTTGTTTTGGGTGGGGCCTTGGTTGGATGTGCTCATTCAACAAAATTAGCAGATCCTCAAGTGGCCGCCAGCATTAAACAAACCCTCGAAAACAATCTGTTTCAGCTTCCACCGCGAGTTCAGGGACATTACGGTATCCGCTTATACCGTATCACCGGAGATAACAAATACCTGTACGCTGCGTTGTATGATTATTTTGTGGTTGCCGATCGGCTGCACTCCATCGAGCCTTACCTTAAGGATCAAGCATATATTAAGAACGCAGCCAAAAAACGCACCACGGCCCTGAGTTCTGGAACACGTGGAAGATTACGGCGCGAAGCATTAAAGCAATATCCTGAATTTATATTTTATGCCGGTGAACTATTGCATTACAGCGCTAGATTAGACGAATTTGGCACTAGCATACCCGAGTCGGTGATCAAGGCATTGCAAGCTTATGATTTTTTACCGGGCTTAACCGACAAGAAAATGATCCGCGCCTGGGCCGCGCAACTAGCTAACTACGTATACTGGCTTCGCCAGCTTGGCATCGCCGATCACACCAAGGCCTATGAACAAGCATTCTTAAGGGCCTATCCGGACAGTGAAGATCACACACTGTCACGTTGGCATTTTCGCAATAAGTTGTATGGATTAACCCACTTTATTCTTGCTGCCTCTGGTTACTATCAACGGTATGTTTCTGCCGACGAATTTGGCTGGATATTAGACTATTTTGCTCAAAATCAACAAAGGGCTCTGACATACGCAACCGATGATATCGTGGCCGAAATGGGTATTTGCTTTCTCTTGATGAAGCAATATGATCACCCGATCGTTAGCTTAACCAAAGCCAAACTGATTAATTCATTTAACCAGAATGCTCGCATGATCCCGTCGGTATCGGGTCGACTTGATTTAGCAACAGGAGAGCATCGTAACGTCCTGGCATATATGTTATTGGCGTGGCCTGAAAAGCTTAATCCCGGGCCATATTTCGATCAACTTGCCGATGTCCAAGAATATTTACCCCGCCATCACTTTGCCTCACCGCCACAAGAACACGAAGATGATCACTGAAGTCGCTTGCGAAAATCGCAGCTATACAATGTCGTTCCAATGGCGGCTTCGGGTCATTTCCAGCCGTCGACTTTACCGCAAATCGTGGCATTTGAGGGGCTGGAGTTGAGCCCTTAGCGGCCGCTCGCCTATCGGTGAGGCGGGCCGATGCCGTGACGAGGGCGGCATCGGCCAGGCCGTCAGCCTGTGCTCTGGCGGATGGCGACGACCGCAGCCGGTTCGGCGGGCTTACTGCAGTAGCGCGCCCAGTCAGCCATGAGTCGGGCACGTTTTTCGAATAGATCCCCGCGCCGGTAGGCCGCCTCGGTCTTATCTCGCAGCGCATGTGCCAGTGCCATCTCGGCGACATCGGCAGGGAAGTTGGTCGATTCAGCGCACCAGTCGCGAAACGTGGATCGGAATCCGTGCACGGTAATTCCGGTGCGTTTCAGCCGCTTCAGGACCTGCAGCATGGCTGCATTGGACAGGTGGCTGTTCCGCTTGTGACCCGGGAAGACGTAGGTCTTGTCGAGCCCCCTGACCGCCTTGAGAATGGCCATTGTCGTCGATGACAGCGGCACACGGTGCCGGCGTTTGGATTTCATGCGCTCGGCCGGCACGACCCAGAGACTTCGTTTCAGGTCGAACTCAGACCACCCAGCGTGGATCACTTCATTCGTGCGTGCGGCCGTGAGAATCGTGAACTCAAGCGCCCGTGAGGCAACGCCGGTGTCCTTGCGCACTTGCTGCATGAACTGACCGACGTCTGTGTAAGGCAGCGCCGCGTGGTGTTTGACACGGACGACTTGGCTCGGTCGTGGCAACAGTTTGTCCAGATGGCCACGCCAGCGAGCCGGGTTGTCGCCCTTGCGGTAGCCACGGACAGCCGACCAGTCAAGGACCGATTCGATACGCCCACGCAGCCGACTGGCCGTCTCGGTCTTCGTGGCCCAAATCGGCTCGAGGCATCGCATGATGAGAGCCGTGTCGATCTGATCGACCGGCAGATGGCCGATGATCGGACCGGCGAGATTCGTGAGCGTGCTGCGCCATTGCTCGATGTGTTTGGGATTGCTCCAGCCGGGTGCCTGGGACTCAATGTAAAGCTCCGCACACTCGGTGAAGGTCAGCATGTTCTCGTGCGCTGTGCGTGCTGCGATCTGCCGGGCGCGTTTGTCGGTCAGCGGATCGATGCCCTGGTGCATCTTTTTGCGTTCCCGGGTGGCTAGGTCGCGAGCTTCGGACAGTGTTACATCGGGATAGGGGCCGAGCCCCAGCCAGGTATCCTTGCCGAAGCGCGAGTAGCGAAACAGCCACGACTTGGTGACGCCATCGGTCTCGATTTTACGCGTGGACTTTCTGACCTGCAGATAAAGATTACCACCGTCCGGGTACTTTCCCCGACGCTTCGTTTTCTTAGCAAAAAAAGCTGTGATTCTCTCCGCCAAACTCAACTTCCTGTGCGGCTATTCGGACAGCCTACAATCGGGCCCACGATTTGAACCCGGATTTGGCTGGGTTTGTTAGAATCACCCTAGCGCATGAAGTTCACTAAGTGCAAGATACTAAAAGACTTTTAGACTTCCTCGGATTTCCCTGGACATGCGATTCTTGCCACCCTCTCCGCCAGATTCTTCCTGGCATCTCTGCTGTATTATCATCGCTATAAGTTAACACCGGCCCGGACGTCCATTGTCCGGGCGTTCGCCGGAGAAAAGACACGTTAAGTGTCTTTTCTTATTTCCGGCTTACCCCTCTCCGCCAAACTAATAAAGAGGTTTATTGCCTCTTTAATTAATTTGGGAGTGTGGGTGAATGAGCCAACCTTATTGATGAAAACCATCCCTGGTTTTCATACTTTGTGCATCGCTATGTGATGTCCAATTTCATTCCAGATGAAATTGTTACAAAATCATTGGGACAATTCTGCCAGGAGCAGAATTGGACGTGCGAAGCGCGCCTGTAAGGAATATACCATGGAAGGTATATGTCAACGATTTTGAACAGCGGAGTACAGTGACGCTGGCCCCGAAGGGGTGGAGTACATGGATGTACGGAATAAATCCCACCCTCACTCCGCCCACCCATGTACTAATTAAAATCATCCTTGGTGCAGTATTCCATTCATGTACTCTCTGTCACGATTACAATTCCTGTATTTATTGATAGTTATGGTAAATACTGGTGATGTAACATTTCCCGGAATTATCATCTAAGGAATAACCGGGCAGATATGACCTTAAAATGAAATTCACTCTTCATAAACGACTCCTGTTCTACCGGATATTCTTTGCCTCATTGCTAATTGCAATTGCGTTCTACGCCGGCATTCAATACACCAAAAAAACC
>JBCKWI010000075.1:0-7084 GCA_038922795.1 Gammaproteobacteria bacterium
CCGAAGATTTGACCACCTGGGGACAGCTCGGTCTGACCGGTCAACTGGCCAACAATCCGATTCAGTTATATGGCCGTAATTCAGTATCAGGCACCTATGGTTTCTTCAAGGAAACCGCCCTGTGCAAGGGAGACTATAAAAATTCGGTCAATGAACAACCGGGCTCTGCTTCAGTCGTTCAAGGTGTGACCAAGTCGATTAACGGTATCGGATATTCCGGCATCGGTTACAAGACTTCGGGTGTCCGGGCTGTTCCCATCACGAAGGATGGCGATAACTTTATTGAAGCTACCGGAGAAAACGCGGTTTCTGGCAAATATCCACTGGGCCGGTTCATGTTTATCTACGTGAACAAGAAACCTAATAAACCACTGCCACCGCTGGAGAAGGAATTCATCAAGATGGTGCTGTCCAAGACCGGGCAGATGGTAGTCGTGAAGGATGGTTATATCCCGATGCCCTCCACCGTGGCGGACAAAGAGTTGGCGAAAATCATGGGTAGTGCGGACGGCATTGCTGTCAAAAAATAGATTTTAATCCCCCGGCAGTAACCGATGTAATCTTGCAGCCCCGCAACAACGGGGCTTTTTTATAATTATCTGTTTCCTGTACATTTAACAGAATTGTCATAATTAATCACTACACTGCTCGCTATGCCTGAAGTCACCTCCATCCAGACTGTATTACCGGACTTTAATACGCCAGCTGCAATAAACTACCGGCATTGGCGTGGCATGAAAGACAAGGCCGCGCGTTATCTGATGGTTTTGGGCGGGGTCAGTGTTCTGTTGGCGATTGTTCTGATCGCTTTTTATCTTTTGTATGTTGTTATCCCGATGTTCCGGCCTGCTCATATTGAAGCCCTGGCGAAGTACAGTTTACCGGGTAACCCTGAAGAAAGTACGGTTTATTACGCAATGGAAGAGCAACATGAGATCGGGTTGCGTGCGAGTGAATCGGGTAACCTGTATTTTTTTAAAACCGCAGATGGGACATTAATCAAAAGTGTTGATTTGTTTGAGGCACACCCGGATGGCATAACTGCATTTTCCGCCGGTGACCCGACGCAGGGACTGTTGGCGTATGCAACCGGGAAAGGCACTGTCCTGTTGGTGCAGCATCGTTACCGGGTGACATATCCAGATGATGTACGCCTGATTACCCCGGCAATCGAATATCCACTGGAAAATAAGCCAGTGGTTATGGACGTCAACAAAAATCCGATCCAGCTCGTTGCTGCCCAGGCTGAAGATAACCAGGCATCTATCGCTGCCGTGGTCGCGGATGTCATTATCCATCTTTCAACGTTCAGCAAGGAAACATCGTTGATCAGTGATGAAGCAACCGTACAGCGTGTTGATGCGACCATTACCATGGAAAATCCGGTGACAAAAATGGTCATGGATATTGATCAAAGAGAGCTTTATGTTGCGGACAACCGCGGAAACATCAGTTATTTCGATATCAGCAACAAATCTGCGCCCAGACTGGTGCAAAAGGTACATGCTGTTCCGGATGGTACAGTAATTACAAGCCTGGAGTTCCTGGCTGGTGGAATCTCCATCCTGGTGGGGGACTCGCGTGGCACGATCACTCAGTGGTTTCCGGTCCGTGATCAGGAAAATAATTATACCTTGCAGAATATCCGCCATTTCAGATCTGAAAAGGCGCCTATCGTAACTATGGCCCCCGATTATTCACGCAAGGGATTTACTGCCATTGATAAACAGGGTTTTGTCGGTATTTACCACACCACTGCACATCGCACAGTTAAAAAACAGAAGATAAGCGAAGAACCCCTGACATTCGTTGCGGTTGATCCGCGCGGCAATGCGATGCTGACCGAAGACTCCGGCCGTCACTTGCAATTCTGGCAGGTAGACAATGAGCATCCGGAAATCTCCTGGCAATCACTCTGGGGCAAGGTCTGGTACGAAAGCCGCCAACAACCGGAATATATCTGGCAATCATCCTCTGCCTCTAATGATTTTGAACCCAAGTTCAGCCTGACACCATTGGCTTTCGGTACCCTGAAAGCGGCCATTTATGCAATGTTGTTTTCCATTCCGCTGGCGATCCTGGGGGCGATTTATACTGCGTATTTTATGAACGCCAGAATGCGCGCGTATGTAAAACCGACGATTGAAATGATGGGCGCATTACCCACGGTTATTCTTGGTTTTCTCGCCGGATTGTGGCTGGCGCCGTTTATCGAAAAAAACCTGCCCGGGGTGTTGATGATTTTGTTCATCCTGCCCGTCACAATATTTTTCAGCGCCTACCTGTGGCACCGATTGCCGGAAAGGATCCACCATATCGTTCCAGAAGGTTGGGAGGCAGCCATTCTGATCCCGATCATCCTGTTGGCGGGCACAGTGTCCATTGCCTTGAGCCAGCCAGTGGAGAACCTGTTTTTTGCCGGCAATATGTCACTCTGGCTGACTACAGACCTGGGCATCGGCTATGACCAGCGTAATTCACTGGTGGTCGGTATTGCCATGGGATTTGCAGTAATCCCGACCATTTTTTCAATCAGCGAAGATGCTATCTACAGTGTTCCCAAATCACTCACAACCGGATCCCTGGCATTGGGCGCGACATCCTGGCAGACCATGATGAGGGTGGTATTGCTGACAGCCAGTCCGGGAATATTTTCGGCAATCATGATCGGTTTTGGACGTGCCGTCGGTGAGACCATGATTGTGATGATGGCAACCGGGAATACCGCTGTCATTGATATGAATATTTTCCAGGGATTTCGCGCCTTGTCTGCAAATATAGCCGTTGAAATGCCCGAGTCCGAAGTGGGCAGCACACATTATCGTATCCTGTTTCTCGCCGGACTGGTGTTGTTTGCGGCAACCTTTATGTTTAACACCGTTGCCGAAATAGTCAGACAAAGACTGCGCACAAAGTACAGTAATCTCTGATGCGCTCATCATATCGACAATGGCTGGCTAGTGGCGCACCGTATATCTGGCTGAATGCCGGTGCAGTCAGCGTATCCCTGATTATGGTGATTGGCTTGATCATGCTGATTGCCGTACGTGGCCTGAGTCATTTCTGGCCAGCAGATATCGTTGAATTCGACTACCTGGAACAGGATGGTTCTGCCACACATATCATCGGAGAAATTGTGGATCAGGAAACATCCTCGGCCTCGCATATAACCCGTCATGTGGATAATAACGCCACACAGACACACGAACGCTATCTGATTAAAATCGGTAATCGCGATCATCAGGGCCTGGATTTCCGCTGGGTTGATCACCTGGGCATGAGTCATCAACAATATCCTGATAAATTGATGGTGGTTGAACGGCGTGAGTGGGGCAATCTTTATGGTTATCTTGCAGGTATTAAAAAAGATGGACAGCAAATACCGGCAAATGGTGAGCAGTGGTTACTGCTGCAACAACTCATCGTTCAGGCAGGCAAAACATTTGCAGAAATCCGGCATATTGAAAAAGATCGTATCGGCGCCGTCAATTACCAGATGGAACGATTGCGCATAAAGGAAAAAACCCTGCAATTAAATAATGATAAGGACCCGGCCAAATACAATGAAATTGCCGAACAAAAAGAACAGTTACAAACGCAATATAATGATTTTACCGCGCAACTGAAAGGATTGTATCAATCCATAAACCAGTACAGTTTCGTTGCCAGACTTTCTGATGGCATGGAAATCACCGTGCCAATGTCCAAGGTCGTACGTGCCTATCTTCCCAACGCGATGTCGTTGTTACAAAAAATACAGTTCTATTTCAGCAAACTGTGGGAATTTGTCAGTGATGATCCGCGTGAGGCAAATACCGAGGGAGGTATCTTCCCGGCGATATTCGGCACGGTGTTAATGGTGATGATCATGGCCGTCATCGTAACTCCGTTTGGGGTTATCGCCGCGGTATACCTGCATGAGTACGCCAGGCAGGGAGTGACGACCCGGATTATCCGGATCGCGGTCAATAATCTGGCCGGTGTTCCGTCTATTGTCTATGGTGTTTTTGGGTTGGGGTTCTTTGTTTATTTTCTCGGCGGTTCCATTGATCAGTTGTTTTTCCCGGAAAAATTACCCGCCCCCACCTTTGGTACCCCGGGTTTGATGTGGGCATCGATTACCCTGGCCATATTAACCGTGCCGGTGGTTATCGTAGCTACCGAGGAAGGCCTGTCGCGAGTTCCGCGCGCGATTCGTGAGGGCAGTCTTGCGCTCGGGGCGACCAAGGCAGAAACCTTGTGGCGCACAGTGTTGCCCATGACAGCCTCGGCAATGATCACCGGCCTGATTCTGGCGATTGCCCGTGCCGCCGGCGAAGTAGCGCCCCTGATGCTGGTGGGTGTGGTGAAACTGGCGCCATCCCTGCCGCTGGATGCGAATTATCCCTTTCTGCATCTGGATCGGAAATTCATGCACCTCGGTTTTCATATCTATGACGTTGGTTTCCAGAGTCCCAACGTGGAGGCCGCACGACCGTTGGTCTATGCCACGGCATTGCTGCTGATCATGATTATTGTCATTTTAAACCTGACAGCCATACGGATTCGTAATAGGCTTAGAGAGAAATATCGTGCAGCAGAACAACATTGATCCGGTTACACCGATAACAGCAAAAGATTCCCGTGGAGATAACGTCGTGAATGAATTGAAAACACCTGCACCCACACATGCCATGGATCTGGGATCCGTAATGCGGGCCGGTGACCAGTATAATCTTGCCGATGAAAAAATATGCCTCAGCGTCAGGAATTTTAATCTGTTTTACGATGACAAACAGGCATTGAAAGATATCAATCTGGATATTCCGGAGAAACGGGTCACCGCATTTATCGGGCCCAGCGGTTGCGGTAAATCGACTTTATTACGCTGTTTTAACCGTATGAACGATCTGATCGACAGTGTCAGGATTGAGGGCAAAATCCAGTTGCATGACCAGGAAATCAATGACAAGCAAATCAATATCGCAGAACTGCGGCGCCGTGTGGGCATGGTATTCCAGAAGCCCAATCCGTTTCCAAAATCCATCTACGAAAACGTCGCCTATGGATTGCGTATCCAGGGCGTGAAAAGCCGGCGCGTCCTGGATTCAGCCGTGGAAAAATCCCTGCGCAGTGCGGCCTTGTGGGACGAGGTCGTTGATCGATTGCACGACAATGCCCTGGGGTTATCAGGCGGCCAGCAACAACGGCTGGTCATCGCACGGGCGATCGCGATTGAACCTGAAGTCTTGCTGCTTGATGAGCCGGCTTCAGCGCTGGACCCAATTTCAACCTTGAAGATTGAAGAGCTGATCTATCAATTGAAATCCAAATATACAATCGTGATCGTAACCCATAACATGCAGCAGGCAGCCCGTGTGTCGGATTACACTGCTTATATGTATATCGGAGAGTTAATTGAATATTCAGATACCAATACTTTATTCACCAACCCGAAAAAGAAAATGACTGAAGATTACATAACCGGACGTTACGGTTAATCAGGTTAATATGGAGAAATTAATATGACCACCAGTGTCGGTACACAGCATATATCAAAACAGTTTGATAATGAGCTGGAAAATATCCGGGAGCAGGTTTTGGCCATGGGTGGCCTGGTAGAGCAACAATTAATCAAATCCCTGCAGGCCTTGACCGAATCGGAAATCGAGTTGGCTGAAAATGTCATTAAAAATGAACCGCAGGTAAATTCCCTGGAAGTCTCGATTGATGAAGGTTGTACCAAGATACTGGCAAGACGCCAGCCGGCGGCCGGTGACTTGCGTCTGGTGATGGCGGTCATCAAGACCATTACCGATCTGGAACGTATTGGCGATGAGTCAGAAAAGATTGCCAAGATGGCGATAGAGCTGATTGAAAAACAAGGGCCAAAATCCTATTACGTCGGGATTAATGCGTTGGGTAATCATGCCCGCAAGATGGTACATGATGCACTGGATGCCTTTGCCCGGATGGACACACGTGCCGCGGTTGATGTGGCTTCGGAGGAACTCAAGTCGGATGAGATGTATGTGGCTATCTTGCGGCAATTGATTACCTATATGATGGAAGACCCACGCAACATTAGCGGCACCATTGATGCAGTATGGGCCGCGCGTGCACTGGAACGCATTGCTGATCATGCACGTAACATCTGTGAATATGTGATCTATTTTGTGGAAGGCAAGGATGTACGGCATACCTCAATCGAACAGATGGAGAAAGAAATTTCCGGTTCCTGATATTGCCGTTATCGGGCGATGCAGAAATATTTTCTGAAATATGGACGACACAAACCTGAAACAACCAGAGCTGTTTATCAATCGCGAACTGAGCCTGTTGGAATTCAACCGGCGCGTGCTGGAACAGGCCAAGGACAGGGATGTGCCCCTGTTGGAACGGTTAAGATTTCTGTGTATTGCCAGCACCAATCTGGATGAATTCTTCGAGATCCGCGTAGCCGGCCTGAAGGAACAGGTGAAGTACGGTTCAGTGCAAACCGGCGCAGACAATATGACGCCGGTGGAAGTGCTGAAACGCATCAGTGAAGTATGCCGCGAGCTGGTCAGTGAACAATACAAGTTATTGAATGAAGCATTGATCCCCGAACTCGCCAAGGAAAAAATCCGCATTTTCCGCCGCGCCAACTGGAAACCAAAACATGCGCGGTGGATTAAACGTTTCTTCAACCGCGAATTACTGCCGGTACTCAGCCCGATAGGACTGGATCCGGCACATCCTTTTCCGAAAGTCCTGAACAAGAACCTGTATTTCATTGTATCACTTGAAGGCAAGGACGCCTTTGGACGTGACAGTGGACTTGCCATCGTCCAGGCGCCACGTTCCTTACCCAGGATAATTCATATACCCAGGGACAAAACTTCGGGCCCCCATGATTTTGTTTTATTGTCGTCCATTATTCATGCCCATGTCGGCGATCTGTTTCCCGGTATGAAGGCCACGGGCTGCTACCAGTTCCGGGTGACACGTAACAGCGAACTGTTCGTGGACGATGAAGAAATCGATGACCTGCTGCGGGCGCTCGAAGGAGAATTACCATCACGCCGGTTTAATGATGCGGTCAGACTGGAGGTGGCGGATAACT
>JBCKWI010000076.1:0-7056 GCA_038922795.1 Gammaproteobacteria bacterium
CATAACTGATCCCAGTATTGATCTATTCGCTTGACAATTTCATCACTCATCACAATAGGGGTTCCCCATTGCCGGCTGGTTTCGCCCGGCCATTTGTTGGTGGCATCGATCCCCATTTTCGAGCCCAGTCCTGAAACCGGGCTGGCGAAATCCAGATAATCGATAGGCGTGTTCTCAAGGATTACCGTATCACGCGCCGGGTCCACCCGCGTTGCAATGGCCCAGATAACCTCTTTCCATTCACGGACGTTTATGTCCTCATCGGTCACGATGACAAACTTCGTATACGTGAATTGCCGCAGACAGGACCAGATCCCGAACATTACCCGTCTGGCATGTCCCGGATAATGTTTTTTAATGCTGACCACCGCGACCCGGTAGGAACAGGCCTCCGGAGGCAAATAGAAATCGATAATTTCCGGAAACTGCTTTTGTAAAACGGGAACAAACACTTCATTCAGCGCCATGGCCAGTACGGAGGGTTCATCATACGGGGAACGGCCCAAATAGGTGCTGTGATAAATTGGATTATCCCGATGCGTCATACATTCAATCGTGAACACCGGAAATTTTCCCTGGCTGTTATAGTAGCCGGTGTGATCGCCAAACGGCCCTTCCAGCGCTTCTTCATCCGGATAGATATGGCCTTCCAGGACAAATTCAGCAGTGGCGGGCGCCTGTAATGGAATGGTTTGACAAGTGACAACTTCACTACGCGCACCTCGCAACAACCCGGCAAACTGGTATTCGGAAAGGGTGTCGGGGATGGGCGTTACCGCCGCAAGCAAGGTGGCCGGATCGGCGCCGATCGCCACCGCGACGGGGAAAGGCTGCCCCGGATGGGCTTCTTTCCATTCCTGATAATCAATTGCGCCACCCCGGTGTGGCAACCAGCGCATGATCACCTTGTTTTGTGCAAGGACCTGCTGCCGGTAGATGCCGATGTTCTGTCTTTCTTTATAAGGTCCCCTGGTGATCACCAGCCCCCAGGTAATGAGCGGACCGGCATCGCCGGGCCAGCAGGTTTGGATGGGAAGCCGGTCAAGATCGATTTCTTTGGCGGCGATAATATTTTCCTGACAGGGGGCAGTTTGTTTTACTTTCGGATTGACATATAACAGTCGCCGGAAGGAGGGCAGCCTTTCAAAAACTTCACTCAGTTTTCCCGGCCATCCCGGTTCTTTCAGGAACGCCAGCATTCTGCCAATGCCCTGAAGCTCTTCAATTGATTGGCACCCTATTGCCGCCATAACCCGTTTTGTTGTTCCAAAGAGATTGCCAAGGAGAGGGATCGTATGGCCTTTGGGTTTTTCAAACAGCAGGGCGGGTCCATTATTGCGCAGCGTACGTTGACAGATCTCCGTCACTTCGAGATTCACGTCTATTCCACGCTGAATCCGTTTAAGTTCATTCTGACTTTCCAGAAAGGCCAGGAAATCGCGGATATTTCTGTAAATCACGACAACTTGTCCTTTACTTGATCAATATCAATACGCAACATGATTAATCTGCTAGTTTTTCATTTACGAAATTGCATAAAACCTGTTAATGCATTCCTTACTATTCCCATTACAATTACCGCTGCGGATAGTGCCGGACACTCTCCATGCCGCCGTCCTTGCCGGATGTTTTAACCATCTCATGCGTGGGCAAACGCTGGCGCTGCGCCTCAGGGAGATCGAAGGCAAATCCATCCGGATACAGATCAGGGACGCCCATGCCCGGCTTGATTTCCGGGTTCACAACAGGCGCCTGCTGCCCGCGTATCATGGCAGGCCGGATGTGACCATCAGCGGCAATTTTATCGATTTCTGGCAACTGGCCACCCGCCAGGAGGATCCCGATACCCTCTTTTTCAGACGCAGTCTGAGCATAGAAGGAGAAACGGAGACCGGTGTACATATCAAAAATCTTCTGGATGCCCTGGAATATGACTGGGATGCGCATTTCGATGCTGTGTTATTTCCAGGCCTGTCGGTCATCGCAAAACAACTCAGAGCGAAGGCGTGCAGGTTCATTAATAAAAAATCGCACCGGTAATCTATTGCTACTCATGGATGATGGCATCTCTTATATCGGTATCTTTTAAAGTATTTTATTCTGATGCCTTGCCGGACGCATGAATCCATGCCATGCCTTCTTTTCCGTACCAGTAGCCGCTACAAAATCCGTATGCCTGATAACTTTCAAGCGCCTGTAAAGCCGCTTCCGGCTGCATTTCCCCGTCCAGTGTGCGGCGAAAAATACCGGCAATAGAGGCCAGATCCTGTGTCTGGGGCATGATGCGGATGACATCGATTTCAAGATCCTCAAGTTCATCAAGGAGCGTAATCAGATTTTGTGTCTGCGCTGACTGCGTCTGTATTCCATTCAGGATCAGAAAAGGCTTTTTCTCCAGGGTAAAGAGAGGCAGGCCATCCGGATAATCCAGGCAGATAAAATCACAACTGTCCTTGGGCCGGTTATGGGCGCGAGCAGTATAACAACGCGCTGAGAAAGCGAGCGGAAGATGGCCAAAGGCAATAACCTCTGTTTCCATCCCCAAAGGGCGTGACAGTTGCAGTTCACGGATGACCTCCCTGCCCAGTTCAACCGGGGCCACCCAGCGTTTTGCGCCAAGTTCATAAAGAAGATTCAGGGTTTCAGCGTTATAGGTATTGATATGGGGACCGGCAATAAATGAATGCCGGTTGGTTAGCATATGCACTGCCGACATATCATTCGCTTCCACTGCAAACCTGCTGTTTTCCGCAATGTGCCGCAGGCTGGCAAGTTCTGACTCCGCCTCCAGCAGCGTCAGTGTGGAGAGGACTACCTCTTTCCCTGCCGCTGACAGTTGTTCAGCGATGTCCAGCCAGTCATTTAAAGCCAGTTGCCGTCGTTTGGAACAAATGGTTTCGCCCAGATAAACGATGTCCACCGGTGCATCTTCA
Source organism: Gammaproteobacteria bacterium (assembly GCA_038922795.1). Taxonomy (GTDB): domain Bacteria; phylum Pseudomonadota; class Gammaproteobacteria; order Eutrophobiales; family Eutrophobiaceae; genus 2-02-FULL-47-50. The sequence goes on from JBCKWI010000076.1 coordinate 2,934, forward strand.
AGTGCAGCATAAAACTCAAAGACTTTGCTCCTTTCCCAAAAACAGGAAATGGGTCCCACGCTGATCTTCATTGCCATGGCCTGTGGTAGGCGCCGAGCGTATGACAATTCCCTTCAGCCACCCGGTTGAGCTGTGTAATCCAGTCGGGATGTGGAATGAACCCTTCGGGATCTTCTAAACATGCATCGATGGCGGCACGTAACGTCCGGGTCACCTGTGCTATATACGACTTGCTGCGTTGACGCCCTTCTACCTTGATTGCTTTTACACCGCTCATCAAAAGGTCCGGCAGTATTTCCAGGACATTGAGGCTGGTGGGTTCCTCTATGGCATGGAACACATTGTTCCCCACCTGGAAACGGCCCTTGCACAGAGTCGGATAGGCGGCCGCTTCGCCAGCCGGGTAACGCTCGATCAATACCTCATTCAGATAGGAATGACGGCCACTGGCTGTTTCTTTCCAGCGGACGGCACGTGCCGGAGAACAAACGCCGGCGGTATTGGGCGAGTCACCGGTGACGTACGATGACAATGCGCAACGGCCTTCCACCATGACGCAGAGACTTCCAAATCCAAACACTTCCACATCCACGGGGACTTTTTTTACCAGCTGTTGTACCTGCGCCAGGGACAATACCCGTGGCAATACGACACGTTTGATTCCAAACTGTTTATGATAAAAATCGATGGCCTGGCGGTTGGTAGCCGAGGCTTGTACCGACAGATGGAGCCGCAGTTCAGGATAGGTCCGTACACAATAACGCATCAAACCGGGGTCAGCCAGGATCAACGCATCCATTCCCAGTTCTACAGTGGCATCGACTGCGCGGACTGCGGTTTTCCACTGCGCCGGTTGCGGATAGATATTCAAGGCAAGAAAGACGCGAACGCCACGGGCACGCGCATAATCAATGCCCTGGCGGGCTTCTTCATGACTGAAATTCAATCCGGGGAAATTACGCGCATTGCTTCCATCCCGAAAACCGATGTAGACCGCATCGGCGCCGTTATCCACCGCAGCGCGCAGTGCCGGCAGGTTGCCTGCAGGACACACCAGTTCGGGTTTGTTATTCATACCGTACAAGCAGCATCAGTATGAAGGCGCGATCCCTGCCAGGTGCCACGTCGTTTGAGTTCATCCCTGATCCCGTTCAGCACTTTCCATTTCTTTCCGCACCATGACGGCGCCAGTAACAGATGCGCCGGGGCGGTCCCGGTCAGGCGGTGAAAAACCACATGCCGTGGTGTCATTTCTATCACATCGCAGGTCATGTCGACATATTCACTAAATGAAAGAGGCGTGTATTCGCCACGGCGCCATTCGTTTGCCAGACGGGTGCCTTTGACGACATGCAGTGGATGAATCTTCAGGCCTGCAACGCCCTGATCGAGAACGCGATATAAAGTGGTCATGACATGCGATTTGTCTTCGCCCGGTAAACCGGCCAGCAGGTGGGTGCATACCTGTAAACCGTAACGGTGTGCGGCATGCACCGCCCTGCAATAATCGGCAAAATCATGCCCGCGATTGACGCGTGCCAGCGTCGTATCGAAACTGGACTGTAGTCCAAGCTCCAGCCACACTTCATAGCCCTTGTTCCGGTAGTCCGCGAGCAGTCTCAATACTTCATCCGGAACACAATCAGGACGCGTGCCGACAGACAAACCGGCAACATCCGGTTGTTCCAATGCCTCATCATAAATTGAGCGCAGTTTATCAATACCGGCATAGGTGTTGGTGTAGGCCTGGAAATAGGCGATATAACGGCGGGCGCCGGTGCGTTTGCGTATCACCCGCCGGCCGGACTCAAGCTGTATGGTTACAGACGCCGGCCGCAGTCCGTTCGGACTGAACGAGGCATTGTTGCAAAAACTGCAACCGCCGCGCCCCTTTGTACCATCGCGGTTAGGGCAGGTAAAGGCCGCATCGATGGCGACCTTGTGGATACGCTCGCCATAACGGCTGAGCATTTCCTGGCCGAAGGTATGGACATAATCCGCCAGTGTCGATGTAACCGCCGGTATGGTATGTATTCCGGCTTGTGTATTACTTTTCACTTTGTGGCGGACGGGGTGGCGAAACCATCATCCGCCATTATACGAAATACGGTTAAATCTGTTTTCAGCAGAGGCCGAATCGAGTTGTCCAGGCAAAGTGACACCCGCTCCCGGTAGCATGATAACTTCTGTAAAAGACGATCAATATGATGTAATTGTTTTTCAGAACACGCATCAATTCGCAGCGATAAGGTGACGGCGGTTTCACGCAGCAGCTTTTCGATCCGGTGCGCGGCCTGCGTGAAAAACTTTTGATCGACGTCGCCACGCAGCGTAAACACGAGATGTGCGGCGGCCACTCCAGGCTTTACCGAGATTTCCAGATGCTCCCTGTGCAGATAACCGGCGCGGGCCCGGCGCAACAGCGCAATGGTGGTCTGGACTATACGCCACTCACGTTCAGGATCGGCCCCGAAGTAACGCTTGATATGGTCGCGCATGGCCAAGCCGCTGATCCAGTCTGAGATCACCTGCGGCCAGCTACGCGGGTTAAGAACGGCCATGGTACGCAGAAACCACCACAGACGCACGGGTCCGCCAGGAAAGATGCCATGGGCAAGAAACCTGGTAATTATCGTCAGGCGTTGCCCAAGGGAGTATTTGCCTTGATAGACAGGGCGCCTGAGATAACGGGTCTTGTTACAAATGCGCCTTGCGATGTTGCGGTCACTCCACAATCGCCGGTACAAGGCCTTGTAGCCCTGCACCATGGCGTCATAATTCATGCGCTTCGGCAGGAAGTTTGTTCCCGCTTTGGTATTATCTGCATTTTCAGCGCCCGCGATAAGACGTTGCTCATCTTTCAGACGCTCGTAAAGCGGCGTCTTGGGCAAGGCGGTCAACAGTCCGATCATGGCTACCTGGATGCCTGAGGCCATGATAAAACGATACTGCCGATCAAAAGTATTCAAAGTATCGTTATCAAAACCGATGATGAAGCCCGCGAACACATCGATTCCGTAACCATAGATTCTACGCACGGCGGAAAGGATATCCTGGCGGATGTTTTGGGTTTTGTGGATCTCCCTCAGGCTTGCTTCATCAGGCGACTCAATGCCGATAAATACCCAGCTGAATCTGGCCTCCCGGAACAACTGCAACAGCTCTGCATCATAGGCCAGATTCAGCGAGGCCTGGGTGCCGAACTGTATTTCATGCCCATGTTGTTGCTGATAGTCCGCCAGGAACCGTAACAGTTCCTTCGCCTTCCGTTTGTTGCCAATGAGATTATCGTCGACAAAGAATATATTGTGTACGCCAAGTGATCGGACCTGGTCCAGTTCCTTGCCGATTTGCTCCAGACTTTTGGTGCGTGGCTTGCGGCCAAACATGACGATAATGTCACAAAAATCGCAACGGTATGGGCAACCCCGTGAAAACTGCATGCTCACCGTTGCATAGCGATCCAGCTTCAAGAGATCAAAACGTGGCGGCGGCGAGTCCGCCAGATCAACTATTCCTGTTTCCCGGTACGACTTGCCCGCCTTCCCCTGCTCAAAATCGCGACAGTACAAAGGCCAGATGTATTCAGCCTCGCCGGCTATCACTGTATCCGCCAATCCCGCATAACGCTCCGGGCATAATGATGCATAGCTTCCACCTGCTACAACGTGGTAACCATGCTTGCGGTAGTAATCAAGTAACTCACACTGGCGTTTGTACTGAACAGCCATACCACATACCCCAACAAGGTCAACCTGCGGATCAACCGGAACCGGCTCGATATTCTCGTCAATGATCTGCACTTGCCAATCGGGCGGACATAAAGCCGCCAGCGTGGCAAGGCCGAGAGGCGGATTGATGGCCAGCTTGTCCGGTAAAATCTTCTCCAACCCCCAACGGAAGCTCCAGAAGCTTTCCGGAAACCGCGGATTAATCAGCATTATGCGGCAATTCTGCTGTGTTGGTGTGAGTGGCAATCTGGTTTGCACAGCGTTTGTCATTTAGGGAAGCCCTGAATAAGTGTCTTCACCGTCATGCTGGTGAAAACGACCCACAGGACGCCTACAGGGAGGTAGGTGGTAGACAATGTCGGGAACAAATTGTCGAAGTAGGAAATGCCGCA
>JBCKWI010000077.1:0-6877 GCA_038922795.1 Gammaproteobacteria bacterium
GATTCCAGCAGGCGGATACAGGCACTGGTCACTTCACGCAGGTTATGCGGTGGAATATCGGTGGCCATGCCAACTGCAATACCAGTCGTCCCGTTCAATAGAATATTCGGCAGACGTGCGGGTAACAACCGGGGCTCATATAATGTTCCATCAAAATTTGGCAGCCAGTCCACGGTCCCTTGCCCAAGTTCACTCAACAAACTGTCTGCATAAGGCGTCAGTTTGGATTCGGTATAACGCATGGCAGCAAATGATTTTGGATCATCCATAGACCCCCAGTTGCCCTGTCCATCAATCAATGGATAACGATAGGTAAACGGCTGGGCCATCAACACCATGGCCTCGTAACAGGCGGAATCGCCATGCGGGTGAAACTTGCCGATCACATCACCCACGGTGCGGGCTGATTTTTTATATTTTGCCCCGGCCTTTAATCCCAGCTCCGACATGGCGTAGATAATCCGGCGTTGCACGGGTTTAAGTCCATCACCGATATGCGGTAACGCACGATCAAGGATGACATACATGGAATAATTCAGGTATGCCTTCTCGGTAAATTCATGCAACGGTTGCCGTTCGTTGCGCTCGAAGTCGAGACTTAATGTTTCAGCCACTGTCTTCTCCGGGTAAGTTGTAAAAGATAAGGGTTGTTATCATAAATTCACGATACTGACATGTGCGGATCAAATTTCACAACGAAGATCAACATGCAAATCAAAGTAAGAGGAGAAATATCATGCAATTTGATCATTATCATATTCAGCGTTTCCTGGCGCTGTCCGATCTGTATTTCAGACTGACGGCTAAAACGGCCTCTGATGTGAGCAGTGAAGAAATGGAGGAATTTCTGGAAGCCATTAATGATTGTTCGCCACCGTCGATGTCTCCGGAACAATACGTGGCCTGAAGCATAGGCATAATTACAATTGCGCTATATCGCCCTTCGATTCCAACCACTCCTTGCGGTCCTGGGCGCGTTTTTTGGCCAGTAACATATCGAGCATCTGGTCTGCCTTCTTGCCGTTTGACAAAGTCAATTGCACCAGACGGCGCGTCTCCGGTGCCATTGTAGTCTCACGCAATTGCAGTGGATTCATTTCACCCAACCCTTTGAAACGCTGCACATTGGCCTTACCCTGTTTTTTTTCCGCTGCAATACGGTCAAGGATGCCTTCTTTTTCCGCATCATCCAGTGCATAGTAGATATCCTTGCCAATATCGATGCGATAAAGCGGCGGCATCGCAACATAAATATGCCCTGCCTCGACCAGAGGACGGAAATGTTTCACAAATAATGCGCATAATAAGGTAGCGATATGCAGACCGTCAGAGTCGGCATCAGCGAGTATGCAGATCTTCCCGTAACGCAAGCCTTCCAGATTTCCTGAACCCGGATCGACGCCTATGGCGACTGCAATATCATGCACCTCTTTGGAAGAGAGTACCTCACCGGAATCCACTTCCCAGGTATTCAATATCTTGCCACGCAATGGCATCACAGCCTGAAATTCCCGGTCCCGCGCCTGTTTGGCCGAACCACCTGCTGAATCTCCCTCGACCAGGAACAATTCTGAAACGGAGATATCCTGAATACTGCAATCCACCAGTTTGCCTGGCAAGGCTGGCCCACCAGTGATCTTTTTTCTGACGATCTGTTTGTTGGCCTTCAGACGCCGCTGGGCGCTTGTTATGGCAAGCTCTGCTATTTTCTCTCCTGTCTCAGTATGCTGATGCAGCCAATGGCTGAACACATCACGCACCACACCCGCGACAAAGGTCGTACATTCACGTGAAGACAGGCGTTCCTTGGTCTGCCCGGCAAACTGGGGTTCATCCAGTTTTACCGACAGGATATAACTGCAACGTTCACAAATGTCGTCCGCCGTAAGTTTTACACCACGTGGCAGGAGATTACGGGCATCACAGAATTCACGGATGGCATCCATCAATCCCTGGCGCAGACCGCTGACATGCGTGCCACCCTGAACAGTCGGTACCAGATTCACATAACTTTCGGTTATTAACTCGCCTGCTTCCGGACACCAGTGGATGGCCCAGTCGACGGCTTCATGATTACCTTCCATAGAACCCATGAAAGGTTCCTGCGGTAATAATTCCTGTCCGGCAAGTTGCTCCGAGAGATACGTCTTTAATCCATCCTGATAACACCATTCGTGTTTTTCTTTGGTGTTTTCATCTTTCAGTTGCACTACCAGACCTGGACACAACACGGCCTTGGCACGCAATACATGAATCAATTTGCTGACAGAAAATTTTACACTGTCAAAATATTTCGGGTCCGGCCAGAAACGGATGGTAGTGCCAGTATTACGTTTACCAACTTCGCCGGCTACTTCCAGTCTGGATTTCTTTTCGCCTCCGGCAAAGGACATATTGTATTCCTTGCCATCGCGCCTGACCCATACTTCCAGGTGTTTAGAAAGTGCATTGACGACGGACACACCAACACCATGCAAACCACCGGAGAATTTATAATTCTTGCTGGAAAATTTACCGCCGGCATGCAGGCGTGTGAAAATGACTTCCACGCCGGAAACTTTTTCACCGGGATGAAGATCCGTTGGCATACCACGGCCATCATCAGCAACAGTGACTGACCCATCTTTATGCAATGTAACCTCGATCTTCTTCGCATAACCGACAATGGCCTCATCAACGCTGTTATCAACAACTTCCTGAATGAGATGATTGGGGCGGGTGGTATCGGTATACATACCCGGGCGTTTACGCACCGGGTCTAGACCGGTCAGGACTTCGATGTCAGCCGCATCGTAGCTGCGGTTCATATCAGCATATCTGAACAGTAGGCAGGCATTAACATGGATGCGAAATGTACCATAAAACCACAAATTATTTGCAGCATTTCATCCCATGTAGACAAAAGTGACCGGAAACGGTCAGGATTTATTCAGTACTTTTTTTTAATCAGTCCAGATCCTGGATCAGCGAGAGGCGAATATTTTCGGGGACCGGGTCTACCGTATGCCGGTAAGCATCGTGATCAATACCGGCGGAGAGTGGTGCGTCCTGTTTCAGGGCCTTGACCATTTTGTCCGTTAATTCAAAACGGAGAAAATGCACGGAGGAAGTCTTGTCTTCAGTAGTACGGACCAAGTCTTCATCCGCTATGGGGATGACCCGCTCCATATCATCCACCTTGATCCACACTGCGGTTTCAATATTGATCATCCGGGCCAGTTGTTTTCTGCGTTCAGCTTCATCATCAATTTCGATCATGAAGGTGGCCTTCCAGTTCCTCCCGTCCGGGATGAGTGGATTATAGGTGTCCAGTTCTTCCTGGATACCCCCCGCTTCAAAAATCCGCTCCACCCGCAACATCTCCTGTATCTGGTATTGCATGGTCAGGGTATCTTCAAAATATAACGTGGCATCAGGACCAATGTGCAACTGCCGGTTTTTTTTGTGCTTGATGACCTTGTTGCGGAATTCCTTGCGGACTTCCGCATATTTTTCCGGGGAGAATAGTGTGTCACGGGTTAATTTCTGCATAGTGTGGTTCCTGCTAAATCCCGTAAGCCTGACGCAAGAGTGTGAAGGGGCTTTCGGCATGACTGCCATTCTTCAGCCCATTTTCGATCTGATCACCGGCCATGGGGCAATCGCTGATGTAATGATCGATGGTGGCATTTTTAATCTTGTTCACGACCGGACGGCAGATCTTCATGGAGATGTCATGAAATTCACTCTTGACCGCATAGGTGCCGTCATGACCGGAACAACGCTCAATGACGTCAATGGTGGTATCCGGCACCAGTGCCAGAATATCCCTGGTCTTTAAACCAATATTCTGCACCCGTTGGTGACAGGGCACATGGTAAGCGACTTTCCCCAGCGACTTTTTAAATTCAGTTTTTAACTTGCCTTCCTTGTGACGCAGAGACAGATATTCAAACGGATCGTATATCGCGTCCTGCACCTTTTTCACCTGCGGATCATCCGGGAACATCAGCGGTATTTCCTGTTTGAACATCAACACACAGGAGGGGACCGGCGCAATAATGTCCCAGCCCTCGTCAACAAGTTTTACGAGTTCCGGGATATTGAAGTCCTTGGATTGTTCCACCGCTTTCAAATCACCCAGTTCCAGTTTGGGCATACCACAGCATTTCTCTCTATCGGTCAGCCGTACCTCTATGCCATTGTGTTCATAAATTACGATGAGATCTTCGACGATTCGCGGTGCATTTTTATTGCCGTAACAGGTCACAAATATTGCCACCCTGCCACGGGTATACTGACCAGGCTCTGCTCTGATCCCAACGTGCTTCTTTTTTGCATAACGTTTGCGCAGGTTGTTGCTGTGAAATTCAGGCAGTTTCGCATCCGGATGTATGCCGATGGTTTTATCCATGATTTTTCTTGCCAATGCGTTGTTATTTACTGCATTAACAGTCTGGGCGATTACCGGAATACCGGCGATGCTGCCAACGGCATCGGTAGAAGTCAGGGCTTTGTCCCGGAATGTATCCCTGCCTTGTTCATGCTTGATGGCCTTGGCCTGCAACATCAGGTGCGGGAAATCCACGTTCCACTCATGCGGCGGCACATACGGGCATTTGGTCATGTAACAGAGATCACAAAGATAACAATGATCAACCACTTTCCAGTAATCTTCTTTCGCGACACCATCTACTTCCATCGTGGATGATTCATCCACCAGGTCAAACAAAGTGGGAAATGCGTTACACAGACTCACGCAACGGCGGCAACCATGACAGATATCATAAACACGTTCCAGCTCCTTAACGAGAGCTTCTTCATTGTAATATTCCGGATCCTGCCATTTGATAGGATGACGGATCGGGGCATCGAGACTGCCTTCTCTTTTTTCTGTGTTTTGGTCGCTCATACGATTAAAAATAGAAAACAATACCGCAGAAATCAGAACCGGGCATAAGCCCGGTTCTCTGTCTTGCTTGATTTAGCGCCAATCAGGCTGCCAGTCCATCCAGTGCCTTCTGGAAACGGTTGGCATGTGAACGCTCGGCCTTGGCCAGGGTTTCAAACCAGTCAGCGATTTCATCAAAGCCCTCTGCACGGGCCATCTTGGCCATCCCCGGATACATATCGGTGTATTCGTGTGTCTCGCCTGCGATGGCCGCCTTCAGATTATCGGATGTACCGCCAATAGGCAGACCGGTGGCCGGATCGCCCACCTCTTCCAGATATTCCAGATGACCATGCGCATGCCCGGTTTCACCTTCAGCCGTGGAACGGAATACGGCGGAAACATCGTTGTAGCCTTCCACGTCAGCCTTTTGTGCGAAATACAGGTAACGGCGATTGGCTTGTGATTCACCGGCAAAAGCGGCCTTGAGATTCTCTTCAGTTTTACTGCCTTTCAGACCCATAATATTTACCTCCCGAAAAGGATAGAATTTAGATAACCGTGGATATTTTAGACTTCGTCTAAATTATAGTTGACAATCTATCGCAGAGTAAATTTACTGTCAATGACATAATTCGATCCTGATTTTCAACGGGTTAGCCAGCATGACATTGATTAAATATTTCCAAAAATAATGTAAAAAATTAGTCATCCCTTGGCGTGTTGCAATAGAATTGATACTTTAACCTCAACTCCTGGCCAGGAGAGTGGAGAGCGCAGTGGCAAAAAAGCAAAACGAAATAAATTTTGAGCAATCATTGCAGGAACTTGAGGCGCTGGTCGAAAAAATGGAGGCGGGAAACCTCAGCCTGGAAGAGTCGTTGAAGTATTTTGAGCGTGGTGTTGCCCTGACCCGGAGTTGCCAGAAGGCCTTGGCTGACGCCGAACAGAAGGTCCAGATATTGCTCGAGAAAAACGGTAAAGAACAACTTCAAGACTTCGACTCAGAAGAAAACCTGAAGTAAAACTCCGGTATTAACCTGCCAAAAATAATAACTATGTCATTAAATGAACGTCTGCAGGTCTATCAGACCTGTATTGAAAATGCGCTTGATTCCTGGTTACCCGGGAATGATATTCAACCCTGCCATCTACATGAGGCCATGCGTTATGCCGTGCTGGGAAATGGTAAACGAATCCGGCCTGTGCTGGTTTATGCTACCGGCGAGGCGTTTGGTGTCGAATTGACTGTCCTGGACAGCCCGGCCTGTGCGGTTGAGATGATTCACGCCTATTCATTGATTCATGACGATCTACCGGCGATGGATAATGACGATCTGCGGCGCGGGCGCCCAACCTGTCACAAGGCATTTGATGAAGCAACCGCAATCCTGGCCGGAGATGCACTCCAGGCACTGGCTTTCCAAGTGCTGGCCCATTCATCCACAATCAGGGTCAATGCTCAGCAAAGGTTGAAAATGATCGATATCCTGGCACTGGCCAGTGGTTCAAGAGGAATGGCAGGCGGTCAGGCCATTGATTTGGCCTCGGTCGGCAAAAAACTGAATATCGCGGAACTGGAAAATATGCATATTCATAAAACCGGCGCTCTGATCCGGGCCAGCGTGGAACTGGGTGCATTATCTGCCGAAGACGTTGACCCTGACGCATTCAATAAGGTCTCTCACTATGCCAAATGCATAGGCCTCGCCTTCCAGATACAGGATGATATCCTTGATGTAGAAAGTGATACAGAGACTCTGGGGAAACCGCAGGGTTCTGATATACAAAGAAATAAACCAACCTATTCTGAATTATTGGGACTGGACGGGGCCAAAAAAGCAGCGAAAGAAATGCATGCCGAAGCCCTGCAAAGTCTCCATCAATTTGACCATAAAGCAGACCCTTTGCGCTGGATAGCCGATTACATTGTGCAACGCCAAAAATAGTATCTGAAATCAGGAAACTTCACCAATTTTCAGGTCACTACCGTAATTTAATTATTGG
>JBCKWI010000078.1:0-6576 GCA_038922795.1 Gammaproteobacteria bacterium
GCTGGCGGATTGCCTGCTTGTATTTTCAAAAAAAATCTATTCCCTCGGAAGCCGCATTACGCTAACTGAAAAGTACCTTTACATCTACGTCTTTTCTTTCTTCTTCGCCGAATTCAAGTAATTCACGTGGTCCAAAACCAAACATTCGTGCAACAATAGCATCGGGGAATTGTTCAATCCGGATGTTATTCTGATTCACACTCTCATTGTAAAACTCGCGTCGGGACGCAATTGAATTCTCCAGTCCGGATATGCGTCCCTGCAGACGCTTGAATGTGTCATTGGCCTTCAGATCCGGATAGGCTTCGGCCAGTGCGAATAGATTCCCGAGGCCCACGCGCAATTGTGTTTCCGCCAGCCCCAGTGCTTTGACATCTGCCTGTTCACGTGCGACCGCGACCGCTGACCTTGCCTCCATGACCTTTAGCAAGGTTTCCTGTTCATAATCCATGTATTGTTTGCAGGTCTCGACCAGTTTGGGTAACTCGTCGTGACGTTGTTTTAATAACACATCAATGTTGGACCAGGCTTTGGAAACGTTGTGTTTCAATGTAACCAGAGAGTTGTAAACTATGATGGCATAGAGCACCAGGCCAGCAAACACACCCAGCACAATGAAGTCCATATTTGCCTCCTTTTAAACAATGCATTGATGTTGCAGTTGGCTTAAACCAGTCCTGCAGCGGCCAATATATACTTTATCGAACCAATTTAAAAAGAAAAATCAAGGCGTTATATGATAAACCCTGAATGGGATAAAACATAAATTGAACAATTATCATTTGTATTATGATAAACTTCACGCCGCGAGGTGAAAATGTATGTATATGAAATATAAATCCTTATTGGTTATCTGGGGCAGCTTTTTCCTGGGCCCACAATCTCTGGCCCAGGTTGACGAAGTGAATATTTATTCCGAACGCAAGGAAGAATTGATCAGACCTTTGCTGGATAAATTTACAACTGAAACCGGGATCAAAGTGAACCTTGTCACCGGTGAAGGCGATGCCCTGATCAAACGGCTGGAGATAGAGGGCAAGGACAGTCCGGCAGACCTTCTGCTGGCAACCGATGTAGCGCGATTATATCGCGCCAAATCCCTGGAATTATTGCAACCAGTACAGTCAGACATTCTGGTAAATGCCATCCCGGCCAATTTCAGGGATGGTGAGGGTTACTGGTATGGCCTGTCACTGCGTTCACGTGTAATAGTTTATGCAAAGGCAAGGGTCAGGCCAGAACAGCTTTCGACTTATGAGGCCATGACCAAACCTGAATGGAAAGGCAAGGTGTGTGTACGTTCATCCTCCAATCCCTATAATCAATCGCTGGTGGCCAGCATGATTGCACGGATGGGAGTTGAGGCAACTGAAGCATGGGCATCAGGCTTGGTGCAGAACTTTGCCAGAACACCCAAAGGCGGTGATCGGGATCAGATCAAGGCTGTCGCGGTTGGCGAATGTGATATTGCACTGGTTAATACCTATTATCTTGGAGGGATGTCGCATTCTGAGGTGGTTGATGAAAAACAGGCGGCAGAAAAAGTGGCCTTGTTCTGGCCCAACCAGAGTGACCGAGGCGCACATTTTAATATCAGCGGGGCCGGGCTGACCCGCGCAGCCAAACATCAGGATGCAGCAGTCAAATTACTGGAATTCCTGGCAGGTGATGAAGCACAGGCCTGGTATGCGGAAATGAATTTTGAATTTCCGGTTAAATCCGGTATTGCGGTCGGTGAGACGCTGCAGCAATGGGGTAATTATATTGCCGATGATATTAATCTGGACCAGTTGGGGCAGTATAACGCCGAGGCGGTGAGGCTGATGGACAGGGCAGGCTGGAAGTGAATGGTTCATGAGTAATGTCAGCCGCGGTTGAAATGCTTTTTTCTGCAACACCTGCGCGCACCAACATGGCCAGGCACTTGTATGCAAGTGTATTGATCATTGTTTCATTGGTTCTGGCGCTGCCATTGTTTGCTGTGATCAGTTCATTCCTGATCCCGGCACCGGACATCTGGCAACATCTGCTGGATACCGTATTAAAGGAATATATTCTCAATTCACTGATCCTGATGCTGGGTGTGGCAAGTTTGACGCTGGTCCTCGGTATTATCCCGGCCTGGCTGGTCACGATGTGCAATTTTCCCCTGAGCCGTACCCTGGAATGGGCATTATTATTACCTTTGGCTATACCCGCCTACATTATCGCTTACACATACACCGGCATACTCGATGCATCGGGTCCGGTGCAATTATTCATCCGCGAGCTTACCGGTTGGCAATATGGTGAATACTGGTTTCCAGAGGTGCGTTCCATCGGCGGGGCCATCACCATGCTGTCATTTGTCTTATACCCTTATATTTACCTAATCAGCCGGGCCGCATTTATCGAGCAATCGATATGTGCGTTGGAGGTGGCGCGCACCTTGGGATGTGGTCCCTACAAGACTTTTTTCCGTGTGGCCTTGCCCCTGGCCAGACCCGCAATCATTGTTGGTTTGTCGCTGGTATTAATGGAGACCCTGGCGGATTACGGCACGGTCCAATATTTCGGTATCGCCACCTTTACTACCGGAATATTCCGGACCTGGTTCGGACTGGGGAGCAGTGCCGCCGCCGCACAATTGTCGGCGTTATTAATGCTGTTTATTGTGGTATTGATTTATCTTGAATACTGGTCGCGCAAACAACAGCGTTATCATCATACATCGAGCCGCTACAGTACCCTCACTCAGAAAAAACTGCGGGGCAAATATGCGTATTTCGCTCTTGTCCTTTGCTGCCTGCCGGTATTACTGGGATTTCTGATCCCGGTATTTTTCCTGATCAAATGGGCGCTGTTGACGTACCCGAGGGTGATTAATCAGCATTTTTTAAACATGATGTGGAACAGCATCATGCTGGCAACGTGCGCAGCTGTTATTGCCACGGTACTGGCACTCTTTATGGCCTATGGAAAACGCCGGATGTCGAGCCCTCTTATCCGGATTGCCGTGAATTTATCCGGTATGGGTTATGCGATCCCCGGTACCGTTATCGCCGTGGGTGTCATGTTGCCTTTTGCCTGGCTGGATAAATTGATCGATGGGTTCTTCCGCGCGCATTTTGATTACAGTACCGGCCTGTTGCTGAGCGGTACTCTGGTGGCCGTGATGTTCGCCTATATGGCCAGGTTTCTTGCTGTGTCATTAAAGACCGTGGATGCCGGACTGGCCAAGATCAAACCGTCCATGGATGAAGCAGGCCGCAGTATAGGACTTAACGCATCCGCCCTGATCCGCAAGGTACATATGCCGATGATGCGCGGCAGTTTGCTGACGGCCGTATTACTGGTTTTCGTTGATGTCTTAAAGGAATTGCCGGCAACACTTATTCTGCGGCCGTTTAATTTCAATACACTGGCCATCCGTGCTTATGAACTTGCGAATGAAGAACGCCTGGCCGATGCCGCCTGTCCTTCATTGGCGATCGTGCTGGTGGCTATTATCCCGGTGATATATTTAAGCCGTTCAATCTCAATGTCGCGCCCGGGCCATGACTACCGCCCTTGAGCTGAAAAATATCTCCGTTGCATTTGATCGCCTCAGGATCATCGATGCTATCACCTTTGCCCTGAGAGAAGGTGATATCGGTTGTTTGCTTGGCCCCAGTGGCTGCGGTAAGACAACGCTGTTACGAACGATTGCAGGATTTGAATCCCCCTTTGAAGGCGAGGTATGGATCCGCGGAGTACGAGTCAGTGACAACAAACATCTTGTGCCTGTTGAACAGCGGCAGGTTGGCATGGTGTTTCAGGACTATGCCCTGTTTCCGCACATGACAGTTAAACAGAACATTGCGTTTGGTCTGCAGGATTTCAAAGGCCATCTGCGTGAGGTCAGGATCAGGGAACTGGTCGAACTGCTTGAGATCGGGGAATTTCTGAACAAATATCCGCATCGCCTGTCTGGTGGACAACAACAACGTGTGGCATTGGCCCGGGCGATTGCCTCCAAACCAAGAATCCTTTTGTTGGATGAACCTTTTGCCAGTATGGATATTACGTTACGCGAGCAACTGGCAAAGGAGGTCCGCAACATCCTCAAGCAGGACGGCATCACGGCGGTACTGGTCAGTCACAATCAGTTTGAGGCGTTTGCCATGGCGGACATTGTCGGTGTCATTAATGAGGGCAGACTGCTGCAATGGGACACGGCCTTCAACCTTTATCATCGTCCGGCAACCTCCTATGTTGCAGATTTTGTTGGTGAAGGGGTTTTTCTGTCAGGTTCAGTAACCGGCGATCGGGAGGTCCACACCGAGCTGGGTGTCATTACCGGTGCAATGCCATTGGGGATAGAACAGGGGACAACCGTTGAGGTCCTGATCCGTCCGGACGACATTATCCATGATGACCAGAGTGAGTTAACTGCCAGGGTCACGGACAAGGCTTTCCGGGGCGCGGAGTTTCTCTATACCCTTGCGCTGGGGAGTGGTACACGGGTATTGAGCCTGGTGCCGAGCCACCATAATCATCCTGTCAATGAGGATATAGGAATCAGGCTGGAGATCGATCATCTGGTTGTGTTTCCCGCCAGGGGATAATCAATATTTTCACGGATTGTAATAATTAAAAGAATTATTCCCTGCTACAATTACGCTAAAAGTTCAGCATAAAAAACCAACTAGAATGACAGCTATGAGTCATATTCCGGAAGATCTCAAATATTCACCGGCACATACCTGGTCTGAATTGCTGGACGATGGCCTGGTCAGGGTAGGCATTACTGATCATGCACAGAAAGAGCTGGGAGATATTGTTTTTGTCGAACTGCCCGAGGTTGAGCGTGAATACACGTCTGGCGAAGAGTGTGCGGTGGTAGAATCAGTAAAATCCGCATCTGATATTTATTGCCCGGTATCCGGTGAAATTGTACAGGTCAATAATGAACTTGAAGACACTCCGGAAAAAATCAATACAGACCCTTATAATTCCGGATGGATATTCATTTTGAAACCGAATGACGAAATGGATCTGGATGAATTGATAGCTGCTGACGCATACAGTGAATTAATCGAAGAATAGGAGATTGAACAATATGGCCAAGATAACTCTGCACGGTAATGAATTTCATACCAACTCGGATCTGCCTGCAACCGGCCAACGGGCCCCGGATTTTTTACTGGTAGATGGAGATTTGAATAATGTCAGCCTGGAAACTTACAAGGGCAAAAAGAAATTGCTGAACATAGTCCCCAGCCTCGATACGCCGGTCTGTGCTATTTCAACAAAAAGATTTAATGAAGCAGCAAAATCGAGGACAGATACTGTCTTCTTGATGATCTCGGCGGACCTGCCGTTTGCCATGAAGCGTTTTTGTTCCGCGGAAGGCGCCAGCAATGTTATCCCGCTGTCACTCATGCGTTCGCGCAAATTTGCCAAGGATTATGGCGTCTTGATCGAAGACGGCCCGCTGGCCGGTATTACTGCGCGTGCGGTTGTGGTACTGGATGAAAACAACAAGGTGGTTTATACGGAACTGGTGCCGGAGATTGCGCAGGAGCCGGCCTACGACAAGGCGATCGCTGCGCTTTAGTCTTTAATTCATTCCTGATTTTTTAATGTCAGCAAAAAGCAGTGGCGGTGTTCAGCGCCTGTATAAAGCCACTCTCTATTCCATGCAGGGCCTGCGGGCGGCCTTCAGAAACGAGGCCGCCTTCCGTCTGGAAGTTGTTTTGTCCATTGTGCTTGTCCCGCTGGGTTTGTGGCTGGGAGATAACGGAATCGAGCGTGCATTATTGGTAGGGAGCATACTACTGGTCATGATCGTTGAATTGATTAACTCAGGGATAGAGGCAGTGGTCGACCGGTTCGGCGGAGAACAGCACGAACTCTCGGGAATCGCAAAAGATGCAGGTTCAGCGGCGGTCCTGATTACATTAATTAATGTCCTTGTAGTCTGGTGCCTGGTTTTATTCTTTCGCTGAATGATAATTCCTGCAAATGGAATTGAGAGTTTTAATCATAGTAGTCTGTTTTCTTTTCATATCTGATCTCCATGCGGACCATCACCCTGCGGAAGATTCCTGGACCTTCACCTTCCGCTTTGAGAATGATCTGTTTGCCGGCACCGACAGGAATTATACCAACGGCATCAAGTTAAGCTGGATCTCGCCCGATCCGCCCTGGTTTCATGAAAGCGATGATTTGCCGGATTGGATTGGGGCAAGGCGATAGTAAAAAGGCTGCCATACAGTGATGTCGAAAACCTGCAACGCAATATTGTTTTTTCTGTCGGGCAAAATATATTTACTCCCGGCAATACCCGTAAGAGTCATCTGATTGCCGATGACCGTCCCTATGCCGGTGCTGCATTACCAGCAGGCTGGTCATGGATTCAGTCTGCATGCCTTTGCCGCAGCCACCGGCCGGCTGGTGTTGCGGGACATCTTTCGGGAGGGAATACCTTCCATGGCAGCCACAGTGTAGATAAGCAAATGCTGGTAGGCGATTTTATTCTTGGGGTGAGCCTGATCCTTGACAGTGTAAAATTGTCGTATGCGCAGGTCTTTCGCACTAGAGAATTTGAAGGCC
>JBCKWI010000079.1:0-6006 GCA_038922795.1 Gammaproteobacteria bacterium
GGGGAACCTCTCCAACCTTGATCCTGAGGCCGTTGATGCGCACAGTCATTAAACACGGGCGCATCGTTGACCCGGCCAATAAACTGGACAAGGTGGCTGATCTCTTTATCGAGAACGGCAAGATTGTTGCCATTGGCAAGAGTCCTTCTGGCTTCACACCGGAACAGACTTTTGCAGCCAAAAACAGGATTGTCTGTCCGGGGCTGGTCGATCTCTCCGCCCGGCTCAGGGAACCTGGCCAGGAACACAAGGCCACCATTGCTTCTGAAACGGCCGCAGCTGCCAGCGCAGGCATTACTTCTATCTGTTGCCCTCCGGACACCTCGCCAGTCATTGATACATCTGCCGTCGCAGAGCTCATTCACCAACGCGCCCTATTGGCCAACAAGGCAAAAGTTTATTGCCTCGGGGCGCTGACATCAGGACTGGAAGGCAAAACACTGGCCAGTATGCACGCGCTCAAGATGGCCGGTTGCATTGGTGTCAGCAATGCCTATGCGAACATCAGGGATACGGCTGTATTGCGCCGTGCACTGGAATATGCAGCCACGTGTAGCCTTGCCGTGCACCTGTTTTGCGAAGATGATGGTTTGCGTAATGACGGTGTGATCCATGAGGGGATGATGAGTGTTCGCCTGGGTCTGCCGGGCATCCCGGAAACAGCAGAAACGATTGCCGTCAGCCGGGCGCTTTTACTGATTGAACAAACCGGCACAAAGGTACATTTCTGCCGCATTTCTTCGGCCCGCAGTCTGGACATGATCGCACAGGCAAAGCGGCAGGGGCTGCCGGTCACTGCGGATGTGGGTATCAGCCATTTATATCTTACCGAAATCGATCTGGCAGGATTTAACAGCCTCTGTCACGTGCGCCCTCCTTTGCGTACGACCCGTGACAGAGACGAACTTCGAAAGGCGCTGGCAACCGGAATTCTTGATGCCATTTGTTCCGATCATCAGCCACATGATGAAGATGCCAAGGCGGCGCCTTTTGGTTTGACTGAACCTGGCGCATCCACGCTCGATGTCTTGTTATCACTGTCCATGCAACTGGTCCAGGACAAAGTGCTCGATCTGCAAACGGCAATTGCCGCCCTGACCGTTAATCCGGCTAAGATAGCCGGAATTGATGCAGGTCACCTGGGTAAGGGGGCGGCGGCTGATGTGTGCATCATCGATCCTGAGCTGGCCTGGGTTGCAGAAAAAGAAACGCTGGCCAGTGCAGGTAAAAATTGTCCATTCCTGGGCTGGGAAATGACCGGCAAAGTCACGCACACCCTGCTTGACGGTAACATCGTCTACGGAAATTCAAACTGAACCTCATGAAACATCCACAAACGCGTAATACCATCTTCCAGGAAGAAGCCAGGGTGCTTGAGCATCAGGCTTATCCCGGCGATCAATACATGCTGCGCCTGCATGCCCCCGAGACTGCTGCCCATGCCCAACCCGGGAGTTTTATCCACCTGCAATGTGCAGTCGATCTGCCAATGCGCAGACCGATGTCGATCATGCGTGCTGATAAAAACGCGGGCTGGATAGACATTCTTTATAAAGTACACGGGGAAGGCACGGCAAAACTTGCACAACGGAAAAACAGTGATCTTCTGAACTTGCTGGGCCCCATCGACATACCCTTCAAACTGGAGAACTACCGGAAATATCCATTATTGATCGGAGGCGGTATTGGGATACCACCGATGGTATTCCTGGCTGAACACATCAGGAAAAACACCAAGGATCTGCATGCTCTGGTGATTATGGGTTCCGAGATCCCTTTCCCTTTTAAACCACGCCCTTCACAAATCATGATCAACGGTATCCCTGACGGAGTGATCGCGGCCATGCCTTTGCTTGAGGACTGGGGGATCGCCAGCCGCCTTGCCAGTCTGCAAGGTTATGCAGGATGTTTTGCGGGCTATGTTACAGAACTGGCCAGACACTGGTTAAACAGCCTGGGGCAGGACCAGAGGAATGAAGTCGAGATCTTTTCCTGCGGCCCGACAGCCATGCTTAGGGCCGTCAGTCAACTGGCATACGAGTATTCGCTCCCCTGCCAGATCTCCGTGGAAGAATACATGGCCTGCGCTGTGGGCGGCTGTGCCGGTTGTGTTGTTGAGATTCGTACAGAGGACGGGCCTACCATGAAACGGGTTTGTGTAGATGGCCCGGTGTTTGAGGCCGCCAGCGTCTTTCCGCAGACCGCATGGCCGCTGCAGTAAGGACACAGGCATTGCATTCAGTGGTTAATGACAACCATCCAGGTGGTTTATAGTAACCATTTTCTGCACCAACCGGCCTATCCTGATTTGAATAAAATATCTTGGCTCTATTCTAACTAATTGTATTATATAATATTTTCTGTGGCCTAAGCGCCTTGGATAAAATTGGCACGCACAATGCAACTATATAGACAAAGAAGTTTAATACGATTTCATCAATTAACCTGGAGGATACATCTAATGAAATGGTCAACACCTGAATACAGCGACATCCGTTTTGGTTTTGAAGTAACCATGTACATCAACAACAAGTAAATCTCTCTATTACAAGTTGACAATAAAGGGGCCGCAAGGCCCCTTTATTTTTTTGTCCGCACTAATTGACTCCCCATCCGCAGGTTTTGGTTTTCTATCTGGTACTTGAGAGAAAATCAGCGCCGTGAACTTCAACCCACTCCCTGGTGGCCTGTTCTCCATCCAGATCCCTGCCTTCCGCCACCCGGATATCATTACGGTAATGCTCGATATTGCTGATTTGTTCGATCATATGCAATCTCGCCTTGTCCTTGTCGCCGCAATGTTCTATACCAAGCTCAAAAAAGTCATCACTCTTTTTACACCAGACCACACGACCCTGAGAAATGTACTCTGGTATTAACAGGTGCATCCGGACCTCTACCAGCGTATTCACGGCAATCATCAAACTGCCTTGACACGCTAACCCGCCCAGACTGACATTCTCCAGAATATATTTGTATTGTTCACCATTATGGATAATCTCGACAGGGATGCCGGCATTTTGCCTGTTAAATCCTCTCATAACTGATACTGAATTCGGTTAAAGCAAGAATGCATTTGTTCCTGAAAACCAGGATAGTCAGACATAAATAAGAACAACAATAGAAACAACTATCCGAAATTGATCTTGGCTTCAAGGTTCGTCCTGGAGTCAGCATTATTCAACGCCTCTTCCAGTTCAATCCGGCCTTCTTTATATAGATTGAACAATGCCAGATCGAAAGTCTGCATGCCCTTCTGCCCACTCTCGGCCATCGCCACCTTGAGCTCGTCGATATCACCTTTCAGGATCAACTCACCAATATGCGGCGTGTTGATCAGGATCTCGATGGCTGCACAGCGTTTCCCGTCTATGCCGAGGACCAGACGTTGTGAAACTACAGAGCGGATATTCAAAGACAAATCCATGAACAGTTGTTTGTGCATGTCCTGGGGAAAAAGATTGATCACACGTTCCATCGCCTGGTTGGCGTTATTGGCATGCATGGTCGAGATCGCCAGATGGCCGGTATTGGATAGTTCCAGCGCTGCTTCCATGGTCTCGCGGTCCCGGATTTCACCAATCAGGATCACGTCCGGCGCTTCACGCAATGAAGATCTCAATGCATTTCTGTAAGATTGTGTATCAACCCCGACTTCCCTCTGGTTAATAATAGATTTCTTATTGGGATGACTGAATTCAACCGGATCTTCAATAGTCAGGATGTGACCAGCCATATTCTCATTACGGTGATTGAGCATGGCGGCAAGTGTTGTTGATTTACCAGAACCGGTAGCACCCACCATCAGGATCAGGCCGCGCCTGAGCATGATCATTTCCTTGAGGATTTCCGGCAATCCAAGTTCATCTACCGTGGGGATCCGGGACGGGATCAGGCGCAAAACCATGCCCACTTCGCCACGCTGCCGGAACACATTCACACGAAAGCGGGCGGAGCCATCCGGCAGGGCGATGGCAAAATCACACTCCATGGTTTCTTCAAAATGCCTGATCTGCTTTTCATTCATGATGCCGTAGGCGGCCGCCTTGCATAATTCTGAATTCAGTACTGTTTTACCTACAGGCGAGGCTTTACCCTCCAGTTTGATTTTAACCGGTGAATCCACGGTATAAAACAAATCCGAGGCATTCTTTTCGACCATTAATTTAAGATAGGGGGTGATATCCATTAGCGCTGTATTTTATTTATTTCCGGTGTATTTATTAAGCAAAAGAAAAATAACTATCGACGCAACATGCCACCTGGCTTCTCATCTTCATCTTCATGCAGGCTGAGATGATCAAGGCCTTCCATAGAGTCTTTACCTTTCGCCGCCTTGCCTTCCAGTTTGATCTTCAGACGCAATTCATTCATGGAATCAGCGTTACGTAATGCATCTTCAAAGGTAATCAAATCGGCTTCGAAAAGGTCAAACAGGGCCTGGTCAAAAGTTTTCATCCCCAGTTCATTGGACTTGGCCATGATTGCCTTAATCTCATGCACCTCACCCTTGAGTATCAAATCGGCAATCAATGGAGAATTTAGCAATATTTCGATTGCGGCAACACGGCCCACACCATCTACTTTTTTCAACAGGCGTTGTGAGATTATGCCCTTGAGGTTCAGTGACAAATCCATCAACAATTGCTGGCGGCGCTCTTCCGGGAAGAAATTGATGATACGATCCAGTGCCTGGTTGGAACTGTTGGCGTGCAATGTCGCCATGGCCAGGTGACCAGTTTCGGCAAATGCGACTCCGAATTCCATGGTTTCACGGTCCCGGATTTCTCCCAACAGGATCACATCCGGCGCCTGGCGTAATGTGTTTTTCAGTGCGATGTCCCAGTCATCGGTATCCACACCCACTTCACGTTGCATGATGATGCAGTTTTTATGCGGATGGACATATTCCACCGGATCTTCAATCGTGATGATATGACCAAAACTGTTCTCATTCCGATAATCGATCATGGCAGCCAGTGATGTGGATTTACCTGAACCGGTACCGCCGACCATGATGACCAGGCCACGCTTGGTCATGCATATCTCTTTCAATACCTCAGGCAAACCAAGCTTATCCAGTGTCGGCACATTTGTCTCAATGGCACGTAATACCAGCCCGCAATAACTCATCTGGA
This sequence comes from Gammaproteobacteria bacterium, assembly GCA_038922795.1. GTDB lineage: Bacteria > Pseudomonadota > Gammaproteobacteria > Eutrophobiales > Eutrophobiaceae > 2-02-FULL-47-50. The sequence continues at coordinate 5,139 of JBCKWI010000079.1, forward strand.
TAAAGGCATTACAACGAAAACGCCCGATACCGACCGGGTTGATGGCAAAATTACATTCCTTGGTCGCCTCATACTCCTTGAGCTGCTTATCATTCATGATGGCATAGGCCAGGGCCTTGGTGTTTTCAGAGGTGAGCTTGGTCTTGGAGACCGGCGTGACCTTGCCATCGACCTTGATTGCGGGAGGAAAGTCTACAGTGATAAACAAATCAGAGCCTTTCTTCTCGTTCATCAGCTTGAGAAGGTCCCGCATGAATTTAATCGCCTGTTCTCTCTCCATACTACCCCCTGCCTCTATAAATCAATCTGGACTAGAAATTGTCCTTATTAGCGGCCTTGCCGCGTGCGTCATCCCTGGTCACCACACCTTTATCAACGAGTTGTTTGAGATTTTGATCCAGTGTCTGCATACCGAATGACTGCCCGGTCTGGATAGCCGAGTACATCTGTGCGATCTTGTTTTCACGTATCAGATTTCGAATTGCCGGGGTACCGATCATGATTTCATGCGCTGCCACCCGGCCCCCGCCTTTTTTCTTTAATAAGGTCTGTGAGATAACCGCACGCAATGATTCGGATAACATGGCCCGGATCATGTCTTTTTCCGCCGCCGGGAACACGTCAACAATACGGTCGATGGTCTTGGCGGCAGAACTGGTATGCAATGTACCAAACACCAGGTGACCGGTCTCAGCGGCAGTGAGTGCGAGGCGAATGGTTTCCAGGTCACGCATTTCACCGACCAGAATCACGTCCGGGTCTTCACGCAGGGCAGACCTGAGTGCCTCATTAAACCCCAGCGTATCCCGGTGTACCTCACGCTGGTTAATCAGGCATTTTTTGCTGGTATGCACGAATTCAATAGGAT
>JBCKWI010000080.1:0-5626 GCA_038922795.1 Gammaproteobacteria bacterium
TCAGAGGTTCCTTAGTGATTAGTAATTGGTGGATTTTGCTGATTCGTGACTGATTGAGTCATTTATCACCAGTTTTTCATTTTTAACTTTATACTTGTGACTTGTTACTGTAAGGGGCCATAGCTTTTATGCCCTGCGGGTACAGCTGGGAGAGCCGGAAAAGAAATTTGTCCGGTGGACAAATTTCCCGGCGAACGCCCGTACAGAGGATGTACGGGCCGGTGTTGAGCGAAACCAGAGGTGCTGCGCCATGGATGGCATGCAGGAAATTAAATATGGGGCCATAGCTCAGCTGGGAGAGCGCTTGCATGGCATGCAAGAGGCCGGCGGTTCGATCCCGCCTGGCTCCACCAACATTATTAATAACCTTCCTCCTTGATGGAGGAAGATAAACAAAACCCCTTCCCCCTTCAAGGGGGAAGGCTGGGATGGGGGTGAATGATGAATATATTTCACACCCCCACCTTATTCCTCCCCCATCAAGGGGGAGGAGGAAATAATTAGTCTGACTGTTGTTGATCCTGCTGTGTTGCTTCAAGCCATCCTTGGCGCGGTGTTCAGGCCTCGCCATCCGCTGGCTCGGCGACTCGACAGGTGCGAATGTCCACCGGACATTCGCAAACACCTGCCTCGTCCCCATCGTCTAGAGGCCTAGGACACTGCCCTTTCACGGCGGCAACAGGGGTTCGAATCCCCTTGGGGACGCCATATAAATAAAAAAAGAGGCTCTATGCCTCTTTTTTTATTTATGCAGTTCTCAAGGGTTTGATGAGAACCCCACGGTTCGACAAAATCGTATGGAACGATTTTGAACAGGGGAGCGTAGCGACACTGGCCCCGAAGGGGCGAGGCTCAGGGATGAGAGCCGAGTAGTCCCCTTGGGGACGCCATACAATTAAAAAGTGGCTTCATGCCCCTTTTTAATTGTATGCCTGGCATGTATTCCCGCGTTGGGTAGTGGCTCAATTTGAAAATACAACAGAATTACTGTCATTTCGAAGCAGCGCAGCGACTGAGAAATCCTGATTTTACATGAATATCAAAGATCCCTCACATTCGTTCGGGATGACAAACCAGGCCACTACCCTGCGTTGCAATTCGTGTCATCCCGGATGAGATTACAGTATACTCTGGCGGGGAAAATCCAGCTCTGGAAATCACATAATAAGAATCTCATCAGATGAAAATACTGGTTACCGGGGCCGCCGGTTTTATTGGATTTTACGTTGCAAAATTATTGCTTCAGAGGGGCGATGAGATTATCGGGCTGGATAATCTCAATGATTATTATGATGTTTCGCTGAAACAGGCCCGGCTTGCACAACTTCAATCCCATGCCGGTTTTACCTTTAAAAAAAATGATATTGTTGACAAGGATGCCATCAATGAAATATTCCGTGTTTACAAACCTTCCCGGGTTGTCCATCTCGCTGCCCATGCAGGAGTCCGTTATTCATTAATCAATCCTGAGGCGGTTGTACAATCCAATGTTCTCGGTTTTGTCAATATACTTGAAGCTTGCCGGCGCCATCATTCAGAACATCTGGTTTATGCCTCCACCAGTGCGGTTTATGGAGATAATACTGAAATCCCGTTTTCTGTAAATGATCGTGTTGATAAACCTGCCTCATTATACGGCGCCAGTAAACGGGCGAATGAATTAATGGCCTATACCTATAGCCGCTTATTTGATATTCCGGCAACAGGTCTGAGATTGTTTACTGTTTATGGGCCATGGGGCAGGCCTGATATGTCCTATTTCACATTTACCAAAAACATCATTAATGAAACGCCGATAGATGTATACAATAACGGTCACCACAGCCGTGATTTTACCTATATCGATGATATCGCGGACGGTGCAATAAAGGCACTGGATAAACTCCCTTCTGAAAATTACCGTCTTTATAATCTCGGTAACAGGACACCAACAAAATTAATGTATTATATTTCCATATTGGAAAAATTGATTGGCAGGAAAGCGGTCATCAATATGCTGCCCATGCAGCCGGGTGACATGCCGGACACCTGTGCAAACATAGGGAATACAATTTCTGATCTGGGGTATGTCCCGCACACCAATATTGAAACTGGCTTAGAGAAATTTGTGAATTGGTATAAGGAATATTATGGGACCGGCAAATGAATAAATTGAGATCTATATCGGTTATTGGCCTCGGTTATGTGGGCTTGCCACTGGCCGTGGCTTTTGCAAAACATACCAGGGTTGTCGGTTTTGATACGAACAAACAGCATGTTATTAATTTGAATAATGGTTTCGACAAGCATGGTGTCGTTATGCAAGCTGAAGAGCTGAAACAGAAAAATCTGTTATTCACTGCTAATCCATCTGATCTGGGAGGGGCCAGCTTCCATATCATAGCAGTGCCTACACCAATCAATGCCAGCAGGGAGCCTGATCTGGAAATGGTATTCTCCGCTACACGCACAGTTGCCGAACATCTGAAGAAAAATGACATCATCGTATATGAATCCACGGTCTATCCTGGACTTACAGAAGAAGAATGTGTCCCGATTCTGGAACAGGTATCCGGACTGAAATGTGGAAAGGATTTTTTTGTCGGGTATTCTCCGGAAAGAATTAATCCCGGTGATCAACTGCATACCCTGGAAAATACTGTAAAAATCGTATCCGCGCAGGACGAAGAATCTTTAAATCTGATTGCGGAAACCTATGAGGCGGTTGTAAAGGCAGGCACACACCGGGCGCAGAGCATTAAAATAGCCGAGGCCGCCAAGGTGATTGAAAATACACAAAGAGATATCAACATTGCCTTGATGAATGAATTGTCACTGATCTTTGAAAGATTACAAATTGATACATCAGATGTACTGGAAGCCGCTGGCACAAAATGGAATTTCCTTAAATTTCAACCCGGGCTGGTAGGGGGGCACTGTATTGGTGTTGATCCCTATTATCTAACGCATAAGGCGGTACAGGCCGGATATTCGCCCAGGGTCATTCTCTCCGGCCGTAGTATTAATGATTCAATGGGTTTGTATGTCGCAAGAATGGTAGTGAAACAGATGATAAAAACAGGGATGGTAGTAAAAAATTCTTGTGTGACAATCCTCGGATTTACTTTCAAGGAAAATATATCGGATATCAGAAACACAAGGGTAATTGATATAGTGAATGAGCTGCAATCATTTGACATTAATGTACAGGTCTATGATCCGCTGGCTGATAAGGCAGAAGTATACAAGGAATATCAGTTTAATCTCTGTACAAAAGACGAACTGATAAAGTCAGACGCCGTGATCCTGGCCGTACCGCATAAGGAATTTGTTGATAGTGGTTGGGATTTAATCTCGAGTTTGTTACGTGATAATCAGGGTATTGTTTTTGATGTTAAGTCATTGCTACCCAGGAACATCAAGCCGGACAATATCATTCTGCAAAGACTCTAGAATAACAATTAAATAAAATTATGAATGTGGTCATGATTGGAAGCGGTTATGTGGGCCTGGTATCCGGCGCATGTTTCTCGGAATTTGGTAATCATGTTACATGTATCGATATAGACAAGACAAAAATAGATGCATTAAATAAAGGCATTATCCCTATCTATGAACCTGGCCTTGGTGCGCTGGTTGAAAAAAACAGGCAGCAGGGATACCTGGCATTTAGTTCAGAATATTCAGCAATCATTGGCGATGCGGATTTAATATTCATCGCCGTTGGCACACCGGCGCGGCATGGTGATGGTCATGCTGATTTGACCTATGTCTACCAGGCGGCCAAAGATATTGCGCCGTATCTGTCCGGCTATACTGTGATTGTTGATAAATCTACAGTACCTGTTGGTACGGCAAGGAACGTCAAAAGAATAATTGCGGAGACCAATCCACAGGCGGATTTTGATGTGGCTTCCAATCCCGAGTTTTTGCGGGAAGGGGCAGCCATATCCGATTTTATGCGGCCTGACCGGGTTATCATTGGTGTAGAAAACGAGCGGGCCAGTAATTTATTGAAGCAACTATACCGGCCACTGAACCTGATTGAAATGCCGATATTATTGACAACACTGGAGACGGCCGAGTTAATCAAATATGCATCGAATGCGTTTCTTGCCACCAAGATTAGTTTTATTAATGAAATCTCCGCCTTGTGTGAGGCCACCGGAGCAGATGTACATGCTGTATCAAAAGGAATGGGGCTGGATGGAAGAATAGGCCGTAAATTTCTGCATCCTGGTCCGGGTTTTGGTGGATCGTGCTTTCCCAAAGATACCAGAGCATTGGTGCGGATCGCGCATGAGCATGGTGTTACCAGCCAGATTGTTGAGGCGGTAATTGCAGTTAATGAGGCACAGAAGGCGCGTATGGTCACTAAAATACGTGGTGCACTGGGTGGCAGTGAATCAGGGAAGAAACTGGCAATATTGGGATTGACGTTTAAGCCTGAAACAGACGATATGCGTGAGGCCCCGGCCCTGTCCATTTTACCGGCATTGCTTGAAAATGGCGCACTGGTTCGAGCACATGATCCGCGGGGTATTGAGGAGGCAAAATCCATTTTGCCGGATTCAATTGAATATTTTGATGATATTTATGACACAATAAATGGTGTTGATGCGATCGTTCTGATGACGGAATGGAATGTATATCGCGGGCTTGACCTTGAACATATCAGGGGAATTATGAAGGGAAATGTGTTCCTGGATTTGCGTAATGTGTATGAGCGTGAACAAATGACCAAGGCAGGGTTTGATTATTATTGTGTGGGGCGATAAGTACACTCAGGGAGTGTTAGAGAGGGGTGAAAGTTGTCATTGCGAGCTTCTGAAAGACAGTGGCAATCTCATTGTTTCCTTAACACCATGATTTTCAATAAAAAACGCATTAAGAAGCAAATCCCCTGATTTTTAATACATTACTGATTTGCGGAAATTCGGAAATTCTTCTATTCTTAGCCTTACTTTCGACACAGATGAAATATACTCATGTCCGACACACTCATCGTTTCCGAACGCGGTCAGATAACGCTTCCAGCTACTATCCGTAAAAGATATGGAATAAAAGGCGGTAGTGCCTTGATTATAGAAGAGCGGAATAACGAGTTATTACTCAAACCGGCAGCGATAATGGAGCTGGATATCTACAGTGATGACCAAATAGCAGAATGGGATAAAGCTGACCAATTAACCGATCGTGAGCGTACACGCATAATTCAAAACCTGGAAAAATAAGTTTGAAACGGATATTTCTGGATGCCAACGTGCTATTCACGGCAGCACATAATCCCAAGGGCAAGGTAGCTCTACTTATAGATCTTGAAATTAAGGGATACTGGGATCTGTATACCAGTGTCTATGCTGTTGAAGAAGCAGTACGCAATATCGAAATAAAATATCCCGAGTCCAGTACCGGGCTTGTTCAGATCATCAAGCATATTAACCTGGTCAGACACTATTCCGATCATACTTGTCCAGATGGACTCAATATGAAAGACAGGCCAATATTCCAGGCAGCAGTTGAGTGTTCCGCAACCCATTTGCTTACAGGAGATATCAAGGACTTTGGCCGCTATATGAATCAAGCAGAGAAAACTTTTAACATATGTATACAAACCGTAGCTGATTTTTACAAAGATATGTTTAAG
>JBCKWI010000081.1:0-5507 GCA_038922795.1 Gammaproteobacteria bacterium
CTGATATCTCAGATATGCAGGTACTACGCAGATACTTAGTACCCATCATGGAAGCGCCACTTCATGCGGCTTTATATTGCAATGCAACAATTATTATGATGTTCAGTACCGGGAATTGTTCAGGTTTTCAGTGATTAAATCAAGCCGGGTAACCGGTGCCAGGCAATGATGACCCTCGCAGATATAGGCGACAGGCCCGGATTTCATCGCTCTTTCCGCAAGTATGCCGGGCAATCCATTCGCATCCCCGGGTATTGGAAATATCGATGTATAAGGGCGTGAGTATTTCTGACAGTGCAGCTTCCACTTATCAATTGTGTCTGCATCACCGCGCAGGATAATCTGCTGTGGCGGGTATAAATATTCATCCAGTGCATTCAGCAGGGCATTATGTGCGGCCGGATATTGATCCAAAGCAGGCCAGGCGGTCTTGAGTGTGCGTTCAGCGGAATCCAGGTAGCGTTGTTTTCCTATCAAATGACCGAGTTGCTGGAGCACGGAAGCAGCAACACCATTACCAGCCGGCAGGGCATCGTCCATGAAGGGTTTGGTACGCTGTATAAGTTGTTCGTGATCATAAGAAGTAAAATAAAAGCCGCCATTTTCCTGGTCTTCAAATGCATCCAGCATGGTATCGGCGAGTTCTATTGCAAAATCCAGCCATTCGCTTTTCCATTTGAAGTTAAGCAAGGTGAGAATCCCCTCAATCAAAAAGGCATAGTCATCAAGATAGGCATTCAGATGGGCCTTGCCCTCTTTATACGTTGCCAGCAGCCGGTGGTTTTTCCATAAGGTGTTACGGATAAATTCGACGGCACGCGCTGCTGATTCGAAATAGCGCTCATCATCAAATGCAATGGCCGCTGTTGCCATGCCTTTGACCATTAATCCATTCCATGAAGTCAGGATCTTTTCATCACGTCCCGGCCAGATGCGTTTATTCCGGACAGCAAGTAATTTCTGTCTGGCACTGTACAGTCCTGTTGCCACTTCTGATTTTTTCAATGAGAGAACTTTGGCAACGTTGTCCATGTGTTCTATCACATGCAGATGCCAGTGTCCTTCAAAATTCGGTGCGTTATCCAGGCCGTAGTGTTTTTCGATTACGGCATATTCCTGATGACCCAACAGGGATTCGACCTCTTTCTTGTCCCAGACATAAAATTTACCCTCATGTCCTTCGGAGTCGGCATCGATCGTTGAATAATAACCGCCTTCAGCAGATTGCATGTCACGCATGACCCAATCCGCCGTATCGACTGCGATGGATTTGTAAAAAGAATTTCCGGTGATCCGGGCGGCCTGGCTGTAAACAGTCAACAGCGGGCCATTGTCGTAGAGCATTTTCTCGAAATGCGGGATCATCCAGCGCTCATCAACCGAATAACGGTAAAAGCCGCCGCCAATCTGATCATAAACTCCGCCCATGGCCATTTTGTTAAGGGTGAATTCCACCATGTTCAAGCTGGACTGCCTGCTTTCATCGTCGCCAACATTTACGTAATTCCGGAGCAGGCGTTCGAGGTTTGTCGGATGAGGAAATTTCGGTGCTGCACCGAAACCCCCATGACGGGGATCAAAATTCTGTTGCAATTGCTGAATGGCAATATGCAACGGTTCCGGTGTCAGTTGCAGGGCATTGTCCGCTGCCGGTGTGAGGCTGATACGATGCAATGCTTCCTGCAGTGACTGGTTCTGGTTTTTAATGGCCTCACGTTCCTGTTTATAGAATTCCGCTACACGCAACAGCACGTCTTTAAATCCGGGCAGTCCATAACGGGATTGCAGCGGAAAATAGGTACCGCCGAAAAACGGGATCTGGTCCTCCGGTGTCAGGAACATCGTCAGTGGCCAGCCACCAGTGCGTTGCGTCAACAGTTGTTGTGCAGTCTGGTAGATCTTGTCGATATCCGGACGTTCCTCACGGTCTACCTTTATATTAATGAAATGCTCGTTCATCACAGCGGCCGTGTCCTCATCTTCGAACGACTCATGCGCCATGACATGACACCAGTGACAGGCGGAATAACCAATAGAAAGCAGGATCGGTTTGACTTCTGCTTGCGCCTTCGCCAGTGCCTCGCTGCCCCAGGGATACCAATTCACCGGATTATGGGCGTGTTGCAGGAGATAGGGCGAGGTCTGATGGATGAGCGCGTTGGTAAAACCGGATTTGTTCATAACGTTTCTGTCTTCGAAGTTCGGCCGGACACTATAACGCAACCCGCTTTACTAAACTGTCCTTAGGGTAATAAAAAATGTTCAGCAATTTCCACTTGCACAACCTTTATTGTATCTATATGATAATCATTCTCATTAATATTTATTTGAATCGAGGACAGAAATGAAATATCTGATTTTTATGATATTTATCTGCTTTAGTAGCCTGGTTGCTGCTGAATTACCTGTATACGAGTTGTCCATCAAGGACCACCGTTTTTACCCTGAAAGCCTGGAAATCCCGGCCGGTACCAAGGTAAAACTCCTGGTGAAAAACCAGGATGCCACGCCGGAAGAATTTGAAAGTCATCAACTGAACCGGGAAAAAATTATCGCCGGTAACAGTGAAGCAACGATCTATATCGGACCGCTGGATCCTGGTGAATACGGTTTCTTTGGTGAATTCAATGAAGCCACCGCCCAGGGAAAAATAATCGTCGAGTGATGGATTTACCACGATGCTAGGCCCATCCGTTATTGTATTTCGTGAAGTGCTCGAAGCGGCACTGGTCATTACCATCCTGCTGGCAGCAACACGCGGGCTCACCGGACGTAACCGCTGGATTGGTGGTGGCGTCACGGCGGGTGTTATCGGCGCGGTCATCATTGCTTTTTTTGCCGGCAGCATTGCCGATGCTTTTGAGGGCATCGGCCAGGAATTATTCAACGCCGGTGTGCTCTTCTTTGCTGTGCTCATGCTGGCCTGGCATAACATCTGGATGTCCAGTCATGCCCGTGAAATGGTGGCCAATCTGAAGCAGGTCGGTAATGAGGTAACGTCCGGTGAGTTGCCGTTTTATTTTCTCTCTACTGCGGCAGGTCTCGCTGTCTTACGTGAAGGTTCGGAAATCGTTTTATTTCTGTACGGGATTGCTGCCAGTGGCGAGGGTGCTGCACAAATGACATTTGGTGGCGTTCTTGGCCTTGCGGGAGGGATCACAGTGGGTGTCCTCCTGTATTCAGGATTATTACGGATACCCACTACGTCACTGTTTCGTGTTACCGGTTGGTTAATTCTCTTGCTGGCTGCCGGCATGGCAGCAACGGCCTCGGGCTATCTGAGCCAGGCTGGGTTGTTACCGAGTTTCGCGCCGTTGTGGAACACGTCCGGATTTTTATCGGAGCATTCTGTAATCGGACAATTATTACATATCCTGATAGGTTACCAGGCCCGCCCAACAGCGATAGATCTGGGTTTTTATTTTGGTACGCTGATACTTATCGGCACCGGGATGTACCTAATCAGTAAACAGAAATTCAGGCATGCCTCACATAGCCGGATTTTTTAATTCAAATATTTTTTCAGGCTCAATAATAATGAAATTTACCAGGTGGAGGTTTCTTTGTGCATTATTTTTATCAGTCAACGCTGTTGCTGGCGTGGACAAGGTTTATGACCCTTATGTTCACGAAGGTGAATGGGAAATCGAATCGCGCGCAGTACACAAGTTTGATGATGTAGATGAACATAAAATCAGGCTGGGCCTCGGTTACGGGATTAACTCATTCTGGTTTGTTGAGGGTTATGTCATTGGCGAAAAAAAACCCGGTGAAAATTTCGACATCGCTGATGTGGAAATCGAAAGTAAATTCCAGTTGACCGGGCAGGGGCAGTACTGGCTTGATGCCGGCCTGTTGTTCGAACTGGAAAAGAAAATCGGCGAGGGTGTATGGGAATTCAAGGCCGGTCCGATCTTCCAGAAACAGATCAAGGACTGGGTCATCACCACCAACTTCTTGATGGAGAAAAAGTTTGGGCCCGACAACACGGAACATGAGGTTGAACTGAAGGGTGCCGCACAATTGAAATACCGTCTGTCAGGATCACTGGAACCCGCCATCGAATATTACGGCGATGAAGCAACCCATGCGATTGGCCCGGTCCTGCTGGGCAAGACCCGTTGGGGCGGTACACCGGTAAAATGGGAAATCGGTGCATTGGCCGGTTTAAATGATGATACACCGGATTTCATCTTGCGCTGGTTACTGGAATGGGAGTTTTATTGATCCGGTCCTGACCACATCTTGATACCGCAGGGCAGGGACGCCTTCTGGTCATTCCTGTTACGCTTCATGGTAAACTGCGCAACTTATGTTGAAATACCCTGCCATAGACCCCATAGCGATAGCACTTGGACCGGTAAAGATCCGCTGGTATGGACTCAGTTATGTTACCGGGATACTGCTCGCCTGGTGGCTGCTGAATTATCGTGCAATTAAGCAACCACATCAGGGCTGGAACAGCGAACAGGTCAGTGACCTGATTTTTTACGGTGCTGTTGGCTTGATCATCGGCGGACGGCTCGGATCTGCCGTGTTTTACAATTTTCCTTACTATCTCGCTAATCCACTCGATATATTAAAAATCTGGCAAGGCGGCATGTCTTTTCATGGCGGGTTGATTGGCGGGTTGATAGCCGTATGGATTTATGGAAGCAGGATCAATCGTGCATTTTTTGACATAACGGATTTTATGGCGCCCGTTGTACCAGTGGGTTTGTTTTTCGGGCGCATTGCCAATTTCATCAATGGCGAACTCTGGGGCGGGCCATCGACATTGCCCTGGGCCATGGTGTTTCCCGATCCACGTGCCGGAGGAATACCACGCCATCCTTCGCAGCTTTATGAAGCCCTGCTTGAAGGATTGGTATTGTTTATTATTCTATGGATATATTCTGCAAAACCCAGACCCACAATGGCTGTCACCGGCCTATTTCTGCTCGGCTATGGCGTATTCCGATCCGCCGTTGAATTCGTGCGTGAGCCGGACAGCCATATCGGCTATCTCGCCTTTGACTGGCTGACCATGGGACATGTGCTGTCGTTCCCGATGATGATTGCCGGGGTGGCGTTGCTGTGGATTGCTTACCGGCCTGGAAAGCGTGAAGCGTGAAGAGTGATAAATAAGAATATGGTGGTTGGTAGGGGGTAGTTGGGGAAAATAGTAATAAATCAGTTCCCCATATTCCATCTACTAAATACTTCAGAAAGAGAGCAAATGAAACAGTATGCCTACATGGATGTAGGTGGTACGGTTACATGGATGTAACCGGTACGACCCCATGGACGGGGGAGGTAGAACCGCGTCGGGAACAGCGGTCGAGAGTCGAGTCAGGAACGGAGATCGGGAGAACGTCGGGAACAAGTTCTCGGGTAGCAAAATAGAAATAATTAATACTGTAAAGGTAAATGAATGGATCAATACGCCTACAAGGAAGTAGGCGGTAGAAAATGTCTGGAACACATTTTCGGAAGCGTTGGATAATTCAAAGATTCTAATGAAAAGA
>JBCKWI010000082.1:0-5467 GCA_038922795.1 Gammaproteobacteria bacterium
ATGATTCAACACCTCTCTTGTTATATCCGTACTCATACTAAAGGTGTTGCGTTAGAATTTAGAGACCAGCTTTCTTAAATTGATTTTGGTTTATTATTTTGATTAACGCCGCCATTTGCGGTAACTGTAAGTTGTCCGCAGCATGATTTTGTTAGCTGCTGTGATTACTGCCATGCCAACTTGAGATCGCGATGCGATTGAGCACAATCGCGAAGATAGAGATTAATCAGGCTTTGATACGGGATACCCTTGTTCTCAGCCAGCTCTTTGAAATACGCAATGGTGTCTTCATCCAGCCGGATTGTAATTTGCTTTTTGAGCCTTTGTGCATACGGATTAGGCTCTGATTTAGAGAAGTCGTAATGTTTACGCATGACGGAATACCTCATAAAGTTTTCGTTCCTGCTTATCTGCTTTGCGGGCAGAAATGATTCGAATGGAATCATTCGTTCTTACACAGTGGCAAACAACCAATAAGCATGAATGAATACTGGTGCCCAATAGAATAAATCTGTCCTCTTTTTCAGAGTGATCCGGATCGGCAATTAACCGGGCAAACTGGTCGGTAAACACTGTCTTGGCCTCTTCGAAAGACACACCATGCCTCTTTTCATTAGAAGCACTCTTTTTAGGGTCCCATTCAAAAACCAGTTCATCCATGAACTACAGTATAACTACATCGTAATTATCGTCAAGGGGTATTGTGAAGCTTACGAAAAATGAGGGTGTGCGCGGCTTTTCAGCATGGCAGTTACGGTATTCCGAAAGGACTGATGTATTCTTTCCCGGTGACTTGCAAGAATGATGATTACCAGATCGTACAGGGATTGAAGATCGATGAGTTCAGCAAGGCGAAGATGGCCGCAACACAGAAGGAACTGGAAGAAGAACGCGACGCCGTAGCGAAAATTTTGAAATAATAAAAAGCCACTCACTGAGTGGCTTTTTTATTTTTAAAATTGACTTTAGCGCATCAGTAACCCCGGAGCGTGAGCCCGTGGAAGTTTATTCTCCTATTGCCTTGATTACTGCTTTCGGGTTGTTATCAACTACCTTAAGTAATACTCGAGCCGCACCTCTAGGGGTTCGAAGACCTTGCTCCCAATGACGTAGCGTACCAATCGAAATACCAAAAGTTGCGCAGAACCGTTGCTGGCTCATACCGGTTTTCTCACGGATTGCTCTTACATCGATTGGTACAGGACGATGTACTTTGACCCGGGATTTCTTTCCTCTGGCATGGGAAATCGCATCCTCCAGGCCAGCAGATATTTCAGTGTATGCTTTGCTCATTTCTTTGCCTCCAGGAAACCACCAGCTTTTTAACTGACTTTGCCAGAAGATTCCTTTCCTCCTTCGACAGATTGGCCTTCTCGTTCTTGCCAAATACCGCCAGCAGATACAGTGGCATGAATTCATCATGAAAATAATAGATAACCCGGACCCCACCGCTCTTGCCGCCTCCGGATCGCGCCCAACGCAGTTTTCTGATCCCGCCGGTTCCTTCCATAATCACTCCAACGTTGGGGTGCTCGGACAGATAAGAGACCAGATCCTCACGTTCTTGCTCCGACAGTAAACGGGCCACCTTCCTTTGAAACGCGTTCGTCTCGGCGACGGTTATCATCAAGCAATGATATACTCCATTGGAGCACTATTCAAGCAGCGCTCGGGTACTTTTCTAAAACATAACAATTGATTATACGAATGGACTTAAATACTTTGGAAGCTCTGATTAAATGTCATCGCGAGGAACAAAGTGACGAAGCGATCTCGTATCTATTTGAATTGTAACCAAGTGAGATTGCTTCGCTACGCTCGCAATGACGCTGTCGCCAATAAATCAGATCTTACCTATGCTATGCGTCGTTTGTATAGCGTGGTATTTACGAATTTTATAACATGTGTTCATCAAATGCTTTTTAATTACATGGGACCGGGATTATTTAAATTTGACCGGTCAAAAATAAATCACTCCGGCCCGTTTTTGGGTAAAGAGCTTCCCGATCTCGTCCCCGACGAAAGAGAAACTGGCATTGTGAGGCTTCTCTGTTGCGACGGTGTAACCTTGGATATTCAATAAGAAGATCCCACGGTCATCTTCGCTGAATTTTGCTTTGATATGGGTCTTCGCTCCTTCTTTGTGTTTCAGTACGATTTCATCCTTGATTTTCGCGAATGCATAAGAGTCTGGAGATTCAATCACCTTCGAAGCAATGCGGACGCGATAATTCTTCTGTCCGAAAGCTGGAAGACTCGGACTGATATACGTCTTGCCTGGCTTCGGATTTTCGTAATTATCCATTTTCAGAGAGGTAGTTTGGAACTGAACTTAGAAAGCTAACAGTGGATTAAACGAACGGACATAATTACCATGCTCTGCGGCGTTCGCATAGAATGGTAATTACGGATCTTTTGAAATGTGTTCATCAAATGCCTTTTACTCCCTGTTCCACTGAAGTATATGACCTTTTGCGATGAAGTGAAGCTTCTTACCTCAAACTAATGATAGGCCAGCCATAGAATTATATGGAATCGGGGTTATTTAAATTTAATCGGTCAAAAATAAATCACTCCGGCCCGTTTTCGTGGAGTTAACGGCTTTGTTAGGCAAGTGGCTTCTCCTTAAACGGGAGCAATCGTTTGATATCCGATAACGTGGAACTGAGCATATTGGCCCTTACTTCCCACTCCTGAAATTCTTCGTCTGTTACTGGCGCACCTTTTTTCCATTGAACAAAGCCAACACCTTCTTCGGTTGGTCTGGCTAGTGCTTCATCCGAAATGTCCAATACCGAATGGGCGAGTTTGTTTCGGAACTCCTGAATATGCTGCAAATCAATAAGAAACTGTTTGTTGTCTTCCCAGTAACTTGGATAGTCGTTCTTGATTATTTCTATAAGAATTTCTTTTTTCTTTTGTAGAGATAAATTTTCCGCGACTTTCTAGAAAAACAATTCTCTTTTGCTTTCGTCTACGGCACAGAAATATTTTGTGAGAATGACCGCAATACCCCCTGTGCCAATATGACGTGAGACACCTATCTTTGAACTAATTAGAGTAGATAAGGTAGGTTTGAATCATGACTGAACAGATGAAAGCACCCGTGAACGTACACTCCTCCATCATACCGGCGCCGGATCCGGAAGTGGCCGCCACCGCGAGACGGCGCCAGTTCTCCAGCAGCGAGAAGCGTCGCCTCCTGGCGGCGGCCGACCGCTGTACTAAAGTGGGTGAAATCGGGGCGCTGTTGCGCCGCGAGGGCATTTATTCCTCCTATCTCACCACTTGGCGCAAGCAGCGCGAGGCCACCGAATGCGCGGCGCTCGCCCCGCAAAAGCGCGGGCGCAAAGCCGACCCCGCCCGGGCCTCGACCCGGCGTGTGGCGGAGCTGACCCAGGAAAACGAGCGCCTGCGCCGAAAGCTCACCCAGGCCCATACCATCATCGATGTCCAAAAAAAACTCTGCACCTTACTCGGATTGCCCACGGCCGAGGAGCCGCAGGAGAAATCCTGATGAGCGCGCTGAATGCCTTGGTGCCCGACATCGGGCTCGCCGCCGCGTGTGCCGTGCTGCACATCAACCGCGCCGGGGTCTATCGCGATAGAGCCCGGTGCCGAGGGCAGACCGCGGCACCGGGAATACCGCGCCCGCGTCCCCCGTCGCCGCTCGCGTTGAGCAAGATCGAGCGGAGCCGCCTACTCGATGTGCTCGACAGCGAACGCTTTGCCGATCTGGCCCCGCGCACCATCTATGCCACCCTGCTCGATGAGGGTATCTACCTCGGCTCGGTGCGCACCATGTACCGCCTGCTGACGGCGCAAGGGCAATCGCATGAGCGGCGCAATCAGTTGATCCATCCTGCCTACGCCAAGCCCGAACTGCTGGCGGTGCAACCTAACGAAGTGTGGAGCTGGGATATCACGAAACTCAAGGGTCCGGTGAAGTGGAGCTGCTACCATCTCTACGTGATCCTCGATATCTTCAGCCGCTATGTGGTGGGCTGGATGATCGCCGCGCGCGAGGCCGCTCATCTTGCCGAACAGCTGATCGCCGAGACCGTGGCCAAACACCACATTGCCCCCGGCACGCTGACGCTACACGCCGACCGTGGCGCCAGCATGCGCAGTAAACCGGTGGCGGCCTTGCTCGTCGATCTGGAGGTGGCCAAGACCCACAGCCGGCCGCATGTCTCGGACGACAATCCGTACTCCGAGGCCCAGTTCAAAACGCTCAAATACCGTCCCGGCTTCCCCGAGCGTTTCGGCTCCATTGAGGATGCGCGCGCTCATTGCCAGCACTTCTTTCAGTGGTACAACGCCACCCACCGCCACTCGGGTATTGGCTTCATGACACCCGAGGCCGTTCACCATGGACGGGCACAAGCGCTCTTCGAGCAGCGCGCCGATACGTTGAACGTTGCGTTCTTAGCGAATCCAAAACGCTTCAAGGGAAAAATCCCTCAACCGCCCCGGCTGCCGACCGCAGTCTGGATCAATCCACCTAAACCGGAGACCACCACCACAACGCCTGATCCTTCGACACTATATTCATGCAACCGGGTGTCTCAAAGTCATTGACACGCTCCGATATCGCACTCAATTACGGCTACTGAATTAAGAAATCGACCGCGCAAATATCGAGCTTTATCATGCAACCTCTCGGCCGCAGTAACTTTCTTGTGGTATGCCTCACCCATTCTTCTACTGCCTAACAGTTGATTATACAAATGGACATGAATGTCGTGCTATGCGTCGTTCGCATAGCATAGTAATTACGGATTTTTTGGGTGTGTTCATTAAATGCCTTTTACTCCCTGTTTCCATAGATCAGATGTCAAAAGATTAGCACATTAATATGCTGTTTATGAAGTTTACCCCCTTTGTCATGCTGAGGAAGTTGGCAGTTATAGGGTCATTTGTGTGGGACGCACAAATGAGTGGACCTGAAGCAGGGAAGCTGAATGTCCGCGACCCGTGATAACTGATGACTTCCGAAGGGAGTCGAAGACCATGACAGTGGGGGTGCCCTTCTCTTTGGTGACTTTCTCTTGGGCACGCAAGAGAAAGTTACACGCCATCAGGCGGAACCAATGCCTCTTAGCTCAAACTGATGATTGGCCAGTTGAGTTTTTTTGCTTCATCACGCAATATCTCATCCGGGTCCACGGCCATTGGATGATCTACTATCCTGAGCAACGGCAGATCATTGTGTGAATCGCTGTAAAACCAGGTTTCATCCAGCTGATAGTGATGTTCTTCCAGCCAGGCCTGCAAGCGGGTGACTTTGCCTTCCGCATAGGAAGGTATTCCCGCAGCCTTGCCGGTATAACGGCCGTCAATAATTTCCGCATCTGAGGCTATCAGGTTGTTTATCCACAGCAACCCGGCGATGGGTTCGGTAATAAAGCGGTTAGTTGCCGTGATGATTAACAGGACATGCCCTTGTTGCTGATGATCAGCAATT
>JBCKWI010000083.1:0-5447 GCA_038922795.1 Gammaproteobacteria bacterium
ATTTCTGTAAAATATTTTTCAGTAATTCCACTTGTTACGATGGTAATTACGTAACCGAATATATGCAGCACAGGCAATCAAAATAAAGTAAACAAACCAGTAGCACCACTCTGCTGGTCCGGAATGACCGTAGGATTCAATGCCGGTCGTTTTTCCAAACCATAACCAGAAAGAGTGGGTAATAATCGTGATAATAATCGCAACCGGCATTGTGATAATCAGAATGACTGATGCAATCTTGATGACCTTCATGCACTGTTTCAGCTTCATAATTTCAAGTATACGAACCCGTTGATTTCAGCCCGATATTCATTATTTATCTGTTTATTACTTCTGTCTCATGACCATCAAAGTCCTTGTGTGACACATAGATCAAATCAGCAATACGCCGGATCATATGTTCTTCGCATAGGAACTGCTCACCAGGCTGATACCAGCAACACTGAACATCACCAGGGAAATTTTTACCCGGTAAAACCAGGCCAGCGTTGCCGTGAACAGGCGTGCGCGGTTGTAATAAATGCACAGTGCGATGGCCAGGCCGGGCGTCACATAATGCAACCAGGTCAGCAGGATTCAGGAGAGACCGCCTGACTTCAGTAATCTAATCCGTGTCTTCGTGAAAGATTAAACCTTCTTTTACTGCCTCATGGTGTTCTTCATCTTTCAGGACTTCACCATTTTTACTATTACAGACAGGACAAGTCTCTCTTTGATCAGTATCGATATGTACTATCTTGTAACAATCATGACATTGAAAATATGGCATAGTATAAGTTTAGGTTAGATTACGAATACCTGCGACCCTTGTTGATTGATTTTTAATTATTCAATTAACTCTTCTCCTGTGTTCTGATCACCATTCATAAAATATTACATCATCCAGTATAACCTCTTTTTTAATTTATCATTTACACAAGGTTGGCAATATCTGTTGCCGTTATCTCGCTGTATTCCACCGGTGGTCCGGTATCCGTGTTCCTGCCCGAGGTCAGCCTGATAAATATTTCCTGCGATGGCCTGGGTTCTTCATTTTCGGCCGGCGTTTTGCGTACATAAGTGCCATCCGGTTGCATGTACCAGGCCGTTATATTGTCGTTTTCATACACCGACAAAATATTCTCGAGTTCATCCTTAATGACGGGATCCATCACCGACATAACGGTCTCCATGCGTGAGTCGAGGTTACGACGCATCCAGTCTGCCGATCCGAGATAGTATTCCGGTTTGCCGCTGTTCTCGAAGCGGTATACCCGGCTGTGTTCCAGGAAACGGTCGAGGATACTGAATACCGTGATGGAATCTGACAGGCCCGGAACACCAGCACGCAAACAACACAGACCACGGACATTGAGGCCAATCGGCACGCCTGCCTGACTGGCCTTGTACAGTTCCTGGATAATCAGTGGATCCTGTAATTGATTCATCTTGGCCCTGATCCCGCATGGCCATCCGGCCCTGGCATGTTCCGCTTCGCGCCGGATCAATTCGGTAAAACGTTCACGCAGATTATGCGGTGCCACCAGCAGGTGGCCATAATCCGGAACCTGGATTGAGCCGGTTAATTCATTAAATACCGCCGCCACATCTTCACTCAATTCAGGATCGCAACTGAGAATACCCAGGTCCTCGTACAGGCGGGCCGTACCGGAATGGTAATTGCCCGTGGCAACGTGCACATAGCGGCGAATACCATCCTCCTCTTCGCGCACTACCATACCGAGTTTGACATGGGTCTTGAGACGTTCCATTCCGTAGATAACATGGGCGCCGGCCTTTTCCAGTGTTTCACCCCAGGCAATGTTAGGCGCCTCATCAAACCGTGCCGTAATCTCCACCAGTACTGCTACCTGTTTGCCGCGCCGCGCCGCTTCGATCAGGGTCTGGATGATCGATGACTGGCTGCTGGTCCGATAGATGCTGAGTTTGATCGCCAGAACTTTCGGGTCGCATGCGGCAGATTGCAGGAAACGCAGGACGGAGGTATCAAAATTATGATAGGGATGATGCAGCAGGATATTCCCGCGACGGATCTCATCAAAAAATGCTCCTGTATCATGCGTATCCATTTTTTTCAGTCGCGGATGTGTCACCGGTTTATGTGGGAGATCGCGCAATTCCGGATAACCTTCCGGTTGAAATATGACGAGATCGTTCAACCCCATCAGGCTGTGCCATACTTCGATATCGGCAGGATCAGCTTTGAGCTGATCAACCAGCCAGTGCTGCATGTCTTTCGGCATGTCCGCACTCACCTGTATGCGCACCACACCGGCAAACTTGCGGGCGGTCAGTTCCTTGGTCACCATGCCGATGATACTGCCAGGCAACAGATCAGGTTCTTCTTCAGTCAGCGGTATCCGTTCCCAGGGATCATCCTTGGCGCCACGGGTCAGACGAAACTCGTAACATTCAATCTTTTTGGCGGTGGGAAACAACAGATTGAGATTGGCGGCTATCACCTGTTCCAATGGCACATAACCGCCCCTGGGTATCTCGACCCAGCGCGACCGGTTCGGAGGTACCTTGATGCGGACAAATCTGGGTTTCTTATGGCCGCTGTCCTTCATGCATATTGCCAGGTTGATTCCCAGGTTACTGATAAACGGGAAGGGATGCCCGGCATCAACTGCCAGTGGAGTCAGGATGGGCTCTACCGAATCGCGGAAATACTGCCGCATGCGCGAGCGATCAACATCATTGATCTGATCATAATTCAGGATAGGGATACCTGCTTTGGCCAATGCAGGCCGCAATTCATCTTCTACCAACCGGCAAATCCTGACACTCTGCCGATGCAGTTCCGTGCGGCACAGATCCAGTTCTTCCTCCGGCGTGTGACCATCGGAAGATATGCGTTTATTTTTCTTTTCGATACGCCGCCGCAGTCCGCCAATCCGCTTCATGGCGAACTCGTCATACAGCATGCCCATGATACCGGCAAACTTGATCCGCTCCAGTAACGGCGTATCCGGATCCTCGGCCAGTGCCAGTACCCGCTGGGCAAAGCAGAGCCAGCTTAACTCACGGTTGATATAGGATTCAGGTGCACCGATTTCAATGGTTTGTTTTGGTGCCATAGTCCTCTTGTCCAAAGAGAAATTTTTAACCTTACTGGTTGAAGTCTAAACTATGACAGCACCATTGTTTTTGATCGAAATCATGAAAATGGATATTGTCTGCCGCTATAAACACCGGCCCGACGCATCCAGGATTGACTGTGGCCCTTTAGTTGCTTGTCTTATCAGCCTAAAAAACCTTCCAGCATCACCAGCTTCAGTCCGTAAAAGAAGATGATGGCAAGACTCGCTCCCGCCGAGATAGTCACGATCCAGGAGACAATGATATCCCTGACGGTATTCAGATTTATGGCACTGATACCGCGGGCCAGTCCGACGCCGATAACTGCACCGACGAGTGTGTCCGTTGTTGAGATAGGCAGACCCAGCTTGGAGGCAAGAACAATCGTTGTCGCAGCACCAATCTCGGCGCTGAATCCCCGGGTGGGTGTTAACTGGGTAATATTACGGCCAACCGTCTCCATGACCCGCCATCCCCAGGTCGCCAGACCGACGGCAATACCAATACCTCCCAATGCCAGTAACCACAGCGGGACCGATGTTTTTGCGGCGATACTTTCACCACCGGCCACGGCAACGGAGATAATTGCCGACATCGGACCGATGGCATTTGCGACATCATTCACCCCGTGGGCAAACGCGACCATACAGGCACTCAGGATCTGGAGATAGACAAAAAGTTTCTCAACACTCTTGTATTCAGCCGTGTTGGTGTGAAACTCGTAGCTTTTCTGTGACTCGAATCGAAGCCGTTTGACATTATCCAATGCTTCACTAATGTCCGATTGCATCTGTTCAGGGGCTGTTGATTGCACATGTTCGAGATGTTTTACCGCTTTTTCGAGTGCCCACACTGTCGAGGGGTTGGTGATTATCTGGTTGCCCCCGGTTTTCCGGTCTCGCTCCTGTTCCGGCATACGTGAAATAATCCACACGGCGACAAGTGATGCAACAAGACCAACGCCGGATGCAACGGCGAATGCTGCGGGTGTAGTGAGATCAAGATTCAGGTTTTTTAAGGCCCTTGAAAACCAGTGTGAGTGTTAAAACTGAAAAGACGAAAAACACGAGGTAAGGGGCAAGCCTTTTTGCCGAACGCAGTGGTCTCTCTCCGTAAAAAATATATCTCAGTATGAGCCGGAATATACAATAGGAAATCGTTCCACTCAGCAGTGGCGAGATGACCCAGCTTGCGGCAATCGTCCCGACCTTGTCCCAGTGAACTGCTGACAGCCCACCGTAGGCAACACCGAAGCCGACAATCGCACCGATGATGGAATGTGTGGTTGATACCGGCCACCCTTTCCACGACGACAACTGCAGCTATACCCCCGGCTGCGAGCAGGGCAGCAAGCATACCGAGCATGAATGACAAGCCATCACCGGTGAAAATTGATGGTTCGACTATGCCCTGACGTACCGTCTCTGAAACATGGGAGCCCACCAGGAAGGCACCACTGAATTCCAGTATGGCTGCCAGGATTACTGCACGACGCAGGGTTAATGCACCGGAACCGACCGAGGTGCCCATGGCATTGGCCACATCATTTGCACCAATACCCCAGGCCATGTAAAACCCGAAGATAATCGCAAGGGTAATGATAATGAGGAACTGGCTTTCCATCATTAAATGACTTTCTTTACCGTTGATTCAGTTATCAACTGTTCTCAAGTGCCATGCGAACGGCGACAGCCAACATCTCAGATCTGTCTGCTACACTGCTTACCTGCCTGAGAATTCTGGTCCACAGGAAAAAGTCTCCATAGGAAACTTCATCCTCGTGAGCGAGTAACTCGCGCAGCAATACTCCCTGTATTACATCAACCTCATGTTCCTTGTACGCAACCATATCGGTCAGTTCCTTGACTTTCTGCGCCTCCAGGCCGCCAAAACCCGTTTCCAGTAATTCATCAAGCTGATCAATAATGGGAGCGTGCCAGGTCGAACGTCTCAATAGTTTTGGTTAAAAATTCATCAAACCGATCATCAAACCCCGGAAACGACCTGGCCTGTTTCATCGTAAGTAACACACCAATATTTTCCGCCCGGTTGGCAATGCTGTCCTGCAGACTGAGTATCCGGAGCAGACTGATACGCTCAACCGGCATGAACAGGCCGCGCGGCAGACTGTTACGAATGTCATGCTTTATGGCATCGGCTTCATGTTCCAGGCGCGATATTTTCTTTCTGAGTGCTTCAACTGTTTCACTCTCCTCGCGACGATAGGCAGCAATCGCGTCCGGCAGTTGTTTGACACACTCGGCAACTTTCTCCATATGTATCTGTAGGGGGACAAACGGCGAACGTCCGAAAACCTTTGCAATACTACGCATGGCCAAGCTCCTCCCCGGAAAATTGGGAAAATC
>JBCKWI010000084.1:0-5326 GCA_038922795.1 Gammaproteobacteria bacterium
TCTATAGAGCCTCATTTACTCAAATCGGCATTGACCATGTGTAATCGACCGATTACACTTATAATATGTTAACGGTAAAGACCACGGATGAGTTTGATATCTGGCTGGATGGCCTCCGTGACAGAAAGGCCCAACGCCGGATTGCCGCCCGCCTTCGTAAACTTTCATTTGGATTATTCGGTGATGTAAAGCCAGTAGGTGAAGGCGTCTCGGAAGCACGGGAACATTCGGCCCTGGTTATCGTATTTATTTTACTCAGCGTGGGAAGACGCTCATTGTGGTGCTTGCTGGCGGTGACAAGTCATCGCAGCAATCTGATATCGAACTGGCGCTGAAACTCGCGCGGCAACCGGAGGATTAAACTATGGCTCTCAAACTTAATGATTTTGATCCCGCCCGTTATCTTGACGATGACGAGGCCATCCGTGATTACCTGGAATCTATCCTTGAAGAAGGTGATGCCGGACTGCTCGCTGCCGCGCTCGGTGACATTGCTAAAGCACGTGGTATGAGTGACATCGCCCGTGACAGTGGGATCTCACGTGAGGCATTGTACAAGGCACTTCGTTCCGATGCACAGCCACGATTCGACACCATTAGCCGTGTGCTGAGTGCCCTTGGCCTAAAAATCACCATCCAGTCCGCACATCATTGAATATTGATCACATTAGGTGAATGAATCTTTCCTTTGAATAGTGTCTTTAATTATCACTTAACTAATTGTTTTCACTAAACTCCTGCCTCACAAGAACCACCTACTTCATTCAGGGATGACGCTCAGCACTGGCCGTTAATGGGTGACGCTCAGGGCTAAAAGTAGTAAAAAGATACTCTACCGATCCGTCATTCCGGGCGGGGATAGGGAAATGGGGATTTCAAGAAAAATACAAAAATCCGTCATTCCGGCATGGAGTAGCCGGAATCCAGATCGCAAGGATGCGTTCTATGTGTGGGGCAGGATTTATTCACAATGACGGTGATGTTTTCAGATAAATGTTATAGAAAAAACAGTCCGGGCGGGGCCAGGGAAATGGGGAGACGAAAACAGTCAACACTGGAAGACCTGATTGAAATTGCTTCATATATGCCATGGTGGGCAGGGGTACTTTGCGCCATCATCAGTTATTTTCTCCTTGATTTCATCTCAGGGCATGCCGGAAACAAGATTTGGGAAACCCTGCTGTTGGTTCTCAAGTATTTCTTTGCAATCGGATTTGCCGGTGGCGCAGTGCTTTCCGCAGTCAAACAATGGAAACGGTCGAGCATCTTCAACAAACAAACCGGCATTGACACCATTCGTAACCTGACCTGGTATCAATTTGAACTGTTCATCAGCGAAGCATTCAGGAGACAAGGTTACACAGTCAGGGAAACAGACTATGGCCCGGATGGCGGCGTAGACCTGATATTAAAAAAAGATAACCAGACATTATTCGTCCAATGTAAACATTGGAAAGTCCATAAAATCAACGTAAAACCAATCCGGGAACTGCAAGGCGTCATCTCTGCTAAAGGCGCGGATGGGGGAATATTCGTTACATCAGGAAAATACACAAAAGACGCAGTCAATTTTGCCAGAGAATGTAATATTCAACTGATTGATGGCGATATGCTGGATGAAATGTTCAGTAGCATATCCATTGATGATGACCAGCCTACACAAAGACGCGAAAGACCTTCATGCCCGATTTGTGGCAGCAGCATGGTCAAAAGAACAACCAGGCAAGGCGCAAATATTGGGAAACAATTTTGGGGCTGTTCCATGTATCCAAAATGCAAGGGGACTATTGATTTACAAAGATAAAATTAGTGAAGGTTTATTGAAAATTTAATAAAAGTTATTGAGTCAGGAACTTTAAAGGAGCTAAAGAGAAATTATGGAAAGAGAGGATGCACAACAATTATTACGAATTGCACTGAATGATTCCAATGCAGAATTTCGTGATGGACAATGGGAAGCAATAGATTGTCTGGTCAATCAACGACGCAAGTTATTAGTAGTGCAACGTACAGGTTGGGGGAAAAGCTCTGTATATTTTATTAGTACCCGCATATTTCGTGATAGAGGTGCCGGGCCTACCTTGATCATATCGCCGTTGCTTGCGCTAATGCGCAATCAGATTGCAGCGGCAGAGCGTTTAGGCATCCGTGCGGTTTCTATAAATTCAGCGAATACAGATGAATGGGTAGCTGTAACTCAACAGATAATGAATAACGAGGTTGATGCTGTGTTGATTTCGCCGGAACGATTATCCAATGAAAACTTTGTTGAGAATGTATTGTTGCCAGTTGCCAATAACATTGGTTTATTTGTTGTAGATGAAGCCCATTGCATCTCTGACTGGGGCCATGATTTCCGGCCTGACTATCGACGCTTGATTAATGTCTTGAGGCAAATGCCTCCGAATATGCCGGTGTTAGGGACTACCGCTACAGCCAACAATCGCGTGGTTGAAGACATTCAAACGCAATTGGGCGATATAGACATTTTACGTGGCCCGTTAGTCAGAGAAAGCCTGAAGTTACAAACACTAAAATTACCAGATCAATCTGCGCGTTTGGCATGGTTGGCAGAACATATTCCTGAGTTACCTGGCACAGGTATTGTTTACACATTGACCAGACGTGATGCAGAGCAGGTAAAAGAATGGCTGAATCAAAATGGTATTGATGCCAGGGCATACTACAGTGGTATCACACATCCTGATTTCAAAGACAGCAATGTTTACCGTTTATATCTGGAAGAATTGTTGTTAAACAATCAGATTAAAGTTCTGGTAGCGACAACTGCCCTTGGCATGGGGTATGACAAACCAGATCTTGGATTTGTTATTCATTACCAGGCGCCGGGTTCAGTGGTTGGCTATTATCAACAAGTAGGCCGTGCGGGCCGGGCCATTGATGAAGCATACGGCATATTATTATCCGGTCGAGAGGATAATGAAATTAATGAATACTTTCGTGAAACTGCTTTCCCCTCAGAAGCTGAAGTCCTTGAGATTCTAGATGTACTGGAACAGCATGATGGACTTTCGATAATTTCGATGCAACAACACCTGAACTTGAGATTCGGCCAAATTGAGAAGGTTTTAAAATATCTTAGTGTTGAAAATCCAGCGCCAGTAATAAAGGTTGGATCTCAGTGGCGTAGAACAGCAATGGTCTATCATATGGACCAAGAGCGCAAAGCTCATTTAACCCATCAACGGGAAGAAGAATGGCAACAGGTTCAGGACTACATCAATACAGAAGGATGCCTGATGCAATATTTACGTACAGCACTGGATGACCCTGATTCACAACCCTGTGGACAATGTGCCAATTGTATCGGTAATCCGGTAATTGCATCAGATTTTGGGCATGAAAAAGGCGTGCAAGCTACACAGTTCCTGCGATGTGCCGAGATGCTATTAAAATCGAGGATTCAAACGGTTAAAGGCGCATTCCCTGTATATGGATTTCCCTATACGTTACCTGTTGAGCAACGTGCTGAAGAGGGTAGAATTCTATCCCGATGGGGTGATGCTGGATGGGGAAATATTGTAAAAGAAGATAAGCACAATAATCATTTCCGTGATGATTTAGTGCATGCCGCAGCCGAGATGATTTTAGATAGGTGGAGGCCGGAACCCGCGCTTCAATGGGTCACCTGTGTTCCATCCAGAAGGTACCCTGACCTGGTTCCTGATTTTGCCCGGCGATTGGCAGAGAGACTTGGATTACCGTTTATGGCGATTATCGAAAAAACAGCAGATAACCAACCGCAAAAAACACAACAAAATCGATATCATCAATGCCGGAATCTTGATGGTGTATTTCGTATTGCAGGTGATGTTCCAAACACACCGGTTTTATTGATTGATGATATTGTTGATTCAGGCTGGACGCTGACGGTTTTATCTGCATTGCTACGCCGGGCTGGGAGTGGTCCGGTATTTCCATTGGTTCTGGCAAGCTCAAGCGTAGGAGATTAGATGTCTTTCTCAGCACAAACTCAGGCCATATTGTTATTAACGGCTCATTTTTCCAGGCCTGTTGCTGACACACCTAAACCTTTAACCACCAAAGAATGGGCCAGATTCGCTCAGTGGTTAAAAGATCATGATATCAATCCTGAAAAGTTGATGAACGGCCATCTCAGGTCATCATTAAATGGCTGGACTGACAAATTAGTAACTGCTGAACGAATCGAGCAATTAATGAATCGCGGCTCCGCGCTGGCCCTGGCAGTGGAAAAGTGGACGCGTGCCGGTTTATGGATTCAGACAAGGTCTGATAATAATTATCCGGTACGATTAAAGCAGTTGCTCAAAACGGATTGCCCGGCTGTTTTATTCGGTTGTGGTAATCCTGAACTACTTAATAAATGTGGAATAGCCGTTGTCGGTGCCCGCAATGCAAATAATGGCGATCTTGAATTCAGTAGTAACCTCGGTAAAACAGCAGCAACTCAGGGTTATTCAGTTATTTCAGGGGGCGCAAGAGGTGTAGATGAAGCTGCTATGCTGGGTGCGTTGGAGATTGAAGGTACTGTCATTGGAGTATTGGCTGATAGTTTATTGAGAGCAGCTACTTCCAACAAATACAGGAAATATCTGTTAAGCCAGAACCTGGTATTGATATCACCCTATTATCCGGAAGCAGGGTTTAATGCGGGTAATGCCATGTCGCGTAATAAGTATATTTATTGTCTATCAGATGCCGCGGTAGTTGTTCAATCAGGCACTGAAGGCGGCACATGGAATGGCGCGATAGAAAATTTGAAAAATCACTGGGTGCCTCTATGGGTTAAAGAAACGAAAGATTCAAAAAGCGGCAATTCATTGCTTATCCAAAAGGGGGCTTTATCGCTGTCAGATGATTTATCTAAATTAAATATCAATACCTTATTAAAAGAGAATGGATTTATGAATAATGCTTCTTCGGGGGACTTGTTTAAGAAGTCTGCCGTTAGAGAAGAGCCTGCTGATATTTATGATAGTGAAACAATTATTGAGGAAAATAAAAACCAGACACCCAATAATAACGCATTCGATGAAATGGATATCTATCGGTTCTTTCTGATTAAACTAACCCAATTAACAAAAAAGAACGCAAAAACACCAGATGAACTATTAAAGGACCTTGAGGTAACCAAACCACAATTAAATATCTGGTTAAAAAAAGCGGTGGAAGAAAAAAAGATAAAGAAGCTGAACAAGCCTGTTCGCTACCAGTTGCTGGTTAATATTGATCAGATATCAATGTTTGATTAATGAGTATGAGGGTACGCATCCTTATGCGTTTAAGCTGTTAATTCAAAAAAATGTTGTTGCATTCATAATAA
>JBCKWI010000085.1:0-5129 GCA_038922795.1 Gammaproteobacteria bacterium
TGCATATCATATAAACATCACGTCAGATTCGTTGATGTGGCGCCATTATGTAAGTTTTGACAGTCCCCTGTTCCCTGCCGGTACGCACTCGATATCGGGCGGAAAGTTTTTGCGTTTGTCGGCGTAATAGCGTTGCTTGTAATCGCCTTCCGATAGGCGGTTGTAGTCGCAAAATACTTGTGCCGGGTCTTGTTTGTCAGATTCGGTTCCGAGGCATGCGGGACGTAGGTGCGGTTTGAATCCGTCTCCGGAGGCAGCTCTGTAATCTCAGGATTGTGCTCGCTCAGTAAATACCCGGCGCGAACCGGCATGCTCTCGCCGGTGACGGCACTCTTTTCATAGTACCTGGCCTCCACCCCCTCTCCCGGAAGCCTTTGCTGCAAATCAGCCAGCCAGACGGAGGCTTTTTTCATCACTGTTTCATCAAAAAAACCCGGCATCACGATAAATCCCTTATCATGGAATTCCTGCCTCTGCGCTTCGCCTGGAACCATTTTAAATAGCCTCCTCCTGCTTCGGAGTTTTCTTATCTGATCAACCCAGGAATACAAGACTATATTCAATGGCGCAAAGAGTATTTGATGTTGATCAAATAAATTGGCTTTTTTCGTAGAAGAGATAATGATGCTTGAAACCGGCAATTCAGCACCTGCCCCCTTAGACTTTATCATTCCGCAGCAGGCGGGGAATTTCCTCCGCCGGCAGCGGCTTGCTGAAAAAATAACCTTGCATGGCGTCGCAGCCATGCTCGCACAGGAAGTCGAACTGCTCCTGCGTCTCCACGCCCTCGGCCACGACCTTGAGGCGCAGGCTATGCGCCATGGCGATGGTGGCGGCCACGATGGCCACATCGTCCGGGTCAGTCGTGATATCCCCGACAAAGGATTTGTCGATCTTGAGGGTGTCGAGGGGCAGGCGCTTGAGATAACTCAGTGAGGAATAACCCGTGCCGAAATCGTCCATGGCGAGACCAACCCCCACGGCCCTGAACACATACAACGTTTCGATCACCTCCTTGATCTGCTGCATAACCATGCTTTCGGTGATCTCGAGTTCCAGATAAGCCGGCTCCACGCCCGTGTCCACAAGGATCCGAACCACGCTGTCGACGAAACGCCCGTCCCGAAGCTGGCGCATGGAAAGATTGACTGCGACACGCAGCGGCGATAGCCCGGCGGCATCCCGCCAGGCGCGCTGCTGCCTGCAAGCCGTGCGCAACACCCACTCGCCGACCGGCACGATCAGACCGGTTTCCTCCAGCACCGGTATAAACTCCATCGATGGAATAAGGCCTTGTTCTGGATGGTTCCAGCGCAGCAGCGCCTCCACCGCGGTGATCTTTCCTGTTTGCCGGTTGACCTGCGGCTGATAGTGCAGCACGAATTGTTCCTGCTCGAGCGCCCGGTGCAGGGCGCTCTCCAGATTCAGGCGGCGTTGCGCCCGGGCGTTTAGCTCCGACGTGAAGAAATGGTAACGGTTCCCACCCTGCCCCTTGGCCCGGTACATGGCGGCGTCGGCGTTTCCCAGCAGGATGTGGGCGTCCTCGCCGTCGTCCGGGCAGAGGCTGATGCCGATCGAGGCGGTGAAATAGAACTCCTGCGTACCGGCCACGGGGTCCTCGGCCCGGAACGGTTGTGTGAACTGATCGAGAATCTTCTGCGCGATCGGCGCAATATCCTGGGCGTGCGCCATGTCCTCCAGGATGAAGGCGAACTCATCGCCCCCGAGCCGTGCCGCCGTATCGCCCGCCCGCATGCAATTGCACAGGCGCTGTGCCACGGCCGTGAGCAACTGGTCGCCCATGCTGTGACCGAAGCTGTCGTTGACGACCTTGAAGCGGTCGAGGTCGAGGAACAGCACCGCCACCACGCGCCGGTGGCGGGCGGCGCGCGTCACCGCCTGGCCCAGGCGGTCGAGCAGCAGGACCCGGTTGGGCAAGGCGGTCAGGGTGTCATAGTACGCCAAGTAATTCAGGCGCTCCTCCGCCTGTTTGCGTTCGGTGATGTCCTGGATGATGGCCACGATTACCGGCGGGGTTTCGGTGCGGGAGATATGTAACCGCGCCTCGACCGGATACAGGCCGCCGTCCTTGCGCTTGTGCACGGTCTCGAACGTCACCGTGTCGCGTTCCCCGCGGCGCAGCGGCGCAATCAGATCCTCGAAGCTTCGCCGGGTGAACTGCGGTTTGAGGTCCAACGGCGTAAGCGTTTTCAGTTCTTCCAGGATATAGCCGAGATTTCGCCGCGCGCCCTGGTTGACTTGCGTAAAATGCAGCGTATCGACATCGAAGACGTAAATCTCGTTGGAGGAGTTATCGAGGATGCGGCCCAGGCGCGCGAGCCGCTCCTCCGCCTGTTTGTGTTCGGTGACGTCCACCATGCTGCCGCGCAGCCGGACCGTCCGCCCCTCGGGATCCGGGATGATACGGATGATGTTGTGAAGCCAGACCGTGTCGCCGCCGGCGGATCGCGCCCGGTACGTGATCCTGATGTAGCTGTTTTCCTTTCCCGTCTCGCCGGGATCCCCTTCCAGGATTTTACTGTAAAAACGGGCCACCTCATCCCGGTCGTCCGGGTGGAGATGGGCTTTCCAGAAATCGGGCTCGGCGAGCCAGCGCTCGACCGGGAAGCCCAGAATGGTTTCCGCGCGGCGGCGCGCAGTGCCTCCTCTTCGGTCAGGTCCTCCACGATCACGAGCAGCCGGGCTTCTTCTGCAAGACGGATTCCAGTCAGCGTCGCGCGCATCGTTTCCCGCCGCGCCCATGCTGAACGGCACGTCATGCTGGGCAATCCCGGTGGCCAGGACTTCGAGGGCCCGCTCCTTGAGTCCCTCGGCCGCGATCACCTCCACCAGGTAGCGGTCGCGCACGGTTTCTGTCGTGAGCCCGAACTCCTTGAGGAAGGCCCGGTTGGCGGACAAAATCGCAAGCTCGGGCGAGAGCACCACCAATCCGTCGGGGATGCTGGCGAACACCATCTCGGCGTACTCTTTGAGCGCCAGGATGGTTTGCCGGTCGGCCTGGATATAGGTGTCGATGGCCAGCCCCATGTCCAGCAGCACGATCTTGATGAGCGCCTGATAGGCGTTGATGAAGGCCTCCGGGTCTTTCCCGAGCCGCTGCCAGAGCTCGGGCAGCAGTCCGCCGAGGTACTTGTTGTAGGCGCCGAGGTGCCACTTGGGTTCGAGCCCGATGGCGCTGGTGGACCACGCCCACGCGCAAGCGGTGGGAGATGTATGCGGGGCCATAGTCGCCCGCGGTGAGGCTGCCGAAGTAGGCTGCCTGGGCCCGCTTCAGGTGCTCGACCGATGCGGCGTCCGGAATGAAGCGGTGGGTTTCCTCAAAGGCCATGAGGTGGTCGTAAAAGGCGTTGGCGAAATCCGGCGCCAGGGTTTGCAGGGTCGCGTGCAGTACGCGCAGCCGCGCGGCATCCTCGGCGGTGAATTCCAGAAAGGCCTTGCGCCGCGCGATCTCGACCTCGTCAAAGCCCAGCGCCCGCACCACGGCCTCGACGGCTTCATCGAGCGTTTTCACGCCTCCCGCCCTCGCCCGCCACCCACGAAGGGGAGATAAAACCGCCGCCAGGCTTGCTTGCGCAAAATTCTTTCCATTACCAATTTAGGGACCCTCTGATTAAATCCAAATCTCTTCGGTATTGTCATGCCCGTGAAAACGGGAGTCCAGTGAAAACAATCGTTTGCTGGATGCCCGCTTCCGCGAGCATGACGGCAAAATGACTTAATCAGAGCTTCCTTAGTTAATATTTATAAATTTTATTACTAAGTTTATTCTCTTAAGGAGCGGACTGCGGGCGCCCCTTCACCAGGGCTATCCCTTATCTCACGGGCTCATGCGATTGCACAGCGGCGGCGCACCGAAGGTTTCGCAAAACACCCGGTACAACTCCCGCTCCACCCAGCGCCAGCCGTCGCTGATCGGGCGAAACCGCACCCCGGGCGGCACCGTCGGCGATGTGGCGATACAGCAGCGGGTTGTCGCTGCTGCCGCGCAGATGATCGCCCAGGCGCTTACGCAAATCCCCCGCCGAACCGATGTACACCACGCGGTGCGGCCCCGGCGGCACGCCTTTCTCCGACTGGTTTTCCTTTCCCCCATCGAGGCCGGAAGCGACCGTTTTGCCGGGAGCAAAACAGGGCGGCAAAGCCGGCCCCGCAAACCCGTCCCCTTGGAGGGGGGACCGCAAAACCGCCCGGATCTCGTACACGCCCGGATGGGCTGGAACCACGCTGCGCAGCGCTTGAGGGGTCAGCGGCATCAGTGCGGAAAACCCCTCAGTAGCCGCCAGATAATTCATACGGTGGCTGCGGCTCCGGCAATCGGGAATCGCCAAGTCGTGCCGGATGTTGGCCACCGTGCGCCGCGACAAACGGATACTGTCTTCCCGGTCGAGGATTTCAGCAACGGCTTGGTCCGTCAGCGGTTTCCGCAATATCCCTTCGGCGATCCAGGCTTTTTCTTTCTTAATCACATAATCAACGAAATGGCAATGAATCTTCCGTGGTCTGGGAAAGAGTTCAGCCATTGGGATCGTTTTCCGGTTCGGCAGCGTGATTGATAGTCCACGCACCAACCGGGAGATGCGACTGGTATCGGCCAACACGGAGAGGCCCGGCTCCGATTTCAGCCGTGCGGACATTTGTGCCTGGGTTAGTGGAAGAGACGATAAAGCCTGTCCGGAGCGCAGATACTCCGCCTGGCAGGCAAGCACCGCCTCCACCAAGGCATGAGTGAGCCGGTTCCAGCTATTGATGAGACGCAACCTGCGCAGGGTCGCCGCCAGTTCCTTCGGAAACTCCTGAGAAGACTTCAAACGCTGCAACCCTGCTTCGTCAAATATGTATTCCCGGACGCAGCTCTCGCGATGGTAGAGAAACAGCAAACGCCCATTCGCCTCCTCGCAAACTTCTCCCAAAACGGGGGACGCCGGGTTGCCGATTGTTCCTCTCTCCACCCGCGGTTCCACTCGAACGGCAGTTACCCATGGCGCCAGAGCGGAAAAGCCACTGGAGGATTCGACCCGCGCCACGAGACGATCGAAGCCCCTAGTGGCAGTTCCAGAAAACGGGCGAACACAATCTTGCCGAACAGGGCGGCGTCAATTTTGTTGTTG
>JBCKWI010000086.1:0-5004 GCA_038922795.1 Gammaproteobacteria bacterium
AGCCATCAAGGATGAAAAGACCGGAGAGGTCATTGAATTACGGTGTAGTTATGATCCCGCCACAAAAGGTGGCAATGCCCCGGATGGGCGGAAGGTAAAAGGCACCATCCATTGGGTCTCGGCAGCACATGGCTTGCAGGCGGAGGTGCGCCTCTATGATCGTCTCTTTACCGTGCCGGATCCCGGCAGGGAAGAAAACTGGCGCTCATTGCTGAACCCGGCATCCATGGAAATCATCCGGCCGGCTTATGTGGAACCCGGTCTGGTTGAAGCGCAGCCTGAGGAGCGTTATCAGTTTGAGCGGTTGGGCTATTTCTGTGTAGATCACAGGGATGCTGCAGAAGGCCGGCCAGTATTTAACCGGACGGTGACTCTGAAGGATTCCTGGGCGAAGGAGAACAAGGGCTGACCGAAATCTTCTTCTGCTTGTAGATATTCTGGCTGTAGAAAATTTCCTCAATTTCCTCTTTCAACCGCCGTTCTATGGAGGCCCGCTGTTCCAGTTCCAGACTGTCAGAGGGGGTGTTGAACAGGTAATTGTCCAGGTTGAAGTCCCGCAGCATCATCTTGGTGTGGTAGATATTTTCCTCATAGATATTCACGTCTATCATGCGGTAGCGCTTCTTCGTTTCCTTGGAGATGAAGTTCTGGATGGAGGTGATGTCATGGTCGATGTAATGTTTGGTGCCATTAGTGTCACGGGTAAAACCGCGTACCCGGTAGTCCATGGTCACGATGTCTGACTCGAAACTCTGGATCAGGTAATTCAGGGCTTTGAGCGGTGAAATCATGCCGCAGGTGCTGACGTCGATATCCGCCCGGAAGCTGCTGATGCCGTAATGCGGATGATTTTCCGGGTAGGTGTGTACCGTCAGATGGCTTTTGTCGAGGTGTGCCACAATCGCGCCCGGACTCTGCCGGGGTATAACAGTGGCAGTCTCCCCATGATTGCTATTGGACTCGTCGGTGGCATTAATTGGTGTGGGTGATCCTTCCTCGGAAATGAGAAAGGTCACACTGGCCCCCAACGGGTCATAATCAGCTTTGGCGATATTGAGGATATTGGCGCCCACCATGCTGGCAACGTCCGTCAGAATGAGGGTGAGGCGGTCGGAATTATAAGCCTCATCAATATACTCCATGTACTCCTTGATCTGATTCTCGGAACTCGCGTAGCAGACATCGTAGATATTGAAGCTCAGGGTCTTGGTGAGATTATTGAACCCGTGCAGGCGGATTTTGGCCATCGTCGTCCTCCACTTTAAAGGTGTCGCAAAGGTGGATGATAGATCATCTGTACTATGTTCCCTTCCGGGTCCTCACAATAAAAACTCCTGGCCCCGTCCCTGTGGCTCTTCGGACTGGATTTCATCTTTACCCTATGAGTATTGAGGAAATTATACCAGTCGTCTACCAGTTCCGGACTTTTTAATATAAAGCCGATGTGATCCAATCGTTGTGGCCCCGCTGGTTTCTGGCCATCGGGAAATCTGTGGAGTGCAAGATTATCATTTCCTGAACAAAGGTAAACATTATCTTGGTCCGGCCGCCACTCTACCGCCATGCCGAGCAGCCCGGCATAGAACTGTTCGCATTTTTCAAGATCAGTGACATTGATGGCGACATGATGCATGCCGCTGGTGGGCGCCGGTCTTGACATATCGGGTTTGATTGACCGTTCAAATATCATGGATGCGCACCTTACACCAGCATAGCTGAAGACGGAAGAGTCTGCATAAGGATGATAGCCACAGGTTTAGTTGTGTGGGAAAATTACTGAAAAAAACGGACAATACCCGCCTGATGAAAACGACACCCTCGGCACTTTATAAATCTGACATCAAAAGCCTGCCGTTGATCAACAGCGGCAAGGTCCGGGATATTTATGGCATTGATGACGGCCATATGCTGATAATCACTACAGACCGCATCTCGGCCTTTGATGTTATCCTCCCGGATCCCGTTCCGGGCAAGGGCGCTGTGTTGACCGCCGTGTCCAATTTCTGGTTTGACCGTACCAGACATATCATTCCGAACCACCTCAGTGATAGGCGGCTTGAGGAGATATTACCGGACGCAGCAGAGCGGGCGCCCGTGCAAGACCGGTCCGTTATCGTGCGCAAGTTGAAACCGTTGCCGGTCGAGGCCGTAGTACGCGGTTACATTATCGGTTCCGGCTGGAAGGACTACCAGAAGACCGGGGCAATCTGCGGCATCAAATTACCTGAGGGACTGAAACAGGCGGAGCGTTTGCCTGAACCGATCTTTACCCCCTCGACCAAGGCTGAACTGGGTGAACATGATGAAAATATCAGTTTTGAGAAAACAGTAGTATTGCTGGGCCGGGTAATGGCCGAAAAGATGCGTGATGTCAGTCTGAAGATCTACCAATATGCCACCAACTATGCCCGCCAGCGCGGGATCATCATTGCCGATACCAAGTTTGAGTTTGGTACAGATGATCAGGGCGGCCTGGTGCTGATCGATGAAATCCTGACCCCGGATTCCTCACGGTTCTGGCCGGCCGATTCCTACGAGCCCGGGACCAGTCCGCCCAGCTTTGACAAGCAATATGTGCGTGATTATCTGGAGACGCTCGATTGGGACAAAAAGGCCCCCGGACCGAAGTTGCCGGACGAAGTGATCAAGAATACCGCGGCAAAATACCGGGAAGCCCGTGACAGATTGATCCGCTGAACGTTTAATTAACAGTAAAACATAGAAAAAGATGAACCTGGAAATGAGTGAGCTAGACAAAATTAAGACAGGCTTCAGGCAATTCAGAAAACATTATTTTGAAGATGATCCTGAACTGTACAAGCACTTAACGGCAGAAGGCCAATCTCCTGTGGCGCTGGTGGTTGCCTGCTGCGATTCCCGCGTACATCCGGCCCAGGTGCTGAGTACGGGCCCCGGCGATATCTTTGTGGTGCGTAATGTCGCCAATCTGGTGCCTGCCTGTGTTGATGACGGCAAAACCCACGGCACCAGCGCCGCGATCGAGTTTGCGATCAAACATCTCAAGGTGCCGCATGTTATTGTTATGGGGCACAGCCGTTGTGGGGGTATACGCGCATTGATGGAAGGCAGGCATGAAGGCATGACGCACAAGTTTATCGATCCCTGGATGGCGATCATGGCAGCGGCCCGCGAAGAGGTCGCACATAATTATCCCGATGCATCACTGGACGATCAATGTGCTTTATGCGAACGGGCGGCCATAGGTGTTTCACTTGCCAACCTGATGACTTTCCCCTTCGTCAAGCGGGCAGTGGAAAGTGGCGATATTCACTTGCATGGCTGGTATTTTGATATGGAACATGGCGAACTCTTTATCCGTAAAGCGGATGGCGAATATAAACCCCTCAGTCACCAATCCTGAAAAACAGAGATGACATAATTGCTGTTAGTAATTTTCTTTTTTATGCACATCCTATACATAAAATGACTGCCGGGTTTGCCGGCAGTCAGCCTTCCTGGGTTTCTTCATCACATTCCATGCATTGACCGAAAGTCCCATCATTGATTCTGGCCAGTGCGGCATTAATCCGGTTCAGTTCAGATTCAGCCCGTACCTGTCCGGCTCTGACCATTTCCCGGAGACGATGTATAATGATTGTCAGCTGTTCGTTATTCAAGGGTAAATTCCAGGGTAATTACTCGCTTACATTAATGACTGATATTGATCGGGCTGATGCTATGATACAGGTTTCAATATTACAGAAAGGTCAAGTATGAAATACTGTTTGGTTATACTGATGTGTGCATTGATTCTGAATGGTTGTTCAGAAGATAACAATACCCAGAGTAAAGATCATGTCTGGAAAGAACAGACTGATGCAATTGAAAAAGCCAGGGCAGTAGAAGGCATGTTGCAAGATTCTGCTGAAGCTCAACGCCGGCAAATTCAGGATCAGTCAGAATGATTGGGGTGATAGTTAAGTGATCCCCTTGCACGACGATAACCCCACCGAAATAACGCCTCTGCTCACGATATTTTTTATTGTCATCTGTGTGCTGGTTTTTTTCTGGCAGATGTCGCTGGGCGGGCAGGGTAATCAGTCTGCGGTATACAGTCTGGGCGTTATTCCTGCCGTATTGCTGAACAAGGAACATCTTCCACCTGAACTTGCTTTAATCCCGGCGGAACTCACAGTATTCACTTCCATGTTCATGCATGGTGGTTTCATGCACCTCGCCGGGAATATGTTGTATCTCTGGATCTTCGGTAACAATGTGGAAGATGCCATGGGCCATGTGCGTTTTGTGATCTTTTATTTTCTGTGCGGGATCGCTGCGGTCATCGGTCAGGTCATGCAAAACCCCGCATCAGAAATCCCGATGATAGGCGCCAGTGGCGCGATCTCCGGCGTTCTGGGCGCCTACCTCTTGTTATATCCACGCGCCAGGATTCTGGTACTGATTCCGTTGGGTTTTTATGCCCACATGGTGCGCCTGCCTGCGGGACTGGTACTGGGTTTCTGGTTTGTTATCCAGATTGTCAGTTCTCTGGCGGCTGATCCAAACAGCGCCGGGGTAGCATGGTTTGCCCATATCGGCGGATTCATCACCGGGATGGCGCTGATCCCGTTCTTCAAATCACGGCGCGTTTCATTGCTGCATCCCGCGCACGGCTCACACCGCTGGCACAAACGGCTTTAGATTCATGTAATTAGTTATGGATTGATATGCATGAATTCTGCATTGCCTCCACTTGTTGTTTGTCGTAAGCTTCGCCCTAAGGCCGCGAAACCGCTTCGGGCGTTTGAGTCGGGGACATCGGTAGTTGGATGGTGCATTGGACGTCGTGGCCGCTATTGACACGTAAAAAATCGATCAATATAGAAATGGATGGTCTTTGATAATTATGGCTCGTAAATCCTTAAAAATTATCTTGGGCGATTGCGCGAAAAAATTTAAAAGGCCTCAGATTAACTCTCAACTTTTCCCCAGTCCATCATCTTGGCAAAAGCCAAGATCCAATCAAAACAATTACTTACTGAA
>JBCKWI010000087.1:0-4917 GCA_038922795.1 Gammaproteobacteria bacterium
GGTAGAGTTGCGCCGGGAGCGGCAACCGAGAGACCGAGAAAACGTCAGGAACAGGTTTTCGAACAGCGGTCGAGAGTCGCGTCAGGACGCCTACAGGGAAGTAGGCGGTAGAAAACGTCAGGAACAGGTTTTCGAACAGAGACCGGGAAAACGTCTGGAACAAGTTTTCGAGGAGGGCGGTCAGCCCGACGTGGCAATCTTACATGTTAAAAACGAGATTGCTTCGCTACACTCGCAATGACAATGAACCATGCTTTATAATAATTAAAACCTGTCTCAAAATTAGTTTTCCGCTCTTTTGACGGAAGCAATAATCCACTGCGCCTGCATCCATGCAGGCGTCCCCCTCAAGGGGGAGGAAGTTGAATTTTGAGATAGGTTATACTTGTTCACAATCACTTTAATGTCATAATTTTCCACAAACCCGAAACCCGAAAATATGAACGATAAAATCATAAATCAAAACACCGTATGGCATGAACCCACTATTTTCCGTGAAGACAGGGAAATACTGAACGGACACAAGAGCACCATATTATGGTTTACCGGCTTATCAGGCGCAGGTAAATCTACATTAGCGCATGCGGTCGAAGATTACCTGCACAAGCTTGACATAAGGACCTTTGTTCTTGATGGTGACAATATCAGGCAGGGCTTATGCAAGGACCTGGGATTTTCAGATGCAGACAGAACAGAAAATATCCGGCGCATTGGTGAGGTCAGCAAACTGATGCTGGATGCCGGTGTAGTTGTGATGACCGCTTTTATCTCGCCTTTCAGAAAAGACAGACAAATAGTACGGGACCTGGTAAAAAAAGGTGATTTTATCGAAATCTTTTGTCAGGCGCCGCTTGCGGTTTGTGAAGAACGTGATCCGAAGGGGCTTTATAAAAAGGCCCGTGCAGGCCAGATCCCGGAATTTACCGGCATATCGTCGCCATATGAAGAACCCGAAAATCCTGAATTGGTGGTCCAGTCCGGCGATAATCCCATATCTGCTTGTACAAATGAGATAATTCAATTGCTTGAGAAATTAAAAATAATCAAGGTCTGAGAACAGAAATTTATTTTTTATTTGAGTGAAAAGTGACTACAAAAATACGTAAGGCCGTGTTTCCGGTAGCGGGTCTAGGAACACGTTTCCTGCCCGCTACCAAGGCAAATCCGAAAGAGATGTTGCCTGTAGTTGATAAACCGCTGATCCAGTATGCAGTAGAGGAAGCCATTGCCGCCGGTATAACAGACCTGATTTTCATCACCGGCAGGAATAAACATTCTATAGCCGATCATTTTGACAAGGCCTATGAACTGGAAAATGAACTGGAGAAAAAAAACAAGACGGATATCCTTGGGATAGTCAGGAACATCATACCTGACGGCGTAACCTGTATTTATATCAGACAGGCCGAAGCCCTGGGCCTGGGTCACGCTGTACTTTGTGCCAGGGCAGCGGTGGGTGATGAACCTTTTGCTGTACTGCTGGCCGATGATCTCATCGATGGCCGTGACCGGAATTGTCTGACCCAGATGCTGGACATCTATGAAAAATTCAATAAAAGCATTATCGCCGTCGAGGCAATTCCAAAAGAAGATTCCCGAAAATACGGCATTGTGAGTTCAGATGAAATAGAACCCGGGCTGGGCAAAGTCCGGAGTATTGTGGAAAAACCCGAACCGGACAAGGCGCCATCAAATATGGCGGTGATTGGCCGTTACATACTGACACCGGAAATATTCAATTTACTCAAGACAACACGGAAAGGGGCCGGAGGGGAAATACAATTAACTGATGGTATTGCTGCATTGTTGCAAAAAGATGAGGTATATAGCTGGCAGTTTGAAGGCAAGCGTTATGACTGTGGTTCCAAGCTGGGTTATCTGCAGGCAAATGTCGAATATGGCCTGAAAGACCCGGAAATAAGCCGGGATTTTCTAAACTATATTAGATCGTTGAAATAGACTGACGGTAATTACTCAACAGCAATACAAAGGCTTCTTGCCATAGCCATCATGCTGCGCTAACGGTAGATCTCATCCTGCCAGATGTAATCATACGAATAATTCAATCCACACGTTGTCTCAATGATGTACTGGGCTACGCGCAAGCCGCCGAAATGCTCATGATAAAACGTGCGGCCATTCGCGGCTGTTTCACGGCGCATGGCATCGTCTGCCTGATATATGCGGATTTTGCGTACAAGATCA
Organism: Gammaproteobacteria bacterium; assembly: GCA_038922795.1. GTDB lineage: Bacteria > Pseudomonadota > Gammaproteobacteria > Eutrophobiales > Eutrophobiaceae > 2-02-FULL-47-50. The sequence continues at coordinate 2,206 of JBCKWI010000087.1, forward strand.
TCAAAGTCTTTGAAAAATACAGCGTGTCGATTGCTGAAGAAGCGTTGGAGATTGCCCTGGTCACTGAGAAAAGAAATAATTCCGTTACCCATAAGTTGGGAAATACGCGCTGATGAGTAGAGATACCAGCCCTCGAAGCGATTGAGATTCAGTCCCATTTTGCTGCGGGCCAGCACTTCATCATAGGCCCTGCCCCAAACAGCAGGATGACCATGCATGCCAAAGCTGTCAAATGTAAGCTCATTGTCGAGCGTGGCATGTAATCTTTGTACGAAACTGTAGCGGTCATCGGTAATATTGCCAACGCCGCAGAAAATGAGGTCACGATCGAATCCGGTTTTTTCGGCATTGTTCTGGTCTTCTACCGCCGGATCAGCAGGGTTGGGCATGTAAGAAATAATATTATTGCCCGTGACGAATTCCCGCAGATGCTTGCCGCCAGTGGTGACGAAGATGGCATCAGCTACGGGCATGCGCTGCCGTATTTTTTCAACGTTCCGTGCTTCCCAGGGTGGATCGACATTCCGGTAGGCGATTTTTACACGGGGCAGGAGGTTTTTTATCTCGATCAGGGTTTCGTTTTTGATGATATCACAGTGCCCCATGATGATAAGTTCGGGCCGGAAGTTATCGCAGGTTTCAATCAAGCGGCGATTGCAACGGCGCAAGCCAAGATCGCGGATGTTGAAGGGCGCTTCGTAATATGCGATATCACGATCGCTGAATTCGAGCACCTTGTGGTTATTGCGTATAAGGCCATTAAACAGTTTGCGCCCGGTAGAGACCTTGGTCCTGCCATACCGGCGGATCATGATGTTATCTATGTGTAGAATTCTCATTGTGGTGGGTCGCTTTATAAGGTGATATTGAACTGTTTAATTATTTTATCATCCGCGCCACGATAATCTTATAAAAAAACAATGGATACGAGTGTTTAAGGTCCAGGGCGTTATTTTATAAGTCGCGGTTAACAAAGTAGCCATACTGTGCCAGATTCAGCCCGGTCAGTTTCTCCAGTCTGCGGTTAGAACTCTCAAGGACAGGCTTCAGCCGCTGAATGGTTTCGGCGGATGGTGAGACGTTGTATTTGCTGGCACCATAACGCAATATAAAAAATGGCTTGAGAAAAGCGACCAGTAATCTTGCCATGACTTGCATTATAAATTGTACCGGTGGTGTCAGCCAGAAAGCATGCCGGATATTCAGTCGCCAGCGGTTCTTCAGGCGTTCGTATTCTACAGTGTGTTTCAGATCGGGTGCCGCATTTACCTTGATATCCGGGGCGACAGTCTTAAAGTCTGTACCGATGAAACCGGTAATGGATTTAATAAAATTTGCCCGATCATGGCGCATCATCTCCAAAGGTAATACCAGTACGTTTTCTTTGCCAAAGCGGTTTTGATAACGCTCAATCATGATGTCATAGCCTTCAAGAGGCTCACTGAGAAGGTCATCAATGGATGATGAAGTTTTACCTCCCCGGTAAATCATTTTGTAGCGGCTGACTGCCCAATCCAGCTGTTCCCTGATCACAACGATAATGCGGGCCTGCGGGTAAGTTCGAGCAATATTTTCAGTAATGACTGCATTAGAAAAGTGATACAACTCCCTCTGCATAGATTTCCACTTGAAGAATACATCCGCGAAACCCTTGAACAACAGTTCCGTATAATCCTCACAGGAGATCACTAACCATTTGCTCTCCGGGATTGGATTGACCATATGTTTCGCGACAATCCGCCGGTATTCTTCCGGTTTCATGCCGGGTCTGAGGAGGTGATATTTATCCTCATCAGGTGAAGATGCAACATCAGAATAATTGCCAATACCGGGAAAGATAATCTTCTGCAGGTATGTGCTCGCACATTTCGACAGGCCGATGTGAACGAAAACGTCAGGTTCGTACATTAGTGGTAAAGTTCATCTCTAGTCTGGCTATAGGGTCGTGGTTTTGTTGTATTAATTTAAACTGCCATTATTATCTAAACAATAATGGGTTGAATTCACATCATAAGTGCAATTTTTGAGGTGAGACGGTCAGTTGCTATAGTTGGCCATTTTCTCGCCAAAGGAAATTGCCAATGCATTATAGACAACTGACCGAAGAAGAACGATATCAGATTTACGCGTAGATGAAAGCCGGCTATACCCAGGCGGAAATCGCCGCAGCATTAGGCCGTTCAGCATCGATCGTCAGTCGTGAGGTGCGGCGTCACCAGGGTTTGAAGGGGTATCGTCCAAAGCAAGCGCAACGGCTGAGCGCCCAACGCCGGAGCGAGGCGTACAAATATCGTAAGCTCAATGCAAAAGCGATTGACTTGTATAAGTTTCAAACTTGATCTAACGGACAGTGCCGGATAATCATTCTTTGATGCATAGCAAACGGTCCCAATCTGACAGTTATAAAGACATTGAACAAATTGGACTTCCGTCATGCTGGACTGACGTGCATGGATGCCTACAAGGATGTAGGTAGTAAAAAACGTCAGGAACAAGTTTTCGAGAGCACTAATGCTGTGGGTGCAGGATGCACAGGAACAGCGAGTTCCAGCATGACCTCCATGGATGGAGGAAATGCAAAAGGATTGTAGGAACAATCCTTGCCCAGTCGATTAAAGGTTTTTACATTTCTATACTGGATTACATCCTTCGCTCCGTTAGCGGCACATCCATGTGCCACTCCTCTGGCAGGAGTTTATACCCGGAGGGTGC
>JBCKWI010000088.1:0-4795 GCA_038922795.1 Gammaproteobacteria bacterium
GGTTCTGTATATCAAAGAGCACCCTTGGTGGATGGCAATATACCTTCCATGCGCGAATCCGGTTCCACCGCCATGCGCAGGGCGCGGCCGAACGCCTTGAAGATGGTCTCGGCGATGTGATGGGCATTACGGCCACGGATGTTATCGATGTGCAACGTGATCATACTGTGGTTTACGAAACCCTGAAAGAATTCAAAGATCAGGTCCACATCAAATTCACCGATCCGCGCCCGTGGATATTTAGCATTATATTCAAGTCCTGGACGGCCCGAGCAATCCAGCACCACACGTGACAAAGCCTCATCCAGTGGCACATACGCATGACCATAACGGCGTATGCCTTTTTTATCCGCCAGTGCCTGGGTAAATGCCTGGCCCAGGGTAATCCCTACGTCTTCAACTGTATGGTGGGCATCGATCTCAAGATCGCCCTTGGCCTTGATAGTAATATCGAACATGCCGTGACGGGCCACCTGATCCAGCATGTGTTCAAGAAACGGAATTTTAATGTCGAGTTCAGCCTTGCCCGTGCCATCCAGATCAAGACTGACTGAAATCTCAGTTTCCTTGGTGCAGCGATTGACTTTGGCTTTACGCTTGCTCTTGTTCATGGCTTAATTCCGGAAAAGTGAATAGGATACCTGCTTGAACGAATTCTTGCCATTAGTACCCGGTTGAAAATGATGAATATAGACCTTATCAAGCATTACCTGTTACAACTTCAGGAACGCATTACCAGTGCCCTGATGGCGATGGATGACAAACTGGTGTTGATTGAGGATGAATGGCGACGTCCGGAAGGTGGCGGTGGCCGTAGCCGGGTCATGCGTGACGGGCGGATCTTTGAACAGGCGGGCATCAATTTTTCGCATGTTTATGGCACCGGATTGCCAGCATCAGCAACGGCACAAAGACCAGAACTCGCGGGCAGAGCATTTCAGGCCCTGGGTGATTCACTGGTGATCCATCCGCTGAATCCCTATGTGCCAACCACGCATATGAATGTACGTTTTTTTGTTGCCGAGAAAAAAGGCGCGGAACCGGTCTGGTGGTTTGGTGGTGGATTTGATCTCACACCTTGTTACGGATTCAAGGAAGATGCGCGTCTCTGGCATCAGACTACACAAGACGCCTGCAAGGAATTCGGTGCGGATGTTTATCCGAAATACAAAAAATGGTGTGATGAATATTTCTACATCAAACACCGGCAGGAGCCACGCGGCATCGGCGGCCTGTTTTTTGATGATCTCAACGAATGGGGTTATGAAAAATGTTTCGCCTTCATGCAGAGCGTTGGCGATCATTTCCTCAAGGCCTACCTACCCATCGTCGAACGCAGAAAGGACATGCCCTATGGAGAACGTGAACGTAATTTCCAGTTATACCGGCGTGGCCGTTATGTGGAATTCAACCTGGTTTACGACCGTGGCACCTTGTTTGGCTTGCAATCCGGTGGCCGTACCGAATCTATCCTGATGTCATTGCCGCCACAGGTGAGGTGGCAATATAACTGGCAGCCGGAGCCGGGCAGCGCAGAAGCAGAACTTTACGAGAAGTTTTTGAAACCGCGTGATTGGCTAGACACGTGAAACGCACCTCGTATCAGTTTTATGCTTCACTCAGCACATCCATGTGCTGGGCCCAGTGTGGGGGCTTGCGCTGTGCAAATCGGCTATCCTGCCGATTTGTCACGTTTTTAGCCAGAACGTCACCGGCCCGTCGTTGGTTAAAGTTACCTGCATTTCTGCGCCAAACATTCCGGATACAACCGTGTGGTATTTTTTCTTGGCAAGCGAGAGCAGGTATTCGAAGAATTCCCTGCCTTTATCCGGCGATGCGGCAGAGCTGAAACTCGGGCGCATACCTTTGCGGGTGTCGGCGGGGAGGGTAAATTGCGGGACCAGCAGAAGACCGCCTTTGATATCGGCAAGGCTTAAATTCATCTTGCCTTCCGGATCAGGGAATACCCGGTAACCTAACAGTCTTTCCAGTAACCTGTCAGCCTGGGTGGCTGAATCTCCTTTTTCAATCCCGATGAGGACAAGCAGGCCCCTGTCTATTCTACCGATGATCTTCTGATTAACCGCTACCGAGGCGTGGGATACCCGTTGCAGTAATCCAATCATTGATGGATTATTGGGCGTTAAATGATCTTCATGTAATCAAGGATGATAACGGCAAATACAGCAACCGGCGTGGTCAGCACCAGCCATTCCATATTGCGTCTCGCCAGCCAGCCAGTGAAATGCATAATCAGCACAACAATTGCCAGTGCATAGACAATGTAAAAGATCATAATCTACTCTCCAAAGTTATTTTTTGCACAGTGCGAATATCAGTTATTTATTATAAATAAACAAAATATGCGCCTGTTAAGTTTTCCTGTTTTACAAACTTGTAACGCATTGATGTAGCAAAGATTTTCATATAAATCCGCGGCTGAATCAATCAGTTATTGCAGAGTTTTCACTCCGGTATCGTCTGCAACCAGCAACACATCAGCAGGACGCCGGGCAAACAGACCATTGCTGACAACCCCCGCAATATTATTAATTTTAACCTCCAGTTCAGCCGGTTGCAAAATAGACAAGTTATAAACATCAATAATGATATTACCATTATCTGTCGTAAAACCCTCCCGGAGCACCGGTTGCCCGCCCAGTTTGGCCAGCTGCCGCCCCACATAACTTTGCGCCATCGGGATCACTTCAACGGGCAGAGGAAATTTTCCAAGTACATCTACCAGCTTGGTATCATCAATAATACAGACGAATTTTTTACTGGCAGCAGCGACTATTTTTTCCCTGGTCAGCGCCCCGCCGCCGCCCTTGATTAATTGCAGATGCCGGGTGGCCTCATCGGCACCATCAACATAGACCGGGATCTCAATGACACTGTTCAGGGGTACAACGGGGATATGATGTTCTCGCAACAGTTTTTCGGAAGCTGCTGAGCTTGAAATAGCGCCTTCGATCTTGTGTTTAATCCTGGCCAGTTGTTCAATGAAATGATTGACTGTGCTGCCGGTACCGACACCGATATAGCCATCCACGACAACATATTGAAGGGCAGCCTCAGCGACGTTGCGCTTTTTTTCGACTTGATTCACTGCTAACCCCGTTTTTTAGGAATGTCTCATAATCACTTAAATGTTATCTTATACAGATGTTGGAAGAATACAAAAAATTAATTGCCGAAGCCTCGCGCCGGGTCTATGAGGTTGCCGTAACAACGTCACTGGACTATGCGCGTGAACTATCACGCCGCTATGACAATAATATCTGGCTCAAACGGGAAGATCAGCAACCCGTTTTTTCCTATAAATTACGTGGCGCTTTCAATCTTATGGCGACCTTATCAAATGGCGCCCGCGAGCAAGGTGTGATTGCAGCATCGGCCGGTAATCATGCCCAGGGCGTGGCATTGGCGGCACAAAAACTGGGCATACATGCAATTATTATCATGCCCAAGACCACGCCTGAGATCAAGATCAACTCGGTCAAACGTCTGGGTGCGGAAGTGCTCTTGCATGGTAATACCTATGACGAAGCCAAGGACCATGCCGTGATGCTGGCAGAGAAAAAGAACATGACCTTAATACCACCGTTTGATCACCCCGTGGTCATCGCCGGGCAGGCGACTGTCGGTGTGGAGATACTGGAACAACATCCCGATACCATCGATATCATTTTTGTGCCGATCGGTGGCGGGGGTCTTGTCGCTGGTATTGCGGCATATGTCAAGGCCCATCGCCCGGAAATACGGATTATTGGTGTCGAACCAGAAGAAGCGCCGTGTATGAAACGTGCCTTCGAGGCAGGTGAATGTGTAGTGCTGGATCATATCGGTATCTTTGCCGATGGTGCGGCGGTGCGTCAGGCCGGGAAGGAAACATTCCGTGTTGCACGTGAGTACGTTGAAGAAATATTACTGGTGAGTAACGATGAGATTTGTGCTGCGGTAAAGGACATCTTTGAAGATACCCGATCGATCCCGGAGCCTGCTGGCGCGCTGGCATTGGCAGGACTGAAACAATATGTGAATCGCGAAAAGATCAAGGGCAAGGAAATGGTCGCTATCTTCAGCGGCGCCAATGTGAATTTTGATCGTCTCCGGCACATCGCTGAACTCTCGGCGCTAGGCGAACATCGCGAGGCCTTGATCGGTACAACCATCCCGGAACGTCCGGGCAGCTTCCGTATCTTTTGCCATGATCTCGGTCCACGTCTTATTACGGAATTCAATTACCGCTATGCAGACAGCAAACAGGCCCATGTCTTTGCCGGAGTCCAGTTGCGTAATGGCGTTGAAGAAAAGAATGCATTGATCTCGCAACTCAAAAGCAAAGGTTATGAAGTGTTGGACCTCAGCAGCGATGAAGTTGCAAAAATGCATGTGCGTTACATGATCGGCGGTCATGCGCCACAGGCGAAAAATGAACGGCTTTACCGGTTTGAATTTCCGGAACGTTCCGGTGCGCTGTTGCATTTCCTCTCACAAATGGGCGAGCGCTGGAACATCAGTCTGTTTCATTATCGTAATCATGGTGCTGCCTATGGCCGTGTGTTGATGGGCATCCAGGTCAAGGATGAAGAGCGTCCGGAGTTTCAGAAATTTCTGGATGGACTGGAGATGCAATATTGGGAAGAGACCAATAATCCGGCCTATGAAATGTTTTTGAGTTAATAAACTTACAATTTGGGTTTCTGTAAGGCATTGGTGAGTATTAAGGAACCTCTGAATAAGTCTAAAAATTCCTTGAATCGTCATGCTGGCACCCTCCGGGTATAAACAC
>JBCKWI010000089.1:0-4689 GCA_038922795.1 Gammaproteobacteria bacterium
TTGTTTACTTGGTCTATGCCTGTTTCGATTAATCTAAAATTAGCTCTTTTTATTTAATATGGTACGGTTATGAAATCATCCAAATTGTTTTCTCTGATTATTATATTAACGCTGGCCTCTCTCTCTATTCCTGCCCAGGCCCGCATTGTCTGCTGGACCAATAAAGAAGGAGTAAAAGAATGTGGAGATAAACTCCCGCCAGAATTTGCTGAGTCAGGTCATAAGGAACTGGACAAACGTGGATTTGTTGTTGACGAAACTGCGCGCGAAAAAACAGATGAGGAACTGGTTGAAGAAAAACGACTGGCTGAAATTCAGGCAGATCAGGATCGTATTAATGAAGAAGCAATCAAGAGAGACAGAATACTGCTGGACACCTTCAGTAACGTAGATGACATTGAGATGGCGCGGGACGGGAAGATAGCAGCAATTGAATTGTCCATATCTCATACCGAGACACGGAACAAGAAGTTGCAGGCAACCCTGGATAAACTTGTTGAACAGGCTGCCAACGAAGAACGGGCCGGTAAACCCGCCTCAGAGGAACTGGTCAAGGACATTGATTCTTTACGCAAGCAAATCAATACGAATAATGAATTCATAGATGGTAAACATAAAGAAACGGAAAATGTAAAACTTGATTATGCCAAAGATGTGGACAGGTTTAAGGAGCTAAAATCAATACAATAAAGTATTGCTTTACCTGAATAAACTATTCTTCAACGCCTGCCACTGTTCTTCCCAGTAAGCGGTGGGTTTTTTTTCAAACTCGCTGCGGGCATAACGGCTCATCTTGCCTTCGATTATTACCAGCAATTGATTGGCTGTTGCATCAATACTTGCGGCCGCCCTTGCCTCATTTGATAAATTGGCCTCGCGCAGAATCTGCCTGAACTGAGTTTCAATCCTTTCAAAAAACTGTCCAACGCGCAGACGTAAGCGCTCATTCTCACCGACCAGCGCATCGCCCAACAGGATGCGTGTTATCCCCGGGTTCTTCTCGGAAAAACTCAGTAGCAGTTTTACGATCTTCTCACAACGGTTTATTGTGTTTTTTTCCTGTGACAATATTGTATTGATCAGGCCAAATACAGACTCTTCCGCAAAATCAATAAGCGCCTCAAACATCTTGGCTTTGCTGGCGAAGTGACGATATAACGCCGCCTCGGACACACCGACTGCATGTGCCAGGCTTGCTGTGGTAATACGCGAACCCGGATGAATTTCCAGCTCATGAGCCAGAGTTTCAAGTATCTGCTGGCGGCGATTGGTTTTCTGATCAGTCATACAAACATTATCTCATGCCGCGGGGTTACCGGACCTGCCCTGAATCAGCGTGCCGACCCCTTTGTTGGTAAAAATTTCCAGTAACACTGCATGCTCAACCCGCCCATCAATAATATGCGCTGCTTTAACACCGGCATTGACAGCTTCCAGCGCCGAGTGAATCTTGGGCAACATACCTCCGTGGATAACATTCTCTTCAATTAACTGATTGACCCTGCCGACAGTCAGGCCGGTCAATACATTACCATTCCCGTCCAATAAGCCGGCAGTGTTTGTCAACATGATCAATTTTTCCGCCTGCATCACTTCGGCCAGCTTGCCGGCCACCAGATCGGCATTGATATTATACGACTGGCCATCCTCGCCGACGCCGATCGGTGCGATTACCGGTATAAAATTCCCCTGTAGCAATATATCAATTACAGCAGTATCTATACTGGAAACCTCGCCCACATGACCTATATCAATAATTTCAGGTGCGCTCATTTCCGGATTATTACGGGTGAAGACCAGTTTGCGCGCCTGTATCAGCGCGCCATCCTTACCCGTTAAACCGACCGCCGAACCGCCATGTTTGTTGATAAGATTAACGATTTCCTTGTTGACCTGGCCACCCAGCACCATTTCGACGATATCCATGGTTTCACTGTCGGTGATACGCATGCCTTCAAAAAACTCGCTTTGTTTGCCGATGCGTTTCAATAACTCGCCTATCTGGGGTCCACCACCATGCACGATCACAGGGTTCATGCCGACCAGCTTCATCAGCACAACATCACGCGCAAAGCCACTCTTGAGTTTTTCATCAGACATGGCGTTACCACCATACTTGATGACCATGGTCTTGCCATTAAAGCGTTTGATATAGGGCAGGGCTTCAGTTAATACCGAAGCGATACCTGCCGCAATGTCTGAATCAGAAGTCATATTTATGCTGGTGATGGTGAATAGTCAAATATGCCGTCACAATAAACCTGTGGCGCCGGCACAGTATAAGCAAAACCGCATCAAAACGGCAGCTTCAAGTCCGGTGTTACTGAACGTATCAGGTCGCGAAAATCCTTCTGGATCTTTTCCAGCGATTTTTTATCTTCCGCCTCGAAACGCGCGATCAGGCAAGGGGATGTATTCGAGGGGCGGATTAAACCCCAGCCATCCGGAAAATCCGCACGAATGCCATCAATATCTGTAATCTCTGCCCCCTGAAATGACATTTTCTTTTTCAGGACCTGCATGAACTGGGTATGATATTTTTCCGGCAGGGGAATACGTAATTCGTGCGTTGACAGCCCTCCCGGCAGATCTGCAAATACCTGTGCCGGTCTGGTCTTGGTCTTGGCAAGAATTTCCAGCATGCGGGCGCCTGCATATATCGCGTCATCAAAACCATACCAGCGTTCTTTGAAGAAAATATGTCCACTCATTTCTCCGGCCAGCGGGGCATTAATCTCTTTCATTTTGTTCTTTATGAGTGAATGGCCGGTTTTCCACATCATGGGTTTGCCACCGCTCTTTTCGATGATCGACTTCAGATAACGGCTGCATTTCACATCGTAGATAATGGGCGCCCCCGGATTACGGCTCAGAACATCGCGGGCAAATAACATCATCTGGCGGTCCGGCCAGATGATGTTACCTTCACCATCAACCACGCCCAGCCGATCACCATCTCCATCAAAGGCAAACCCGATATCTGACTGGGTTTCCTTCACCTTGGCAATGAGTGCCTGAAGATTTTCCGGCTGGCTGGGGTCCGGATGATGATTCGGGAAGTTCCCGTCTATATCACAATACAGTTCAATAACATCATGACCCATGGCACGATAGACCTGTGGCGCAATACCGCCTGCAACACCATTACCACAGTCTACCACCACTTTAAATGCACCACCCAGGGCCACGGGAATATCTTCCGTGACCCGGCGCAGATAATCAGCAGTGATGTCGGCGGATTGCAGACTCCCCTGACCAGAGTTTAAATTGCCGGATTCGATACGTTGCCGTATTGATTGTATCGCCTCCCCTGACAGGGTTTCATTATCTATCACTATCTTTAATCCATTATATTCCGGACCGTTATGGCTGCCGGTAACCATCACGCCGCTACCAGTCTCAAGGTGGAAGGTTGCAAAATACAGCACCGGAGTTGCAACCAGGCCTATATCAATGACATCACAACCGGAAGCACGCAGGCCCATGATTAATGCATCTGTTAACTCCTGGCTTGAAGTTCTGCCATCACGCCCGGCCACCATCCCTGACTGGCCACGCGCCTTTGCTTCCGAACCGATTGCCCGGCCAATCTCCTGGACAGCATGAACGGTCAGGGTTTTTCCAACAACACCGCGAATATCATAGGCCCGAAATATGTCCGCGGAAATCACATCGGGTTGTTCTGGGACAACAGGTTGCGCAGCAGCCGGCTTTGGAGAAACAGGAGGTTTTGGAGAAACAACCGGCTTTGGTGTCCCATGGACTGTGGGTTTGGCATGTTTCGTGGGTGGTGCATGCCTATTGTTATTGCTGGCAGAGGATACTTTCGTGGCTGGTTTAGCGAATGCCGTGATATCATCGCTGCCAGTAAGCCCTTGTGAGATTTTAGGGCGCGATGTACCGGAGTTTTCCTTTGTGGATATTCCCGGGATTAGTTTTTCCAGGCCCGGATGCAATCCATCCATGATGGCCTTTACAGCTCCGGCATAGATGATTTCCTCGCGCCCCTGTTCCTGTCCCGGATTTACAACCTCTGAATTTCTGCGGCGCAGTATGAACACTATAGCAATAACGGCCAGCGCGCATAACAAAATAATCATATATAAAAATTTCGAGTCCGCATTTTGCAGATCATCTGTAATTACGGTAACCGGGGCCCAATAATTTATACGCCAGCGTGTGCCCGGCACCTCCCTGGTGACGGCCGGCCCTCCCTGACGATACTGGGCATTGCCGGCCTTATTTAATACCAGCAGCTGACCGCCTATATCCTGCGCCAATTCAACATAACCACTCACACCCTTGGCAGCTTCGTCCAGATTGATAAATGGCGCAACTTCAAGGCTCAGGTGTAACAGACCCAGTAAGACGCCAGTGTCGCCGGTAATCCTGTGGATCAAAACCAGGTGGGCATCCGGATTACCAAAAGCGTGTACCTCGGCACCCATTCGGTTCCCTGATTGTTCTGCCTGTTTGAGCAGATCAAGCGAGGCAAATCCCAGCGGGGGTTTGGATTCCCGATCCAGCTGATATTGGCCTGGAAAAAATAATCGTACCTTAAGTGCTGAGGGTATTTTTTCCTTCAGGGCTTCTGCCTGGCTACTCAGCGCATTCATATCAGCAGCAATAAACAGGCTGGCGAGATCATGTTCTTTTAATAATTTATCCACCTGGCCGGAACTCTGATTT
>JBCKWI010000090.1:0-4679 GCA_038922795.1 Gammaproteobacteria bacterium
CCCTGTTCCGCATTATTAATGGCACGGAAAAACCGGACAGCGGCAAAGTCCATCTCGGTGAATCGGTCAAGATTGCCTATGTCGAACAGAGCCGGGAAACCCTGGATGACAACAAGACTGTCTGGGAGGCCGTCTCTGGTGGTCAGGACAACCTCAACATCGGCAATTATGAAATCAGTTCGCGTGCTTATCTTGGACGCTTCAATTTCAAGGGAACGGATCAGCAAAAACGGGTTGGCGATCTCTCCGGCGGTGAACGCGGCCGTCTGCATCTTGCAAACACGCTGAAACAAGGTGCAAATGTATTGTTATTGGACGAACCATCCAATGATCTTGATGTGGAAACTTTGCGTGCACTTGAGGAGGCCATTCTGGCCTTTCCAGGTTGTGTGATGGTCATCTCTCATGACCGCTGGTTCCTGGACCGGATTGCCACGCATATCCTCGCCTTTGAAGGTAACAGCGAAGTGGTGTTTTATGACGGAAATTTCACCGAATATCACGAGGATTTCATCAGGCGTAAGGGAGAAAGCGCTCAGCCACGCCGGATGCAATATAAACGATTGAAGAATTGATGATCACTTCGTGGTAAAGGTAAAAGCACCATCCCAGTCAGTAGCGGGTGGATTTTTACGGTAAATCTCCAGCCGTTCCAGGTAAATATCATAAACAGCTCTGGCTTGATATTTTTCCTTCAGTTGTATGAATATAGCTGCGGCCTGGTCCCAATCCTGCTTCCGGTAACTCTCAAGGGCCTGCTGATAAAGTTTCAGTTCATCCAGCTCATCATTGCTGACCTCTTTCAATGCACCCAAAGGTTCATAAATGGCTACCGGTTTATTTTTGCCTTTTACCCTAACCAGATCCAGTTCCCGGAACACATAATCCTGCAATTTGTTTTTTGTATTTTCGCCTACAATCAGATCCACTCCATATTGCCTGGTCAGTCCTTCCAGTCTCGAACCCAGATTGACCTCATCTCCTATGACAGTATAAGCAGTACGGAATCTGGATCCCATATTGCCTACACTCATATTGCCGGTATTGAGACCGACCCCGATGGCCAGTCTCGGCCAGCCACGGCCCTCGAATTCATCCTGCAATGCATACATTCTTTCTATCATGGATAGACCTGCCATCAGTGCATGTTTTGCATGTTCAGGATCTCTTACCGGAGCACCCCAAAATGCCATGATGGCATCCCCCATATATTTGTCGATCGTGCCACGGTGTTCATGAATCACCCGGGTCAATTCCGAAAGAAATTCATTCATCATTAATGATAGCTCTTTTGGATTCAGGCCCTCGGATAATGTGGTAAATCCACGCACATCAGAAAATAATACGGTCATCTCACGTTCTTCTGCTTCACGTATATAGGACAATGGATCATCACTCATTTCATCAACCAGTTCGGGGGGCACGTACTGGCCAAACAAATCGGTAATCTGGCCTTTGATACGCCGCTCGAAGAAAAAGCCATAACTCATATTAATCAATAATAATATGAGTATCATGGTGATGGTTGCAGCGATAGGTAACACAATGTTCAGTTCCTGCCAGATAAGATAATTAATACTGGCAGTAAGAATTAAGAGTCCAGAGGTAAGACTCATGGACCATACAGGTGTGAAAAATGGCAACAGCAAGGTAATGATCAAACCAACTATCAACAGTTGCACGAATTCAATGCCCTGAACATATTTCGGTATTTCCTTGATTTTTTGGTCCAGAATGCCGGCAATAAGGTTCGCATGTATCTCGACACCAGGATATTTGTTCTGGACCGGAGTTGCTCTCAAGTCGAACAAGCCTGGCGCTGAAGTTCCGACAAGCACAATAGTGTTTTCTAGTACGCCGGGGTCGGTTTTTTGTTGCAGAACATCTGTGGCGGATACATAAGGAAAACTGCGTTCCTTGCCTCGAAACGGAACAATCGCATTAGCTGCCTCATCAACCGGTATTGTTAAACGCCCGATACGCAACCATTCCATGGTGGCATAATTCCGTGCAATATCATCCGCGAGCACCGGTTCTATCTTATTGACGCCCAGTATCTGACGGCTCATGGCCAATGACAATGATTCATAAAAATTGCCTTCGTACTCCATGAGCAAAGGCACGCGACGAACAACACCATCTGCGTCAATATGAGGATTAAAGTGCCCGGCTGCCTTTGCATGTTCCTGAAGAACGGACAGATTTGCACCATATCCGGCCGCTTTCTTTATATCTGGTTTTAAAATGAAATCATCCCTGGTCAGGACAGGTTCTGGTAAAGCACCACTTTTGACCTGGCTGCCACCTTCCGACTCCACATTAAAATAGTATCCCAGGACAACCGGCCTGCCATCCATGCTCTTTGCAAAAATACTGTCGTAATCCAATTGTTGTCTGATCCGATCAAGATGTTGTTTAAATTCGGGTAAGTTACTCAGATCATTTGCTGCCAGATTATCCAGAATATCCAGGCCGGAACTTTTATCAGGCTCGGCAAATACCACGTCAAATCCAACAACTGATACATGATAGTGATCAAATAAAAGATCCAGCAATCTTGCCATCTTGTCACGGTTCCATGGCCAGCGCCCTTCAACTGCCAGGCTTTTTTCGTCAATATCGACAATCACGATCCTGGGGTCCTTACCCTCCTGCATACTGATCAGCATGCGGGCGTCGTAGGCATAGTTTTCCAGAAAGCCGATGAATGGCAGGTGTATTAACCCGGCGGTATTGGCAAGTAATACAGTCAGGACGAGGACATTCAGTGCAATCAGCGCTGCATTTCGTTTGAGGTTATAAAGAACCTTCATCTATTGCAACGCTACCGGATATTATCTGGCACCAAGCAGTGCCATTATTGTTTTAATATTGTATTTAATTTGACGGCATGCGTGGACGTGGGATGTTGATCCGTTGTATGGATTGCATGGAGCGCATGAGATTGTTGATGGTCTCCAGGCGCATCCGTCTTGGTGGCGACGGCGGACTGAACTGATCCGGCACTTCAGTGCCGTAACCAGGTTCATCAATCAAGACTTTTCCATACTGGTTAGATACTTCGATACTGGTCTTGCCCGCTGTCTCCTCAGCTTCCATCAGAATTATGGTGGCACTGGTCGCATCCGCTTCCGCGACGACATGCGTACCGCGAATACCGATAGTGGCCACAGCCGTATTGACCTCCATGGATTCAGGCTTTTCACGGGCTATCAGGCCCGTTATAAAACGAAAGGTGCCTTTAACAACACGTGAAGTAAATCCTTTCTCCTCTGCAGTACCCTGGTTATTGAATTTATCAATACTCATTTCGGTATCCGCACCGAGAAAAAACTTGGTCTGATCGTTAAACAACAGTTACACTGCAGAGTCTTTTTCTGTTTTGATGATGTCGCTCTGGAATATGGGTGAACCTTTTTCAAGCTTCCTTGACTCTGCTCCGGGTAATTGTGCCCTGACGGTTCCTTTTGTCCCCTCCACCTGTCCGGCATTATCCGCTGCATACACAGGCGTACCTAAAGCCATACAAAAAAACAGGGGCAATAAACAGAGGTTCTTCAGAATTGTGTAAAAGCTGATATTCATAATATTTTCCCGCTCTCTTTTCAGATAATTATCCCGACAAGGCTAATCCTTAAGATTATAAGTTAACAGTATAATTCAGGTAAAATGCCGAATGATTCACATTTTGCTCCGTATTTTACCCAACCCAACCAATATGAGATGAGCTTAGAACGAGTATTATGGGTTTACAACTGTTTATAAGATATTTGTTGCTGTTAGCGGTAAGTCTGCTGTCAGCTTGCATTACCTTTGATGACCGTTATGACAAGGCTGAAACAATTGCACAAAATGCCGGCATGACAAAACAGGTTATTAATACCGGTCAATTTATATTGACTTCCTACAGTAGATTGAAAGGTGAAAATACAGATTTATTAATAGTATATATAGAAGGTGACGGATATGCCTTTCAACATAAAGAACGCCTCTCCCCTGACCCTACCCCCAAAACACCCATGGCACTGGAACTGGCTGCCACGGATCCCAATCCCTCGGTACTGTATATCGCCAGACCCTGTCAGTACCTTACCGCAGAACAACTCAAAACCTGTGATTCGAAATACTGGTCTACGCACCGTTATGCTGAAGAAGTTATTACAGCAATCGATGATGTGATAAACCAAAGTACATCCTCATACAGGAAAATTGGACTGGTTGGTTATTCAGGAGGGGGGAGTATCGCTGTGTTGCTAGCAGCAAGACGGCGGGATGTCACCTGGCTGGTCACCATTGGGGCCAATCTTGATCACGCGTACTGGACCAGCCTGCATGATGTAACACCACTGTCAGGATCACTTAATCCTGCAGATTACGCAGAATCAATACAGGCTTTACCGCAATTACATCTGATAGGAGAAAAAGACAAGATAGTCCCTGCATCTGTTACCCGTGCTTACCTCGACAAAGCTACTGATACCGGAAATATCCGGTTGAAAATAATACCCGGATTTGATCATCAATGCTGCTGGGTACGAGACTGGACAGAACTACTGTGTCATAGCGGTGATGAGTTTTCTGGTTACTGCAGGTAACCATACTACAACCTATCTCAAAATTAGTTTTCTGCGCTCTTTGTGGAAACAAATAATCTGTTACACCTTCCCCCTGGCAGGGGG
>JBCKWI010000091.1:0-4600 GCA_038922795.1 Gammaproteobacteria bacterium
TCTTCACTGGCATATTTATTTTCGCAATCACTCTGGCGTGGCAGGAAAATGTGCTGTTATTGTTATATATAAGTGACAAAAGCTATATATCCTATGCAATTACCATCCTGTATATATTTGTGGCCATCCATTGCGCCTTGCGTGTTGTTTATATCTCCCGGCAAATCAATGATTCAAAAGTAGTTGAAGCACTGGTGCGTGATAATGCTGATATTCAATTACATATGGAAGGTGACAAAGTATATATCAATGGAAATACAGTCCTTCCTGATTGCATAGTCACAAGCTATATACATGACCTGCTCAACAAGGGTACTAATAACGCAAGGACCGCTGATCAGGTTGTGGACGGCGATACCGATCTGATTGAGGTATACGAATCAAAACTGAAACGGCCGCATGAAATAGGCTGGTTCTCGGCTGATATCATGATCAAGCTTGGTCTGCTGGGCACCATTATCGGGTTCATTTTCATGTTAGGCTCGGTTGCCAATATTACGGATTTTGATGTGACATCCATGCAGAAGATCCTCAAACATATGAGTATCGGGATGGGTACCGCACTGTATACAACCCTGGCGGGGCTGATCGGTAGCATGCTGGCGGCCAGTCAATACCACATGCTGGACACCAGCGTGGATAAATTGATAGGGGCGACCAGACACCTGGCCCAGGTTTATATACTTCCCAAGATAAACTGACCCCATGCTTTACAAAAAGCGTTCCCAAGCGGATCCGTTTACGGATTTATTATTCAATGCCCTGCTTGGATTTACCTTTCTGTTTCTGGTTGCGATTATGTTTATGAATCCAGAGGCAAAATCCGGCATTATTGACCCCAAGACAGAATACATTATTACCATCACCTGGGAAGACAACAACCCGAATGATATTGAGACCTGGGTAGAAGACCCGGAGGGACAGCTCATATGGTTCAGAAATCCGGCGGCGGGATTATTACATCTTGATCGTGATGATCGTGGATTAGTCAATGACACCATCAATATCAATGGTGAAGAAGTTTTCAACCCGCTGAACCAGGAAATGATTACATTACGTGGTGTGGTCCCGGGTGAGTATGTCGTAAACGCTCATTACTATGCAACGGAAACCGGCAAACCGGTAGATGTAAATATTCGTCTGGATAAGGTCAATCCAAAACTTGAAGTCAAGTACTACGGAACGGTTACCCTTGAGAAAAAGGGTGCTGAAAAAACAGCCTTGAGATTCAAGGTGGGCAAAGGCGGAGATATCACTGACATTAATTTTCTGCCTAAACAGCTTGTTATATTAAGTCAATAAAAATCATAACAATCCTTGGAAACAGGGTATAAATACGTTTATCTTGGGAATAGCAGGACTGGTTGCTGCCTATGTTTTAATTGGATTGATATTGCTCAGTATCAATCTTTACTCCAACTGGTCATGGAAAGTAAAAGCCGGAACGATCATATTAACTTCGATATTCTATATCGTTACTTATTTATCCTATCCTCACCTGCTCGGCTGGCCAACCTCTGAAAATCTGCCGGAACGGTTTCAATTAATTGCGGCCCATGTTCGGCAACCGAACAAGATTACCGGAGAAGTCGGGGCTGTATATCTCTGGGTGACCCGGATTGAGAACCTGGCATCACCCTCTCCACCACGGGCCCACCGGCTGGAGTATTCAAATGAATTGCATGAGATGGTGATCAATGCAAATTCAAAGCTGAACAAAGGGATTGCACAACTTGGTGAAGCAGAGGATCATGATAATATTATCGATGATTTGAGGGATGCACCCAGATCAGGGCAAAAAAGTATTAAAATACAGTTTTATGACCTACCCGATCCGATGTTTCCTGACAAGTAATTATGACTCCATGACAGGATATAATAAAACACCCGTAATTTTATTGTTATCCATACTATTTATGGCAGCCCATTCTGTTTATGGGTCGCCGGTAACTTCAGATAATCTGGCTGTTTCCTGCCTCCCATCCGGGTCAAGCAAAAAATTAAATTGCGATTATCGATTAAAAACCGCCGAGCCAGTCCTTGCGATTACGGCCAGCGGAGATAACAAAACACTGTCTGTAAATAATTTAGAACATTACCCCTGGAAAGATGCCATCACAGCCATCCTGCTGGTTGTTGACACCAGCGATCCGGCGCGCCAGAACGTCATAGACCAGAATAAAAAGGATATTGCAAAAATACTGAGTTCTTCCAGGGAACACCACAGGATTGGTCTGGCCAGCTTTAACAAGTCATTACAGCTTGAAGTACCTATCGGGACCTCAAATGAACAGATGACAACGGCAGCAGAAAGATTACGTGCTGTTGGTCAAACGACAGAATTATACCGGAGCGTTCTGACAGCGATTGATCTGCTGGGGAAAGTGAACGCTGATCGTAAATCAGTCTATCTGTTATCTGATGGTCTGGCGGAAGATACGGCCTATTTTCATGATGATGTCATCAAGGCCGCTAAACAGACGGGTGTTGTGATTACCGGACTGGGTTATCCACGCTCTGTGGCGCTTTCAGTGGCCCTGCAAACGTTACGCAGGTTAAGTGATGAAACCGGTAGCCAGTTTATTGAAGCAGATCATAATTTAAAATTGCCCGAGACTTTTTTGAATAATCCCTTCGGCAGTATTGATAATGGCGGCAGATTCAATGTTGATTTATCTCAATTGTTCACCGGCCAGAGCAAAGAAAACTTTATTATCAAACTGTATTTTGAAACGGATACTGGTAATTATCATGCCAAAATTCCAGTTAGTTTACCCATCACTGGCACACTAAAACCGGCAGAACCCAGCCAGCCCGCGCAAGCTGGAATAACCCCTGCCCGGTCACCTGCTCAACAGCCAATCGTCATTACCAGAGAATCGCCCGCCAATAAGATAAATTTGTGGTTATGGTACGGGATACCAGCAGCCCTGATCATTCTATTGATAATTACAATCGTTACTTTTTTCCTGATCATGAACAATCAGGGTAAAAGGAAACAAGCAATATCCAAGAGTTTTAATGAATTCAAACCTTATGCATATCTGGTATTCCAGGACGAGACAAAAAAACGTTACCCGATAACAAATACCATATGGAGAATCGGGCGTGGTACGGATAATGAAATGACATTACGGGACAGTTCTGTTTCAAGAAGGCATGCCGAAATTGATCGTGATAAAGGTGATATATTCACGATCATCGACCTGGGTTCGTTGAATGGCATCTATGTAAATAATAAAAAGATCGATAAACATATCCTGCGTGAAGGCGATATTATTGAAATTGGCGATATTAATCTCAGGTTTACACTGTTACCGGTAGATTATACATTCGAAGAAGTGACTGAGATGCAGAATACCAGGGCTCCGTTTACACATTAGTGTCTGGTGGTGATGGCAGGGTATTTAACCATTTACTGATTAAATCCCTGATTGCAGTTGTTGACAGGCCCAGTGATTCATTACCCAGCCAGAATTCGCCTTTCTCATGGATAAGGCTGACAATTTTATCCACCTTCACCTGTCCACAGCTGTTTTTGCACTTCTCCGGGTAGGCAGCCAACAGGGCAAGAGCAATACCCAATACCTTCTCCCGGTTTTCATCAAATTTAATATACCCATAATCTATATTGGAATCATCTTGGGAAGCTGGTTGTAATTCTGGTTGTTTTACAGTTTTGGAAACAAATTCCATCAGCATATTAAAGACATCGGGTAACTCCATACGGCTGATCCTGGCCCAGCGATAGATATCGAGAGGTCTGACGCGCCAGTTTTCATCTACTTGTTCCTGATTTATCACCTTGAGTAATCCACGCTCTACACAATTTTTTGCATGACACCAGGGTTGATTGAAATTATTTTGCGGTTCAGGCTATGATAGCCGGGTATTACGTTCCGGATCAATGCCAAATAACAGAGGCAGGGCCTCATGTTTTAATAGCCAGCTGTCTTTTACCACCCACTTCTCATAGAGCATCTGTAGATCAATCTTTTCCCGTCCATGTATATTTTGTAAACGCTGATTGCGCCCTTCTTGTTCAACAGTCTGTCCGGCATGCTGCCTTAAAAGTGAGACTACACCGGATGAATTGGTCTTGCTCAGGAACTTTCTGATAATACTCATATTAATCATATAATTAATAATTTTTATCGATACAAAATTGCTTTCCCATTAAGTTATTTAATGTTCAGTCAGTGATACTTCCCAACCCGGCTCTGTTCCCTTTGCATTAAAACTATCGTCTATCCAGTAACCGGTGACTGCGGCAAGTTTACCGTCAATAAATAATAACGGCACCCTGTCACGTTGCCATGGTGGCACACCTGACTCCTGAAATAATTTCTTGAGTTTGTGCGTTTCTTTTCTTCCTGCTGGGCATATTGTTTCGCCACCACTCCTGAATCGCACCTGGACCATATTATCAATTACTAATTCAGATTTTATTCCCTTGCCAACAGCGCGCGTGGCTACCAGACGGCCATAATCAAAATACAGTGGATTATCCAGGTCCCATGATAATGGTGTTTCCATGTGTAATTCCAGCAAAGGTTTCATAACATAAATATTGTTGCGATAACGCCTGACTACAGTTTCA
>JBCKWI010000092.1:0-4416 GCA_038922795.1 Gammaproteobacteria bacterium
AAAGAATTATTAGACTTATTCAGAGGTTCCTCAGTTGCCGGTATACAGGAAATGTTCAGTTATACAGTCAAGCATACAGTCCGGCACTACAAAGTGACAAGTCTCGTCATCCGGACACACTATCTTTTGCACCACAATTCAGGGTCCTGTGGTTTACCCCGGTGCCGGATCTCGAAATAGATGCCGGGGTTGGTCTGGCCGCCGGTATCACCTACGTAGGCAATGGTTTCCCCTCCGAGGACCCAGTCACCGGGCTTTTTCAACAGGGTCTGGTTATAGCCATAAAGAGTCATATAACTGTCACCGTGATCAATGATAATAAGCAACCCGAGGTTACGGAACCAGTCGGCAAAGATGATTTTGCCGGTGTATACCGCCTGGACTTCATTACCGGCACTGGCGCCTATTTTTACCCCCTGCCATTTAAGCGAGGCACCTTTGCGGCGGCTGCCGAACTTGTTCAGCAACCGCCCTTCCGCAGGCCATTGCAGTTTTCCCCTGAGTGTGCCAAAGGGTGCGATATCCTCAAAAAAGATGATCTTGTCATCACGTTTGTCCAGTGTATTAAGCAGGGCAAACAGCTTTTGCTCATGTTCAATCAAGGACTTTAATTGCTGGTCTTTCTCAGTGATGTCTTGATCCAGGCGTTCAAGGATATCAGCGCGTGATTCGCGGAAGGCCATGAGTTGTTCATTCCTGGCAATCTGCCGGTCTTTCAGTTTTTCAAGCTGTTCGGTTTCCGAAACAAGCATGGCGCTGAGACCATTGATGACCTCTACTTTATCCTTGATGGTATTGATCGAATCTATACGTGCGTGGTTGTAATAATCATAATAGGCGAGGACACGCCCGACCTTGGCAGGGTCTTCCTGATTAAGCAGCAGTTTCAGATAATCGCTGCGTCCATCCATGAAGGCTGCGCGTATCTGTCTGGCAAGATACGACCGTTCGAGCGCCAATGCCTTTTCATGTTCAACGATGGTCTGGTCCAGTGTTTCGAGACGATCATTTCTTTTTTGTATTTCCTCTTCCACTTCCTTCAAGCGCAGGGTTTCCCTGCTAATTTCTACTTCGGTATTCTGCAATTCTTCCTGTAACTGTTCAGATTCGCTTTTGGCGTTGTCGAGATCAGATTTAACATCTGCAATCTGGCTGCGTACCGATTCCAGTTCGACCGTTTTATCGCCGGGAGATGTTTTTACCGCGTATCCGGTATTTACCACGGAAAGTAACAGGCATAAGCATAAAAACCGGGACAAGGTTGTTTGCGTTACAGAGGATCTATTTTCCACCAATGGCCTGTTCCGGTTCTTCATAAAGCTTGAGCAATGGTCTGCCGGTCATCTCTTTGGGGATGTCCAGGCCCATCAGGCTAAGCATAGTCGGTGCAATATCCGAAAGCACGCCACCGCCGGGGAGGAATTCAGCAGGACGTCCGATGTAAATCATGGGCACAAGATTGGTAGTGTGGGCAGTATGCGCCTGGGATTTGATCTTTTCCGTGGTGTAGGCACGCATCTGTTCCGCATTGCCATGATCAGCCGTAATGATGATTTCGCCACTAACCCTGGTAGTGGCTTCTATGACCTTACCCAGACATTTATCTATGGACTGAATGGCCTTGATCGTCGCCTGGAAATCACCGGAGTGCCCGACCATATCGGCATTGGCGTAATTACAGATAATACAATCGTATTTACGGCTTTCGACCGCCTCGATCAGTTTCTCCGTGATTTCGAGGGCGCTCATTTCCGGTTTCTGGTTATAAGTGGCCACATGCGGCGACGGCACCAGTATGCGATCTTCACCCTTGAATGCCCGTTCTTCTCCGCCATTAAAGAAGAAGGTGACATGTGCATATTTTTCTGTTTCAGCAATGCGCAGCTGTTTTAATCCGAGTTCAGCGATATGTTCACCAAATACATTCTTCAGGTGTTCCGGTGGAAAGGCCATCGGAAATTCATAATTGGCCTTGTATTCAGTGAGGCTGATAAATGCACCGAGACCAGGGACGCGTTCTCTCGGGAAACTCATGAAATCCGGTTTGGTAAAGGCGCGGGCAAGTTGCCGGGCACGATCAGCGCGGTAATTGGCGAAGACTATCACGTCACCATCTTCAACCCGTATGGGCGGATGTCCCGCCTTCGTAATGGCCGTAGGCTTCACAAATTCATCTGTTTCGCCACGGGAATAGGCCATATCTACAGCAATGAACACATCATCAGAGCGGAAGTCCGCCGTACCATCGCAGATCAGATCGTAGGCGGCCTGGGTCCTTTCCCAGCGCTGGTTGCGGTCCATTGCATAATAGCGGCCGATAATACTGGCGAATTTACCTTTGCCCAGTTCTCTCATTTCCAGATATGCCTGATGTATATATTCCGCGGCACTTTTCGGTGGCGTGTCGCGGCCATCCAGAAAGGCATGGAGGTAAACGTTATTGACATGGCATTTATCGGTCAACTTTATCAATGACAAAATGTGGTCCTGATGACTGTGTACACCACCGGGTGACAAGAGACCCAGAATATGGACCGCCTTGTTGGTATCGGCAGCCTTGTTGAAAGCATCTATCAGGGTTTTATTTTTGAAGAACGAACCATCTTCCAGGGCACGGGTGATGCGGGAAAACTCCTGATCAACGATGCGGCCGGAACCTATGTTCATGTGCCCCACCTCGGAATTACCCATCTGTTGTGGCGGCAGGCCAACGTCAATGCCTGAGGCCCGGATGAGGGTGCGCGGGCGCTCCAGCCACAATTTTTCCCACACTGGTTTATTCGCGCTGTAGATGGCGTTATAGACGGTGTTCTCAGAGTAACCCCAGCCGTCCAGGATAATGAGGACAAGTGGTTTATGCTTGAGCTGCATTTAAATATTATTCAGGCAATAGAAAATCGTATTGATAATGAATATCTTAGCCAGGGTGACTGTGCCGCAAAGTTTAACATGAAACAGCCCACTGCCTATATTGAATGCTGGGCCGGCTGGCCGGGGAGTTGACCTGCCGGTGGATATTTTTAATCTGCCCTGTATTCACGTATTATGCACGCCTTGACAGTGAGCAGGGCGGTACGCCAGCCGGATTTCAAGAGATCAATTCATCAATCAAGCCATAACCTAACAGACAAAACATGGAAAATATTCCTGAATTCATCGCCAATCATTTATTTCTGTTTTCACTAATGATTGGCATTCTGGCCCTGTTACTGTGGAATTTTTTTGGCAGTTCCTTCAGCGGTGTTGCAGAGCTGACGCCGATGGAGGCAACCCGCAAGATGAACCATGAAAAGGCCATCATGCTGGATATGCGTCCGGTCAAGGATTTTGCCGAAGGCCATATCCTGAATTCACTGAATATTCCCGTCGAAAAATTATCTGAACAGCAGAACGAGTTGACCAAATACAAGGATCGTCCACTGATACTTTGTTGCAGAATTGAAACAGATTCCGCGCGTGCGGCACGGATCCTCAAACAGCAGGGTTTTGATCAGCTTTATCGCCTTAAGGGTGGTTTGCAAACATGGCGTAGTGCAAACTTGCCCCTGATACGGGACGAGACCAAAGCAGAAACAGCATAACCGGAAATGACACAATGACAGAACCAGCCAGAAATGATCATGCCGCCGCCGGTAATACCAATACCGGGCAGTTTGCGGTCCAGAAAATTTATATCAAAGACATCTCGTTTGAAACCCCGCATTCACCACAGATTTTTGCCGACGAGTGGGCGCCCAGGGTCAATATGCAATTGTCCAGCGAGGCGAGCAGTATTCATGAAGACCTGAATGAAGTCGTGTTGACCGTCACCCTCACTGTCACACTGGGTGAAAAGACGGCCTATCTGGTAGAAGCACATATTGCCGGGATTTTTCTGATTAAGGATTTCCCAAAGAACATGGTCGAGCAAATGGCCGCGACGATTTGTCCGAATATCCTGTTTCCGTTTGCGCGTGAACTGGTTTGTGATCTGGTGACCAGAGGCGGATTCCCGCAACTGTTATTGGCGCCGGTCAATTTCGAAGCATTATATACACAGCAGAAAAAGCAGCAGGAGATGAAAGCACAGGGTGGAAATCAGGAATCTGTGATAAAGCATTGAGAAAAAGGAATACAGGGGTCAGTAGTTCGCGGGCATGGCCCGCTCTTACGGTCTGGAAATGCACATGGCTGTAACAGGCAGCAGCAGGAGCACACCTGGGCTGTAACAGGCAGCAGCAGGAGCACACCTTGGCTGTGATAGGCAACGTGTAGGAGCACGCCTTGGCTGTGATAGACAACATGTAGGAGCACGCCATGCGTGCGATGGGTGATTAGCGATGGGTGATTAGGGAAACTCAGTATCCAGAAGTTCGCGGGCATGGCCCGCTCTTACGGTCTGGAAATGCACATGGATGCAACAGGCAGCAGCAGGAG
>JBCKWI010000093.1:0-4370 GCA_038922795.1 Gammaproteobacteria bacterium
TCAGGCAATTCCTCAACGACATCGATCTCCATTATTCGCTGCCATTCATCTTCGATAATCTGGTTATTTTTAATGACTCGCAACGGCCTTTACCTCCACTTCGGGTGCTGCTGTTTCAGCATAGACGCGCTGCTTGAACGATTCCATGCCTATGCGCCGGTAGGTGTCGAGAAAACGTTCGTTCTCTATGCGCTGTTCAAGATAGACATCCAGGATTTTACCGATGGTATCCGCCACCTTTTCTTTCTCGATGGCCGGTCCCAGACGATCGCCAATTGCAGCATCATTCTCGGCAGAACCACCCAGAGTCAACTGGTAAAACTCGACGCCTTTCTTGTCGACACCGAGGATGCCGATATGGCCAACGTGGTGGTGGCCGCAGGCATTCATACAGCCCGACATCTTGATCTTGATCTCACCGATATCATGCAGGTAATCCAGATCATTAAACTTTTCGTTGATCTGCCTGGCAATCGGGATCGAGCCGGCGTTGGCAAGTGAGCAGAAATCCAGACCCGGACAGCAAATCATATCCGTCAGCAAACCGATATTGGGCGTCGCCAGCTCTTTTGATTTCAATGTCCGCCAGAGCGCATAAAGATCGGACTGTTTGATGTGCGGCAAGACCAGGTTCTGATCGTGCGTCACGACAATCTCGCTGTAACTGTACTGGTCCGCCAAATCAGCAATGAAATCCATCTGTTCATCCGTAGCATCACCCGGCGGATTGGCCGGCGCCTTTAACGATATGATCAGCGCACGGTAACCGGGGACTTTATGCCATTTGATGTTTCGTCCGGCCCAGGTGGCAAAGGTTTTATCCGCAGCCAGTTTTTCCGCGAAGCTCGTATCCTGATCGGCCGTCTTGTCGAAATCCGGTGAGGTAAAATATGCGCTTACCCGATCGATCTCATTCTGATCCAGCAGCAACGACGGCGAATCTTTTATCTTCTCCCATTCCTCTTCCACCAGGCGGGCAAATTTTTCCGGGCCCAGTGCGTAGACAAGGATCTTGATCCTGGCCTTGAATTTGTTGTCCCGCCGTCCATAACGATTATAGACCCGCAGGATCGCCTCCATATACGACAACAGATGTTTCTTTTCCAGAAATTCGCGGATGAAAGCACCGATATAAGGTGTACGTCCCTGACCACCTCCCACCAGCACCCTGAATCCTGTTGCACCTTGATCGTTTTTCACCAGATACAGACCGATGTCATGCACCTGTACGGCGGCCCGGTCATGGCTGGCGCCAATAATAGCTATTTTGAATTTACGCGGCAAATAGGAAAATTCCGGATGGAAAGTCGACCACTGCCGGAGAATTTCACAATAAGGTCTGGGATCTTCGAGCTCGTCTACCGCAATACCGGCAAAATGGTCCGAGGTGATATTACGGATGCAATTACCGCTGGTCTGAATCGCATGCATCTCGACACTGGCAAGATCCGCCAGGATATCCGGCACGGTTTCCAGTTTCGGCCAGTTGTATTGGATGTTCTGGCGTGTACTGAAATGCCCATAACCCTTGTCATATTTGCGGGCAATATGCGCCAGCATGCGCATTTGTTTCGATGACAGTAAACCATAGGGGATGGCCACACGCAGCATGGGGGCATGAGTTTGAATATAGAGACCATTCATCAGCCGCAATGGCCGGAATTCATCCTCGGTCAATTCCCCGCCCAGAAAACGCCGGGTCTGATCGCGGAACTGCGCAACCCGTTCGTCGACTATCGTCTGGTCATAATTATCATATCTGTACATGTTTAATTCACTGAATTACCTGTATCTATGTCTTATAGAATAATGTAATACGCGAACATAACAATTCATTCTTATGCGGAAAAGAAATTGATTATACTATGGTTATTCGTTTTTGTTATTAACAACGTACCATTTTACCCTTCATCTTCCTTCGGATGGAACTCTGTGATCAATTCCTGCTGTTTCCGGCCCGGCACCGGATCATAATGACTAAACTCAATGGAAAACGAACCAATCCCGCCGGTAATCGATTTAAGCTGTGACTGGTAACTGCTGATCTCGCCCAGTGGCACCTGCCCCCGGACATTGGTCATCCCGCCGGAGAGGGCAACCGTATCCGTTATCCGCCCACGCCTGACTGACAAGTCTGCCGTAATATCACCCAGGTTCTGGTTCGGTGTCATGATGCTGATATTCACTACGGGTTCCAGCACTACCGGACGGGCCTTTTTGACTGCCTCTATAAATGACTTTTTACCGGCGGAGACAAAGGCCACTTCTTTTGAATCCACAGTATGATATTTTCCGTCGTAGAGGGTGACCCGGATATCCTGCAGCGGATATCCGGCAATCACACCTTGTTCCACCGCATGACACACCCCCTTCTCAATAGCCGGAATAAACTGGCGCGGGATCACACCGCCCACCACTTCATCGACAAATTCAAACCCTGCACCACGTGGCAACGGTTCGATGCGGAGATAAACCTCACCGAACTGACCGGCGCCACCGGTCTGTTTCTTGTGCCGGTGATGTCCTTCAGCATTTGTTGTGATGGTTTCCCGGTAAGCGATCCTGGGCGGGTGTGTTTCTACTTCAACATTGTAAGTGTCTTTTAACTTCTCCAGTATCATGCGCAGGTGCAGTTCGCCCAGGCCCCGGATCACCGTCTCATTCAGACTGGCATGATGTTCCACCATGAAACTCGGGTCTTCTGCCTGGAGCTTGTGCAGGGCATCCGAGATCTTCTGTTCATCGCCCCGGCTTTTCACCTCGATCGCCAAACCGTACATCGGCGCTGGAAATTTTATCGAGCGCAAGTGGATATGATCCTCTTCGTGTGAATCGTGGATCACTGCATCAAAGTGGATCTCCTCCACCTTGGCTACTGCACAGATATCCCCCGGTATAGCGCTCTCAATTTCGATATGTTGTTTGCCCTGGAGTTTGAGCAGATGCCCTACCTTGAAGGGTTTGCGGGCATCACCAATAAATAATTGACTGTCCCTCGCGATCCTGCCCTGATGTATCCGGAATACCCCCAGTTTACCGGCATAGGGATCGATACTGACCTTGAACACATGGGCCAGTGCATGCCTTTCAGGGTCCGGGGAGATCTCGAAGGGTTTGGCGTCATTTCCTTCGCCCTGCAAAAACCGCGGCGGGTTACCCTCCATGGGATTGGGCATCAACCGGGCAAACAACTCCAGTAACTCAGGAATACCGGCGCCAGTAGCCGCCGAGACAAAACAGACCGGGACCAGATGATCTTCACGCAGGGCCTGTTCGAATGGATCATGCAACTGCTCCGGTGTTATTTCCTCTCCCTGTTCCAGATAGATCCGCATCAGATCCTCATCCAGTTCGATGACCTGATCGATAATCCGTGTGTGTGCCTCTTCTACTGATGAAAAATCAGTCTTCACCCCTTGGGCCTGCGGTTGAAAAAAACAATCAACCACCTGACTGCCCCGGTCCCCCGGCAGATTTACCGGTAAGCATTCACTACCAAATGTTTCCTGAATGTTATTAAGAAGTGCCGGCAGATCGGCATCCGGATGGTCGATCTTGTTGATAATGATCAACCGATCCATGCGCCGCTCCTTAGCTACCTGCATCATCTTGTGCGTCGTTATCTCTATCCCGCCCTGGGCATTGATCACGACAGCACAGGTCTCCACCGCGGGCAAAACGGCCATGGCCCTGCCGATAAAATCCGGATATCCCGGAGTATCAATCAGGTTGATATGACCACCGTGATAATCCATGCTGACGATGGCACAATCCAGTGAGTGCTGATGGTTTTTTTCCTGGGGATCGAAATCACACACAGCCGTTCCCTTCTCGATCGAGCCCATAATTTTGATTGCGCCGGCATGATACAAAAGGGCTTCAACCAGAGTGGTCTTGCCTGCCCCGCCATGACCTACCAGCGCGATGTTGCGAATATCCCCGGTACTGTAGATTGCCATCTCTTCCACCTCATATTCTTATTTATCTTGGATTGATGGACGAGCTCAGCTAGAGAGCACTCCCAAATCTAAGAATAGTGAAGCCAGAGGCTGGAGGAAAGGGTGATACAGGCAATCAGTTGAAAGAATATCGTGCCAGCAAGACCCGGCCCTTGCGGGTCAGATAACCATCTTCATTGATAAAGCCTTCCTTTTTTGCCAATAAAAAGAAGTAGCTAGGTTTGTCCTTGGGCAGGTACACCAAACCATCACCAAACCTGGATTCCAGCACGGTGGCAATCTCACCTTCCAGATTTTCGATGCCTTCTGATTGAAAAACGGTACTCAAATCGCTATCTCCAGAAAAAAACGGACCGTCAATGACATGACGATCCGTCAGAACCAATGAAATACTTATTCAGTAAATTATCA
>JBCKWI010000094.1:0-4366 GCA_038922795.1 Gammaproteobacteria bacterium
TGCCGCCAAAAAGTTCAGGGAAGGCAAGGATTGTATTGAATGTCACACCAAGGAGGAAAGTGATATCGGTGCCAAGATCGTGTCCGGCCAGAAACTCGAGCCCAACCCGATTGCGGGCAAACCGGGGTCGCTCAATGTAGATATCAAAACCGCACACGATGGTGAAAAACTTTACGTGCGGTTTGAATGGACTGAACCACCGGCCGCTTCTGGCGAAAAGAAGGACCCCGATTATAAAGCCAGGGTCACCATGATGCTGGATGATGGCCATGTCAACGAGGCCAAGCGCGCCGGTTGCTGGGGGGCATGCCATGATGATGCCGAGGGCATGGCCAGCGCACCTCCGGGCAAGGAAATCACCAAATATCTCGCCCAATCACGGAGCAAGGTCACACGCAGCGGTGGCGGCGAAAATTACAAACCGCAGGCGGATATAGACAAGCTGCTGAATGATGGCGTGTATCTGGAATACTGGCAGGCCAAGATCAAAAACGACGGCAGCGCCGAAGCCGTGGACGGCTATATCCTGGACAAGCGCCATAAGAATGATGCCCCGGCGGTGGAGGCCCAGGTGGAATCCAGTGGCGGCAAGTGGGTGGTGACCCTGAGCCGCAAGCTGACATCGGCCGGCCCGCACCACAAGGATCTTGCGCCGGGTAATACCTATAACATTGGCTTTGCCATCCACGCTGACCACGCTGACCATCGTTATCACTACGTTTCATTAGAGCAAACACTGGCGCTGGATCAGGGGAACGCGGATTTTGTTGCCGTTAAAAAATAAGTATGTCTGTTTTGAATGGGGGATAGAACATGAGTCATTGCAGCAAAAAATATAAAAACCTGTTGGGTTTTATGCTATTCCTGGCTGTACTGAACAGTCCTGCCGCTTTGGCTGAGGATCCTGCCGCCGCGGATCCTGCCGCCGCGGATAAAGGGGAATATGCGTTGAAAGGCGCCGATACCTGCCTGAAATGTCATGATGAATCCCCGGCGAACAATATATTCCAGACGCCGCATGCGCAACGGGCCGATGCCAGGACACCGTTTGCATCGCATGATTGTGAAACCTGTCACGGCGCCAGCCCGGATCATGTCAAGATAGAACCACCTGTAAAAGGAGATAAACGCCTGCCGACCCAAATCGTATTTGGCAACAAATCCAAAGACTATCCGGTCTCGGCGGCTGCTGATCAGAATAAAGTCTGTCTCGATTGCCATGAATCAGGTCTCCGCATGCACTGGCGGGGCAGTCAGCATGAGTCGGCGGACGTCCCCTGTTCCACCTGTCATACCATCCATTTGCCTAAAGATCCGGTCCTGGTCAAGACCACCCAGGCCGAGGTTTGCTTTGAGTGTCATACCGACAAACGCGCAAAAATGAGCCGTTTCTCTCGGCATCCCGTCAAGGAAGGCAAGGTCGTATGTTCCAACTGCCACAACCCGCACGGTGGCCCTGGCCGCAACCTGGTCAAGAACACGGTCAATGAGACCTGCTTCCAGTGCCACGCTGAAAAGCGGGGCCCCTATTTATGGGAGCACCAACCGGTCCGGGAAAGCTGCACGGTATGCCATGACCCGCACGGCAGCACCCAGCCCAGGATGCTGGTACAGAAAGTGCCTTTCCTGTGCATGAACTGTCATTCGAATTGGCATGGGGGACCGGGGGCCATCCCCGATGCTGCCTTCGCTTCCCGAACCTATGGCAGGGCCTGTATCACTTGCCATGTGCAGATCCATGGGTCCAACCATCCGTCAGGACCACTGTTGACCCGATAAGGCAATGAGAAATAATTGATCGCATGAATATAACTATGAAACGTGTAGGGGTAATCGCCATGAACGTTATAAAACGCAACCTATATCTGTTGATCGCCAGCGTGTGCCTCCTCCCGGGCATCAGCACCGCCCAGGATGAGGATTTCGCCCTGGATGAAGGGGGTGATTTCACCCTCGAAGACACCGTGGAGAAAAAGGCCGCCCCGGTGTATTACAGTGAATGGGAGGCAGGCACCATCTATATCAGCGAGGATTCCTACAAGTTCGGGGAGTATACCGGGCTGGAGCAGGAAGCCTTCTATTTCAATGGCAGCTTCCTGATCCGGAGCATCTCGGCCTATGATGATGACAGCACGAAATACTATGAGGTGACCGGCTCCAACCTGGGACTGGATTCCCGCTCGCTGTTCGGTGAATACGGCGAGCAGGGCAAGTACAGTGTCTATTTCGACTTTGATCAACTGCCGCATTTCGCGCACGACGATACTTATTCCCTGTTTGTCGGCGCCGGGACCGCGAACCAGACCCTGCCCGCCGGTTGGGTGCGGGGCGCGAATACGGGCGCCGGGTCATTCGCCAATCCCGCCCTGTTTCCCAGTAGCAACCAGGTGGATGTCGAGACCCAGCGCACCAAGCTGGGCGGTGGTTACTCCTGGATCCCGGCCGAGTCCTGGCAGGTCACGAGCAACTACCACCATGAAATGAAAGACGGCACGGAAGTGCTGGGGGGTGCTTTCGGGACCAACTCGGGTTCCCCTGCCACACAACTCATCATCCCTGTGGATTTCGAATTTGATGAGTTTGATGTGGGCATCAACTATGCAGACAAGGTGAAACAGTTTGATCTGCGCTACAACCTGTCACTGTTCCGCAATGATGAAGAGTCCGTCACCTGGAGCAATCCTTTCAGTGGTGGTGGAGTGACCGGGCGGACCAGCTTGCCGCCGGACAACAGCGCCCATCAGGTCAGTCTGACCGGCGGTTACAATCTGGGCCTGACCAGCCGGCTATCCGGCACCCTGTCCTACAGCCAGATGCTGCAGGATGACACTTTCCTGCCGTTTTCCATTGATAACGCCCTGTGCGCCCCCACCACCGGCAACTGCCTCACGGCCTTGCCGCAGCGGGACCTGGATGGCGAGGTGGAAAAATGGTACGGGAACCTGAATTATTCCATCCGCCCGCTGAAAGACCTGGATGTGGGCGTGCGCTATACCTATAACAAATGGGACAACAACACCCCGCAAGATCAGTACATCCGGGTCAGGACGGATACTGTCGTCCAAAATCCATCTGTGGCTAGTAGTGTCAACCGCATCAACCGCCCCTACAGCTTTGAACAACACAAGGCCGAGATGGACGCCGGTTACCGGCTCACCCGGAAAACCAAGCTCTCCCTGGGTTATGAATTCGACTGGAACCAGCGGGACATGACCGAGGTCGCGATTACCCGGGAGAATACCGGCAAGGTCAAGCTCGCCGCCAATCCGTTCGATATGGTCAGTGGCTGGATCGAATATGCCCGTTCAGACCGGAAGGGCTCTCCTTATGACCCCAACCGGCCGTTCACCTCGAATGTCTCCGCCGCATTCATAGCTGCTAATTTAGCTGCCTGTACTTCAATCATCCCGGGCGGTGCCTGCCGGGACAACGATTTCTTTAACCGAAAGATCTACCTGGCCGATCGCGAGCAGGACAGGGTCACCGGCTCGCTGACGCTGATGCCGGCGGATCTCATTACTTTCGGGCTCACCGGCATATACACCACCCAGGATTTTGATGATACCGGCGTCGGCACGACCTTGCTGGAGACCTACAGCGCGACCTTTGATGTTGGTTATACGCCCAGGGAAAACATCGATACCTACGCCTATTACACCTACGAGTTCTTCGACCGTGAACAGGCGGGCAGGGAGGTGATTCAAGGTCTTCCACTGGACAATCAGTGGCTGTTCGACACCGAGGACCGCATTAATACGGTCGGCGCCGGGATCAAGTGGAGCAAGATCCGGGACAAGTTTGACGTGACGGCCAATTATACCTTCTCCAAGGCCATCACGCTTATTGATCCCATTGATAACATTCCTCCCGACACAGCCTTAGATTTTCCTGATGTGGTGACCGGGATTCACAGCTTCAGCCTGCAGGCGGATTATAATCTGAAGGACAACGTGATCTGGCGCCTGAATTATCTGTACGAGAATTTCAGTTCCAAGAACTGGGCGCTGGATGCCATTGGACAAACGATACCAACCGTCACCAACGTAATCAATCTGGGGAACCAGAGTCCGGATTACAATGTGCATGCCATCGGTATGTCAGTCATTTATAAATTCTAGGGACCTTTGTTAATGGACCCTGTCCCGCCCGGTGGCGGGACAGGGTCGAAGGTTTATAGATTAGGGGACCTCTGAATAAGTCTCTGTTTCGTCATGCCGGGCTTGACCCGGCATCCAGTAAATAATTGTTTTTACTGGATTCCGGCTTTCGCCGGAATGACAACTTGAAGTATTGTTGGACTTATCTAGTATGGATTTAGTCATGCGCCTGAATTTACGTATAATGCGATAATAATTTTCAACAGCTG
>JBCKWI010000095.1:0-4327 GCA_038922795.1 Gammaproteobacteria bacterium
GAAACGGCGATGTACCCAGAGGTAATCGGCCGGGTTATTCCTGATCTGGTGTTCAAAGAGTTGATTGATGCGGATGGTGTCCTGCTCCAGATCATCCGTCGGAAAATTTTCCAGTTCTTTTTCTATCACCAAACGATAACCCCGATTGTCCGGCAGGCGTTGCTGAACTATCGGTAACACCGGCGTATTGTCAATGGCTGCCAGCCGTGATGTGGCTGGTACGGTTGCTGTCTGGATTCCGAAAAACGGCACAAAGATGGAATGCTTCCTGCCGAAATTCTGGTCCGGTATATACAACACCGGCATATTACTGCGCAAGCTGCGGATCATGGAGCGCAGATCATCCTGCGGGATCGCCTTGCCGGTATGCCTGATCCTGCCACTGGTAATGATGTGATCAATCAACGGGTTGTTATTCTTGCGATACATCGGATGGAAATCCGCATGCAGTTTCAGCACCCGGGAAATAATTTCCAGTGTGGTAAAGTGGCCGGCCAGCAGGATGACACCCTTGTTTTTCCTGAGAGCATTATGGAGATTGTCCAGACCTTCAATCTGCGCCAATGGCCGAAAGCGTTCATCCGGCCACCACCAGGAGATGCCGAATTCAAACAGACAGATACCAAGCGATTCAAAATGCTTTTTTAATATTTCCTGCCGTTTTTCTTCCGCCCAGTCCGGAAAACACAGACGCAAGTTGATTTCTGCAATCTTTCTGCGATTGGGTGAGAGATGCATCATCACTCTGCCAACCCTGCGGCCCAGGCCAACCTGAATTTTGTAGGGTAAAAACGAAATCAGCCGGAGAAGACCATAGAAGATCCAGATCAGCCAATAACGTGGATGGGTGAAATTCATGTTATTTTCCATTTTCTCTCAATCTCATTTCGTCAGCCGGATTCTGCTGCAGCCGATAATGCTAGATTATCCACAAGACGCAGGTCGAGTTTGAACCAGACGATAACAGGTGAATTCATTGACGATGCATTCAGGGAATTTTATACTTTTTCAACAGGAAAGTTGCCAGTGCCGGCAGGAGTAAAACTGCACCCAGCATATTAACGAAGAACATGAACATCAGCAGGATCCCCATATCTGCCTGGAATTTTAAAGGGGAAAATATCCAGGTCATCACCCCTATCGTCAAGGTAATCGCAGTAAACAGAACAGCAAATCCTGAAGTAGCCAACGTCAGTTCAAAGGCACGGCTGATAGACAGACCTTCAGACATAAACTCCGACAACCGGTTGTAAATATAAATACCATAATCCACACCAATACCCACACCCAGGGCAACTACCGGCAAGGTATTCACCTTGAGACCGATCTCCAGCACGCTCA
Organism: Gammaproteobacteria bacterium; assembly: GCA_038922795.1. Lineage (GTDB taxonomy): Bacteria > Pseudomonadota > Gammaproteobacteria > Eutrophobiales > Eutrophobiaceae > 2-02-FULL-47-50. The sequence continues at coordinate 1,342 of JBCKWI010000095.1, forward strand.
TCAGGGCATAGGTCAGAAGTGAGACCAACGCGAGAGGAATAATAATGCACAACGTACCAGTTACAGAACGGAATGTAATCAGGCACAGCACAATGATTGCTGAAAAGACATAAATCAATATCGGAAATTGTGTTGCCTCAACCTCCTGATTGGATGCTGCCATCACCCCGACATTGCCGGTGGCGAGTTTAAACTGAAGTTGTTCTGAAGTGTGACTGGCAGTAAATTCCATGATGCTCTTGATGATGGCCTTGATGGTTTCGGCCTTGTAGTCTTTGGTAAATATCATCACCGGCATCACACTGCAATCACTGTTCAGCAATCCGGAAGAAGTGGGTATATGCGACACCGACTGGGTCAACACCGACTGGTTTCTGGGTAATACACGCCATTTGATATTACCCTCGTTCCAACCGGCATTAATGACCTTGGCAATGCCCGGCAGTGCAATAACAGATTGCACACCTTCAGTATTCAGCATATGCCATTCAAACCGATCAATGGTATCCATGATGGCATAATTGATACATCCTTCGGGTATGGTTTCAACGATCACCGTGAGTACATCAACACCGATGGAAAAACGTCTGGCAATCTCTTCGGTATCCAGGTTATATCTGGAATCACTGCGCAATTCCGGCACACCATGCTGTTGATCACCAATCTTGATCTCCATGCCTTTCCACAACCCCACTCCCAGCAGAAGTGCTGAACAGGCAATAACAATAGTGGCTTTCCCCGGTTGTGTAACCCGGGACAAATATTGCCACACAGGAAACAGATAATTTGCACGGCGTGCCAGTTTGTCCTGATAACGGGCATCTATCTTGAGAAATGAAACCAGCACCGGCAACAGAAACAAATTGGTCAGGATGATTACCGCAACACCCAGGCTGGCAGCTATGGCCATTTCCTGGATGATCTCTACCTTGATGAGCAGGATGGTAATGAAACCAATCGTATCACTCAGTAATGCAATCATTCCCGGCGCCAGCAGACGGCGGAAACTCTCACGGCAGGCAGTTTCGGTATCCATTTTTTTGTATATACAAACCCGTATGCTGCTTATCATCTGCACACCATGGCTGACACCAATAGCAAAGATCAGAAAGGGCACCAGTATAGACATCGGGTCCATGCCATAACCCAGCAAGGGCAACAAACCCAGTTGCCATATAACGGCAATCAGGGAGCAGGTGATTGGCACCAGGGCAATCTTTACTGATTGTGAATAATAAATAACCAACAGTGTGATGATGACCAGTGTGACCATAAAAAATAAAATAACGCGTGCTGCACCCTCGGTAATATCACCAATGACCTTGGCAAAACCTATGATGTGATAATCAATACTGACATCAGTCTTTTCACTACTGTATTTACCACGGATGTTTTCTTCCAGTTGTCTTGCTACATCGACATAATCCAGTGTTTCGCCGGTTTCAGGATTAACATCAAGCAACTGCGCACTGACCAGCGCACCGGAGAAATCATTGGCTACCAGCCGTCCAACGATCCCGGCTTTGATGATGTTCCCCCTGACCAGTTCGAGATCTTCAGGTGTGTAGTTGAAATCATCCGGGATAACATTCCCGCCGGTAATACCGTCTTCCACCACCTCGGTAAATCGTACATTGGGTGTAAAGAGTGAACGCACCTGTGCGCGATCAATACCGGGAATAAAAAAGACCTCATCCGTCACATTTTTGAGCGTCTCAAAAAATTCCGGGGTGAACATATTGCCATCTCTTGCGATGAGGGCCACCAGGATACGGTTGGCGCCACCGAATTCATCGCGGTGCTTGAGAAAGGTCTGCATATACTCATGTTCAAGCGGCAGCATCTTGGTAAATCCTGCATCCACGCGCAGTTGCAAGGCCGAATAAAACATGAATACAGTCGCCAACAGGAAAAACAACAAGACTGTTTTTCTATTTGAGAACAACAGAGATTCAATCTTTTTTATCAGGGGGTGATCAGTCATCAGCAAGACCCGCTTGCCGTCTTGTCCAGGTTTCAATCCCGTGATCGCCAACGGTAATTATTTCATTCTTTCCAGATTCCATGATGGCTGCATAACCATGTCTGTTACCAAGTTCATTGACTTTAAATGATCTTCCATGATCATCGCTGAACAACAGCACACCTCCCATGCCTGTCAAAATAATTTTGCCATCACGCAGCCAGATGCCATCGGTAAGCAGTTCGCGTGTATGAGTTTCAATCTCAACCCAGTTTTTACCTGCATCATCAGATCGATACAGATGACCACGCAGTCCGTAAACAAGCAGAGACTCATTCTCCAAAGGCAACACACCGAAAAATGAACCTATGTAGGGTGACGGCAATTCCTGCCAGGTTGTAGCCAGATCATCAGACCGGTATAAACGACCGGCCTCGGCAACAATATATAATTTTCCCGATTTCGAATATGCAATGCTATTCAGGTGCAGTTCGTAGGATTCTGTCAGATCGTCAGGATTTACTGCTTCACTGTCATTATTAACTATGTTCATCTCCTGCCTGATCCAGGTTTCACCACCATCCGTAGTAACCAGATACAGGCTATAGGCGCCAATGGCAATGCCATTTTGATTATCGGCAAACCAGATATCCAGTAGTGGCATTTCTTCTTCGGGAGCAGAATAGACCTGCCGCCAGTGCTTGCCACCATCCGTAGTTTTCAGAATCACCGCATCATGGCCTGCTGCCCAGCCATTAATATCATCATGGAAATAAACAGCTGTCAGTGTTGCGTCAGCAGGCACATCGGTTTTCCGCCAGTTTCCGCCATCTTGTGAAATCAGGATATGACCGTGTTCACCAACCGCAATTCTTTTTTTCCCTGCCGCAGTGATATCCAGAAATAATGCTTTGGAGAGTAACGGAATATTTTCTCTGTCACTAATATCAAGATTGCTCTGCTCTGCCTGACCCGGTGTTACACATAACAGTAAAATCAGGCAGAATATTCTACTCATCTTGG
>JBCKWI010000096.1:0-4269 GCA_038922795.1 Gammaproteobacteria bacterium
CGGATCAGGTTCACGAGATCGTTGATGTGGGTGTTCAGTACCGGGTCTATGCCTGCATCATTGGTCCTGAAATAGATGGAGAAGGAAATGCCATTACTCAGTTTCTGCAGCGAGGCCTGTTTCCCTTCGATGGCAACTGCTTGCAGGTTACTGGCATGGTTGATCTGAACCTGGGTGATTTCATCCTGCAAAGAGGCCAGTTCAATGTCCTTGTTTTGCAGTTTCTGTTCCAGAGTGGCGATGGTATCGGTTTTTCTTGCCGTGTAATTACCATAAATGGTGCCACTGGCGGCCCCGATAACGGCGCCCGGCGGCCCGCCAATCAAACCGCCCAGTAAGGCACCAATACCAAATCCCGCAGTCTCATTTTTTACCGTTGCGGGAGTGTCGTTTTCAGCGTTTGCCAGCGGGGAATGAATGACAGATGCGGAAAGTAGCAATGCACAGATCTTCTTCATAGAGTGTCTCCTGTAGGGATAAAGGTTTTCAGTGCCAGTTATTTAAGCCTTTATCTATGTTGTTACCGGGTTGTAAAAATGGAAATGTGGCGATGAAATGTGGCGAAAAAATGGAATTTGCCATGAGGGCACCAAATTGGCAGTGGAATAGGGTAAATTAGTCAAAGAAAAATTGCCTTCCCCCCTTGATAGGGGAAGGCAAGGATGGGGGTGTTAAGTTTGAGACTCAGGTACAGTCTCCACATTTTACCCCCACCTTCATCCTCCCCCTCCAGGGGGAGGAGATATTTATATTGCTGATTTGAGGAATGTTATGGGCAGGACAATTGCACTGGTAGAAGATGAGGCGGCCATTCGCGAAAATTATGCGGATGCCTTGCGCAGGCAGGGCTATGAGATCTCGACTTATGGCAACCGGCGCGCCGCTATGCAATATTTCAAGGTGCGTTTGCCGGAACTGGTGTTGATTGATATTGGGCTGGGGGAAGAGGCCGAAGGTGGATTTGATCTCTGCCGGGAATTGCGTGGTTTATCATCGACTTTGCCGATTATATTTCTCACTGCCAGAGATTCGGATTTTGATGCCATATCCGGTTTAAGGCTGGGCGCGGATGATTACCTGACCAAGGATATTACCCTGCCGCAACTGTTGGCGAGGATTGCGGCATTGTTCCGCCGGGTAGAGGCCCTGCGTAATCCTGTAGAAAAGGATGCGATAGTCCAGCATGGAAAACTCGTGATTGATAAAAACCGGATTCTGGTTGAATGGGCAGGCCAGAAGATCGATTTGACCCTGACGGAATTCTGGATAGTTCACTCAATTGCACATATGCAGGGCTATGTGAAAAGCCGAGAGCAATTGATGAGTGAGGCCAATATGTTTGTTGATGAAGGCACCATCACTTCCCATATCAAGAGAATCCGCAAAAAATTTATGGCGGCAGACCCCACCTTCGATTGTATTGAAACGATATACGGCATGGGTTATCGCTGGAATGCTGACTGAAGCTGATTATTTATTTTAAACCTAATCTCTAAATTGATTTACTACAGTACGTGATCACGATTTACAATATTTCGTCATTCTGGCGAATGCCAGAATCCAGTCATAGAAATAAATTACTGGATGCTGGAACAGGTCCAGCATGACGGAGGTGTGTAATAGTTCTCTTGTAATGTCATTTCGACCGAAGGGAGAAATCTTACAGGTGCATGATTATGGTAAAAAAAGATTTCTCGCAAGTTCCCTCGCATTTGCTCAGGACATGGCTCGAAATGACAGTGTATCGGATTCTATTTGCGGGTAGAGACTGAAATGAACAGCAGGAGTCCAGCACAATCAGGTTTCAGGTTCACCATTCGGACCAAATTATTATTATTGTCGATAGCCATCCTTGCCGTTCCCTACATTGGCTACGAATATATGCGGGAACTGGAGCGTCATCTCAGGGGCAATCTCGAGTTTTCTCTCATTAATGCGGCACGGGCCATCGCCGGCCCCATGCATGAGAGTTACCAGTTATTTCCCTACAACTATTCAGAAGCAGACAAGACACTCTTCATTCATACTCTGGACAGTCCGATACAGATTGATGGTTATACAGACGACTGGGCCAATTATCTGAGCTGGTCTGACACTTATTATTCCGGAATGGAAGATGAGGATGGCGAGGATTTATTATCTTTCAAACTACTGCTTGGGCAATATGAACAATATCTTTATGCGTTGTTACAAGTGCGGGACCGTGAAATTACCTACTACCAACCTACCAGTGAGCAGACCATAGACAGTGATTTTATAGAACTTGTGCTGGGCGATGAATATCAGGTCAAGGACCGGTATTATTTTTCGCCATCTGCGCCGGGCAGGTTCAATCCATTCCAGATCGAAATGATTCCGGATGAATGGGACGAGCTTCATGAATACATCCGTTATGTCACCAATATCGCTGCTGAATGGCAACCGGTAACCGGTGGATATAATCTGGAGATAGCCTTGCCCTTATATATGATTAAGGAGCGCATGGGTTTTATTGTGGGTAATGCAGAAAGAAATGACGGTGAGGCAGTTATTCAAAAACTGGGGACTGCCGGCCCGAATACCGTAAAACGTCCCGGCCGGTTATTAAGACCATCAAGCCAGATAGAGAAGATCATCAGACGGCTGGATACCACACCCGGACGCAGGATCTGGGTCCTGGACAGTCAGGGGCAGGTGCTTGCCACGGTTGGCAATCTGAGACGGGATTTTTCCCGGCATCCGTTGAATATCTTCTACAAGATAGTCTTACCATCCGTCTCTGAACGGTTTACTGATGATCTCGCAGGCGCCTCCATGTTGCAGGGTGATGAGATACAGTCTGCACTGCAGGGCAATACGGAATCACGCTGGCGGTCCACGTCTGATCAAAAAGCAGTGATTGTTTCCGCAGCCACTCCCGTCTGGGTCTCCGGTAATGTCAGTGGTGTCGTTGTGGTTGAAGAGACAACAAACAATATCCAGATGTTGCAGCGTGATGCACTGGTCAGCCTGGTCAATAAAACATTGTTCGTATTTCTGGCGATCACATTGTTGTTACTGGCCTTTGCAACGCGGCTTTCATTCCGGCTGCGCCGTTTGAGTCATGAAGCAGCACAAGCCATCGATGAACATGGACGGGTCGCAGGCACCATGTCAGTCAGCCGGGCCAGTGACGAGATCGGTGACCTGTCGAGAAATTATTCAGCCATGCTGGAACGTCTCAGACAATACAACAGTTATCTTGAGAGCATGGCCGGCAAGTTGTCACATGAACTGCGTACGCCCATGGCCGTGGTGCAGTCATCACTGGACAACCTGCAATCCCGCATTGAAGAGAAGGACAAAATTTACCTGGAACGGGCGCAGGAAGGCATACGACGGTTGAATATGCTGGTGACCCGCCTCAGCGAAGCCGCGAAACTGGAACAGGCACTGCAATCCGCGGAACTTGAAACCGTCGATCTGAACAGGATTCTGGAACAGATTGTGGAGGGTTATCGCCTTGCCTACAAACCACGCACGTTTGAATTGTTCCTGCCTCCGGCGCCGGTGATGAAAAAACTCTCGCCGGATTTGTTTTTACAGATGCTGGACAAGATCGTCTCGAACGCGGTGGATTTCAGCAAGGAAGGTGGACCCATAAAAATAGAATTATCAGTCAGCGCTAACCAGATCAAACTCGACGTTATAAATTATGGATCAGCCTTGCCAGAAGAAATGGAAGGCCAGTTATTTAACTCCATGGTCTCCGTCCGCCAGAAAAAAGAAAACAATACACCGCATCTCGGCCTCGGCCTCTACATCGCCAGGATGATCGCGGAATTCCACGGCGGCCACATCAAGGCAGCCAACCTTGAAGACAGGCAGGGCGTTTGTTTCAGTATGATTTTCCCGGTTTGATAATACCTTATCATTGACTTGCCAAGGGGCAGCAGCTATTATCTTTTCACTACTACCCCGGTGGTTTCGACTGCCGGGCGCGGGGCCTCTCAGGAGGCCCTAGCTTTTTCAAGGAACTGAAAACATGAATAAATCTCCCTGTCATACCATCATTTATTCAGCCAGGGAAGCTTTGAATAAATCATTGTTGTCTATCTACCGTCATTCTGGCGCATGCCAGTATCCCCTTCCCCCTTCCATGTAGTCGTGTCCTCGGCTTTGGCTCCTGCGTCGCTCTACCGCCTATGTCCCTATAGGCGTCTCACGGCATTTCCCACATCCTGTGGGTCGTTTTCACCAGCATGACAGTGAAGATACTTAGTCAGAGCTCCTTTAGCCAAAAACCATTGC
>JBCKWI010000097.1:0-4192 GCA_038922795.1 Gammaproteobacteria bacterium
CGCCCTGGAGTTGGTGGACATCCGGGTACTGGATCACTTTGTGATAGGCAATAATGAAGTGGTTTCCTTTGCGGAACGTGGTTTGTTATAGCAAAGGGCTTGGATCATGGCGATATTACGGGTAAAATCCGCGCTCTTTTCAATAACTGAAGCAACAACTTATTATGTCACGAGTCTGCCAGGTCACAGGAAAACGCCCGATGGTGGGGAACAAAGTTTCCCATGCCAATAACAAGACGCGCCGCCGCTTCCTGCCGAATTTACATGCGCGCCGTATCTGGGTTGAGAGCGAAAGCCGCTGGGTCAAACTGCGGATCAGTAACCAGGGTCTGCGTATTATCGACAAACAGGGCATAGACAAGGTACTGGCCAATCTGCGTGCCAGTGGCGTAAAGGTATAATCCCATGGCGAAATCAGCACGTGACAAAATCAAACTCGTTTCTTCTGCCGGTACCGGCCACTATTACACAACCACCAAGAATAAACGCACCAAGCCGGACAAGATGGAGATGAAGAAATTCGATCCCGTCGTCCGCAAGCATGTGATGTACAAGGAAAGCAAGATTAAATAACGTATCTCGTTATTCGTGAAGCGTATCTCGTCGCTTCGCGCGGTTTCCCTTAATCCCCGTTAATCCCTCTGTTTTCGTTTCAAGACAAGGCGCGAAGTTTTCGAGACAAAATTAGTCAGGAACACAATTTTGAACAGCTGTAAGCTGGCCCAAAGGGCGAGCTACAGGGATGTAGCGAGTAAACGGAGTTTACAAAAGAGTAAATGAGTATCGCAGAAAGCTGAGCAACGCAGTATTGGAACAAAAACAGAGAGGATTAAGCCGGTTGTAAGGTATAAGTCCGCAAACTCCCGGCAAACTCCTGCAGTGCTTCTATTCCTGTAGCCTCAGCCGCCTCGCACCACTCATGCAGGGAATGTAACAGGCTTTCATGTGTGGCGGTTTTTTCCGTCCAGATCGCCTGCAGCCGCTGACAGAAATCATAAACAATTTGCATGGTATGGTTTTGTCTGAGCAGTTCTTCAAGCCTGATACGCGCCTTCGCGTCCATACGTGTTGCCGGGCGGGTGATTAACTGTTTGCCGCGTTTGAGCAGTTTTCTGGTCGCAACATTGGCCTTGGTTTTCTCCTCTCTGTATACCCGGGTGACAACCACCCTGGCATAATGCGACATGATGTGCAAACGATTGGCAATAACCGCCCTGACGGTATCCAGATCGATCTCCGACTTTTGGCGATCAACCAGCAATTTCGGCGCAACCTTCTTGATCCGGGCCAATCCCAGAAAATTTAAAAATCGAATATAGCTCCAGCCGAGGTCGATCTCCCACCAGTGACTGGAAAATTTTGCCGAACTGGCAAAGGCATGGTGATTGTTATGCAACTCTTCTCCGCCTATCAAAATACCCCAGGGCACGATATTGGTAGAGGCATCAGGTGATTCAAAATTCCGGTACCCGCCCCAGTGGCCAATGCCGTTGATCACGCCGGCAGCGAAAAAAGGTATCCAGACCATCTGTATGGCCCAAATGGTGATACCGATAAAACCAAACAACACAAAATCGATCAGCAACATCAGCACAATGCCAAAGTCACGATAGCGCGTGTATAGATTACGTTCTATCCAGTCATCCGGTGTTTCATGACCAAAAGATTTCAATGTGTCCTTGTTCAGCGCCTCCTGTTTATACAGTTCGGCTCCTTCAAACAAAACTTTGGTAATCCCGCGAGTCTGCGGACTATGTGGGTCGTCCCTGGTTTCCACACGGGCATGATGCTTGCGGTGGATCGCCACCCATTCCTTCGTAATCATGGCTGTGGTCAGCCATAACCAGAACCGGAAAAAGTGGCTGACGACAGGATGCAGATCGATAGCGTGATGCGCCTGATGGCGGTGCAGATAAAGGGTAACCGAGGCGATGGTAATATGTGTCAGTCCCAGGATAATCAGGACATATCCCCACCAGGGTAAATATAACAAACCATGCATTATCGGCACTTTTTGTTCTCCACGTTGATTATTCAAATCGTATCCTAACGCGTATTGCGCTGCGGGGTCTAGGCGGATGATGTTATTTTTCCACAATGAGGTTACCGTACCTATCTGCCATGCAAGCCCAGCCCGGGGCGATATAAATAGTGGACATCTCGTCCATCACTCAGGGGACATTCAGGGTAAAGGCCTGGCCGATAGCACAGGTCAAGGCTCGCTGTTATCTCCAGACGGACACTATCAAGGCCTTCCTCTATCAGGGCTGTCTTGCCGATGTCAATGAGCTCATCCAGTGCCGAGACGATGGTTTGATGTGAGCATTCACTTAAAATATAACCCAGTGTTTTAGATAGCTGCCTGCCCGGAGGCGCGACCAACATGCCTATTGCGGACAATAACCCCGGCCTGGAGCGGGGCAATCGCCTTGCGCATACCCAGGGGCGTCAGCGAGGGCATAAAAATGCATACCTCCTGCCCCACCAAAGGCCATCAGGACAAACTCACGTGGATCGATGCCCTTTTTTGCACGGAACACCTGCGCAGGGCCTGCACCATGTGTTCATTGGCAATACTGACGATCCCTGCGGCCACCTGTTCAGCGGTTTCCAGTCCCAGAGGTTTAATCAATTTGCTCACGGCGGAGCGGGCGCGTTCGTAGTCCAATGACATGCTGCCACCAAGAAGGACTGATCGTGGCAGATGACCCAAAACCAGGTTGGCGTCGGTCACTGTCGGCTCCGTACCGCCCTGTGCATAACCTGCAGGATCCGGGCATGGCCCCGGCAGACTCCGGCCCAACCTGCAAGGCGCCACCTGCATCTACATAAGCGATCGAGCCGCCCCCGGCGCCGATGGTATGCATATCCACCATAGGAACCGCGACCGGGTATCCGGCTATCCGGCCATAACTGGTCAGTGGAATCCGGCCATCAAGCAATGCCACATCAGTGGAGGTGTGCCGCCCATATCAAATGTCAACAACCGGTGCTGTCCACAGAGTTTGCCCGCATAACATGCCCCACTGGCGCCACCCGCCGGGCCGGAAAGCAATAAATGCACTGCCTCACGGCCAGCCTGTGCAGCCAGGCAAGTCAGTCCCGAACTGCGCATGACAGACACTCTGGCCGGTTTTAACTGGTCACTCAGCCGGTGCAGATAGCCATGCACCAATGGCCCCACATAGGCATTCAGCCAGGTAGTAATACCGCGCTCATATTCACGTTGCTCAGGCAGAACTTCCGAAGAACAGGAGCTAAACAAATCCCGGGGTAACGATTGCGCGATCTCCTTTTGTGGTTGCAGATCGCTGATCTGCTGTTTTAACACGGCAATATCATCCGTAGTCAATGGATCAATAATCCCGCCGCTGGCGGTGATGCGGCCGCCGGTTTCCAGACAGGATTGCTCCGGGACAGGGGGTTTGACCGGGGAGGTTGCAGATTATAAGGTTCGCGCCGTGCCTGGCGGCCGATACTCAACACATCCTTCAAACCACGGTTTGTAATCTATGCCGTGCGTGCACCTTTACCTTCCAGTACGGCGTTGGTAGCGATGGTGGAACCATGAATGATGCGCAGACCATGCAAATCGATATTCATCTCGTGCATGCCCTGCAATATTGCACGTTCCGGCGCATCCGGGGTCGATAATACCTTGTGTATGCGCATGCGCTCACCATCAAAATACACAAAGTCAGTGAACGTGCCACCGGTGTCAATACCCGGTATCCTGTCAACTATCATGTTATCTTCTTCAGAATATGCACTTGCAACTCGCTCTCTAATCAGAATAATAACTGCGGCATGAATAGTGAAACACTAATCTCCATTAACGAAGTTTACCGTTATTACGGTAATTACTGTGCGGTAAATAATGTAAGTTTTACTGTGGAGCGTGGCGAGGTACTCGGATTTCTGGGCCTGAATGGCGCCGGTAAATCCACCACCATGCAAATTATCAGTGGTGTACTCGCCGCCAGCAGTGGCTCGGTCAGTATTGCCGGTTTCGATATCATGGATACACCGCGCCAGGCAAAATCACAACTGGGCTTTCTGCCGGAACGACCACCGCTCTACCACGATCTCACTGTGGACGAATATCTTGATTATGCTGCGCGACTGCGCGGACTCAACCGGACGAATATCAGGCCTGCTATAGAAAAGAGCAAACAGCGTTGCGGACTGGCAG
>JBCKWI010000098.1:0-4156 GCA_038922795.1 Gammaproteobacteria bacterium
AATTACGCGGTGCGTGTCCGCGATATGTTGCAGGAATACGAAACCAATTCCGGTGGCAAGATAATCCTCAAGATTATTGATCCGGAATCCTTCTCTGAAGAAGAGGATCAGGCCGTCGCCAAGGGTTTGCAGGGTGTTGCTGTCAACAATGCCGGCGACCGTGCCTACCTTGGCCTGGCAGGAACAAACTCAACTGATGACGAAAGAATTATTTCCTTCTTCCAGTCAAACCGGGAATCTGCACTGGAATACGATATCACCAAACTCCTCTATGGCCTGGCCAATCCGGAAAAGAGTGTCATCGGCATACTCAGTTCCTTGCCCATATACGGTGACAAGGATGATCCAAATATCGGGCCCTGGACCATCGTCAACGTCATGAAGGAATTTTTTGATATCCGCGAACTCCGGGACAATCTTGATACCATTGATCCCGATATTGATGTACTGATGATCGTACATCCCAAAAACCTGAAACTGAGAACCCAGTTTGCAATCGACCAATATATTTTGAAAGGCGGCAAGGCCATGGTGTTTGTTGATCCACTGGCTGAATCAGACCGTACACCGCCGGATCCGAAAAATCCGGGAGCCATGCCCAAAATGGATTCTGAATTGCCAAGATTATTCGAACAATGGGGAATTGAACTTCTCAAGGAAAAAGTCGCGGGTGATATTAATGCAGCCATGCATGTACAGACCCGTGGCGAGCGTGGCCTGAGAGAGATCGCCTACCTGCCGTGGTTAAAACTGGCCAGGGAAAGTTTCAACCAGGAAGATTTCGCCACCAGCCAACTGACGGTCATGCATGTGGGAACCGCCGGTATTCTTGAGAAGAAAGCAGACACAGCCATTACCCTGACTCCTTTGATCGAAACCACCCGGCAATCCACGCAACTGGATCGTGATTTTCTTGTAATCCAGCGTGACCCCAGCATCATTCTGGATAACTTCAAGTCCATGGAGAAAAAACAGATACTCGCCGCGCGTTTACAGGGCAAGGCCCGGACCGCTTTCCCGGATGGACTTTCTTATACCGTTGATGATGATGGAAATGAGTCAGAAACCAATACGGATGCTTCCGGCACAGATACTTCCGGCCTGGTGCGCGAGGGGGAAATCAATGTCATCGTTGTTGCAGACACCGATATCCTGACGGATCTGTTCTGGATCAGGACACAATCCTACTTCGGGACGGATCTGCCACAAGCGATCGCGGACAACGGTAATTTCGTCATCAACTCGCTGGAAAATCTGGCCGGCAGCAATGACCTGATCAGTCTGCGCAGCCGGGGTGAATTTACCCGCCCCTTTGATCGCGTTGAAGCCATACGCCGTAATGCAGAACTTGCTTTCCGCGCAAGAGAACAGGAATTACAGACAAGACTGCAGGAAACCGAAAAGAAGATTATGCAACTTCAACAGGAACAGGGTAATGACAGCGCTTTCATCCTGACCCCTGAACAAAGCGCGGAGATGGAAAAAATCCGGCAGGTGCGCCTTGATACCAGAAAGGAACTGCGCGCCGTACAACATGAACTCAAAAAAAACATTGAAGCGCTCGGGACCAGATTACGCGTCATCAATATCGGCCTGATCCCCCTGCTGGTTTTTCTTATTGCGATAGCAACGGGAATTTACCGCATAAACAGACAGAGGCAATAATACACAGGAGCTGGAGTGAAATAATCATCAGCATGAAAAACAGAAAACTCCTTTTACTCTCCCTGATCACTCTGGCGGTAATCGTGGCGGCCAGTATCACCGCAAAATTGCATGCTCCACAAAGCACGATAACCAAACAGATCCTGTTTCCGGAACTGGCAAACCAGATCAATGATATTGTCGAGATCGGTATCAAGGGTGATCGTCAGACAGTCCTGTTAAAAAAGCAGGGGAATATCTGGGTGCTGGAGAGCGCTGATAATTATCCTGCGCTGTTCAATAAAGTCAGGGCATTGGTCATTAACCTGGCGGATCTCAAGATCGAGGAAGAAAAAACCGGCGATCCTGCCTTGTATGCAAGACTCGGGGTAGAAGATCCGGAGAGCAAAGATGCGAATTCATTGTTGATCACCCTGAAAACCAGCGGGAACGTAGAAGCCGCCAGTATAATAGCCGGTAAACCTCGCCAATCCGCAGGCAGCAAACCCGGGCTTTATGTCCGTTTGCCTGATCGGACCCGGGCCTTGCTGGCCGAAGGCATGCTTGATATCTCCGGCAATCCTGCCGACTGGTTTGAAAGAAACCTGTTCGATATCCCGTCAGGTTTTATTAAAAATGTAACCATTCAGTATGCGGACGGGAATGTTTTTGAAATCTATAAAGAGCAAATTGAACAGATAGACTTTCAAACCAGGGGGATTACTGTCGAGAGTTCTGCTGCAAAGATTATTATGAACCGTATCGGCAGGAGCATGGAGGAAATGCGCGCAGATGGCGTGCGCGTACTGGACAATTTTTCATTCCCGGAAGAGACTATTACCACGACCGCTACAACCTTTGACGGACTGATCGTGACCGCAAAAACCGTCAGGGTTGATAACAAGGCCTATGCCCATTTCGCTTTTGCAGTTGATCCATCCGCAACTCAGGAAGACAGTGTGACTGAAGAAGAAAATGAAGACACAACGGATGCAGTCGCAGAACCTGCTGCAGACATCAAACCGGACCCGGTGCAGGAAGCGCGTCACCTGACTGAAACCCTGTCTCCATGGGTCTATGAAATCCCGGACTTCAAATATGAGGCCCTCACATCCAATCCGGGTAATCTGAAAAAGCCAACGATCCAAGAGTAGGAGTGTGCCCTGCACGCGACCCAAACCATCATGTTTGCTGTAGGAGCGTGCCTTGCATGCAACCCAAACCATCATATTTTCTGTAGGAGCATGCCTTGCATGCGATAAAATCATTCGCGGGTTAGACCCGCTCCTGCAACACATCGGTAAAACCATATCCAAACCTGTAGGAGCATGCCTTGCATGCGATAAAATCATTCGCGGGTTAGACCCGCTCCTGCAACACATCGGTAAAACCATATCCAAACCTGTAGGAGCATGCCTTGCGCGCGATAGGTATGGTTCGCGGGTAAGACCCGCTCCTACAAAAATATTGTTCGTGTCATGGCACACGCCCGCATGCAATGATAAAATTACCTCCACGTCTGTAGGAGCGCGCCCTGCGCGCGACATGGACCAAGATCAGGCAATGGAATCAAAACCAAAACTTTCGCGGGCATGGCCCGCTCCTACCGAAAAAGCAGGTCATCAATCCCTGCGCCGTGGACGTGTGTCACTGCCGGGGCAGATCTACAACATTACTTCCGTCACTGTTTCCAGAAATCCATTCTTCACGAATTTCCGGGCCGGTTGTGCCGCTGCACGATGTTTTGAGGACAAACATTTACTGGGCGATGCCAGAATGCTGGCATGGGTGCTTATGCCGGATCATGCGCATTGGCTGATACAGATTGGCGATAATGACGATCTTTCAACTGTGGTGAGCCGGTTAAAATCGGCAAGTGCCAGACAGGTAAACCGAGTGCTTGAACGGACCGGCGCTTTATGGCAACGGGCCTATCATGATCACGCGTTGCGAAATGATGAAGACGTCGTCACAGTCGCGCGTTATATCGTGGCCAATCCAATCCGGGCGGGATTGGTGCAACGGGCGGGCGATTATCCGTTCTGGAATGCGATATGGTTGTGAATCTTTCGCGGGTAAGACCCGCTCCTACGATATGTAAGAGCGCGCCTTGCGCGCGACATACATTGTTCGCGGGCGTGGCCCGCTCCTACGGCCCGCATTTTGTAAGAGCACGCCGTGCGTGCGACATACATTGTTCGCGGGCGTGGCCCGCTCCTACAGGACAAGATATACTCTTCCGGCATTGAGTGCGTAAGGAAAATGATTTGTGGCTGCCAAGAAAAAACCGGTTGTATTGACTTTTCAGGACCTGATCTTCAGGCTGCAATCCTTCTGGAGTACGAAGGGATGTGTCATTCAACAACCCTATGATATGGAGGTCGGCGCCGGGACATTTCATCCGGCCACATTCTTGCGGGCAATCGGGCCGGAACCGTGGTATGCCGCTTATGTACAACCCTCAAGACGGCCAACGGACGGGCGTTACGGTGATAATCCCAACCGGCTGCAA
>JBCKWI010000099.1:0-3846 GCA_038922795.1 Gammaproteobacteria bacterium
GTATGACGGCTCAAAGAATAATGTAGCTTATTCAGAGGTTCCTAAGTTGTGCTAAGTGTTTAACGTAACCGCCAGAGGGTTTTGTTGATTTCCACAAGGTCGAAGGCTTCCGGATCGAAGTCCTCACCGATCCAATCGAGCATATCCTCGTATTCCTCGTGTTTCGGGTTATGCAGTATCCTGAGCAGGCGTTGATAACCGGGAAATCCCCCACAGTCTTCAGGTGGGCAGGCACGTTTGCCAGCAACGCAAACGGGATAACGTTGGTTTTTTTCTTCGGTCAGGATTTTTTCTATTTTGATTTCGTGTTGCCAACTATCACCAAAGTCATATTCATAGATCAGGGTGTCACCGGGTTTGGCGATCTTGTCCAGGCGCACATTACTTTCGCTTCTGATGTTGCTGGGAAAATCCGGATCGGGGATGCCGTAGCTGGTATCTTGAATGTTGAATTGATGCAGATGGCAGTCTTCCCAGCCCATGGTAGCTTGCAGGATGTCATGCAGTCTGCCGAGTTTTATGTCAGTAGGAACCTGAATGCGCCGCCAGATTAGCGGGCGGATGTGTTTAAGGGTGATTTTGAGTTGGTAGATGGTCATTTGTTGTTTGTCATTATTTTTTTTGGGGGGGGATTTACGTTAGGCGTGCAATTTCTGGAAACGATCTGCCAGTTCCTGCATTTCTTCCTGGGCCAGAAGGATTTCCGAGAGAGAGAGTTTTGCCCAGCGCCGGTATTGTTCACGGCGGCTGCCTTCCCAGGAAGTCAGGCCCCAGTTGATTTCATTCTTTGTCATCATCAGACAAAGTCCTGAATTTGCCGGTAGCGCGCATTTTCTGAAAATGGCGGACGACATCGGCCATACTTTGAACAGCTTCTAGTTTTGTACGCAAGCTTAATGAGCGGAAATACTGTAGTTGCTCAAGATTATGAACTTCCCACGCGGACTGTGTTAATTCAGTATCCGGTTTGTCTTTAACGGTCATGCCTCTTGTGCTCCAACAGCAATTTCAACTGCTTTATATCTTCCTTATCTTTGTCGCGGTTTGCAACTTCTTTCATCCGGATCAGGGTTTCAATTCGGACAAACCGGGTTTGCAGTCCAGGAAGTATTTCTCCAATCAGGGCATTATTGTATTCATTTTCAAAATCGAATGGTTCGGAGACGAACAAGTCAATGCGTGTCTCCTGATGTTGATCGCTATGCAACTGAAATACGACCATATTTTTTTCTTCTATCCAGCTTTTACGGATATCCGGATCAGCAAAATCACTGGCTTTTACAGGGACAAATGGTTTGTAACCTAATGACTCCAGTGCCTGTAATGCATGGCGCACGTTGTCGGGTTGTAACTGGAGAACAAGATCAACATCAAAGGTAACCCGTCCATAGCCATGAGCTGTCACAGCCAGTCCACCAACAATCAGATAATAGACATCAGCCTCATTCAGTACGCGAACGATAGATTCAATAGTGGCAAGTTTCATGGTGATTTCTTTTTGGGTTGATAGTTCTGCAAGGCGGCCCACAGGCGCTTCTTGATTTCATCACGAAGTTCTTTGGGTGAGATAATTTCTGCTTCCGGGCCGTATTTCAGAATGTCCATGATCAGTTCCCGCGGATCGCTGTAAGGCACGGTCAATTCCAACTCCCCGTTTGGCAGTACGTTGGACTCCTGCTTTGAGTGCCAGTGTTCATCAGCGACCCATTTCGACGCCTTTTTGGAAAAATGTATTACGGCTTTATGTGTAGCCTTGCCGGCAAAGATGCCGTAGGCATCAGCGAAATGTTCATTGAGTTGTTCTTCATTAATATCCTTTGCCTTTTCACCGGTGTAGACAATATGCATGCGATCCAGTGAAAAGGTGCGCAGACCGTTACTCATATGACACCAGCCATCCAGATACCAGTTGTCGCGGTAATAGACCATGCGTTGCGGTGAGATCCAGCGTTCGGTGGTTTTATCACGTTCGCGGCCATGATAGAGCATCTTGATCTGCTTGCGGCAGACCAGGGCGTCCGCGGCTTTTCTGAAGGTATCGAAATCGGCAATGCGTGGTGTGGCCTGTAGAATGCGGATACGTTTGGCGACTTCGCGTCCAGTATGCTGCTGATCCAGGATATGATTCAATCGCTCGATTAACGGGCCGACATGTGGTTCCAGCAGGCCGGGCTGTACCCTGGAGAGCAGGGAGTGTGTAGTCAGGAGCGCATAGATTTCGGATGAATTGAACCAGAGGCCGGGCAGTTCGTAATTTGCGTCACCGGATTGATCGTAATGATACCCGTTGCGTTTGCGATCGTACCTGATGGGTGCGCCCAGGTAATCGCGCATGTCCTCGATGAGACGGATGATGGTTGGCCGCGAACATTCAAGTTTTTCTTCCAGCGATTTGCGGGAGACGGGCAGCCGATGGCTGGCCAGTATTTTATGTAACTCCAGAACGTGGGCAAGTTTCGCCATATCAGTTCATGGGGTGGGAATTTCCAGACCAAGATATTCTACCATAGGATCAAAATCCCTGTCGGTGTAGAGTAGTGGCAGATCATGCTCGATGCAGTACGTTCCGATCATGACGTCAATTGTTTTGCGGACGGTGATGCCTCTTTTTCTCAGCCGCCGGTAATTTTGGGCGGTTTTTTCAGCCATTTCCCGTCCCACCATCTCCACAACAGGGAATGTCTGAAGCAATTTCCGCGCACGCCGGTAGTCTTGGTCCTTGTAAAAACCTTGTAGTATCTCGGCAAGGATCAGGTCTCCAAGTATTATCACACGCTGTGCAAGCAGGTTATCCAGAAAATCTGTTTCTGTATTTACTTTGCCGTTGAAATAATCAATCCAGACTGACGTATCCACAACGATCATGTTTTAATCCATGCGCATGATGTTCAAATCTCCCTGCCAGGATAATTTACCACGCCATTTCCTGACGGCTTTCTGTTGATCCATGTTGATAAGGAGTTTAAGACTTGCCTCCACGGTCGCCTTCTTGCTTTTTGAACCACTGATACGCATGGCCTTTTTCATCAGGCTTTCGTCAATCACAATGTTAGTGCGCATGGGATGCCTCCTATGTGTATAAACAGCGGATATCATACACATCTTGGGTTAGTGCTGCATTCATATTTTTACCTGCGCAGGATGGCAATCCACCGGTAGAAATTAAAGACACTGGCGAGCGAGGCGGCTACATAAGTCAGGGCGGCGGCGCGCAGGATTTGTTTCGCGGCTGGAATACCTGATTCCGGGATATATTGTCCGGCAACCAATATGGGTAATGCACGGTTGAAACTTGCATCAAGTTCGACCGGCAGTGTAATCAGGTGAAATATAACCGGTAATAATAAGGTACCGGCGCCCACCAGAAACATCAAAACACCCAGCGCGGGTGAACGTGTCAATAAAGCGGCGAAGGGAAAGACGACCAGTAACATGGAAGCAATCTTTTCCGTGTGTGAGATTAATTTCGCCAGACGCCAGCGTAAAAAGAACGGCCGGTAGCCGGTGGCATGTTGTATGGCATGTCCAACTTCATGTGCGCTGACGACTATCGCCGTCATTGATTTACCATCATAAATATTTTCCGCAAGACGTATGGCCCTCTGTTCAGGATCATAATGATCGCTTTGCTGATCACTTTTCTCGACATTGATATCCGGCAGTTCGAATTTATTTATCAGGTGCACGGCAAGTTCACCACCGGTGCCGGGGAATTCATCTATGCGGGTACTGTAGCGTTTCAGTATGTAACCTGCCCAGAGTTGCGGGCCGAAAAAAATAATAATCGAGATGATTAAAATAGCAGCTAGCAGCATGGTATCAATATTGTCGTTGTCATCTCGACCA
>JBCKWI010000100.1:0-3814 GCA_038922795.1 Gammaproteobacteria bacterium
TGCAAAATCGACTTGTCCCTTGGAAGCCAGTTCCGATATCTGTACCGGGGTACCCTGGTGCATGTGTAGTGAAACGCCGGGATAACGCCCTATAAACTGCTTGATAATAGCGGGAAGAACATAACGCGCTTGCGTATGCGTCGTTGCGATAGAGAGTTCTCCCTTGTCCTTGTCTTTATGTTCCTGGGCAATTTGTTTGATATTCGCAACCTTATCCAAGATATCGCCAGTGATGTTAATAATGTGCTTGCCCGCCGGGGTAATCTCTGTCAAATGCTTGCCACTGCGGTGGAATATTTGCACGCCCAGTTCATCCTCCAACATACGGATCTGCTTGCTGATACCGGGTTGCGAGGTAAACAGGCTTTCGGCCGTTGTTGACACATTCAGATTATGACTGGCGACCTCCCAGATATAGCGTAATTGCTGTAGTTTCATGTGTCGGCTACCATTTATTCTAAAATCATATAAAAATAGTCATAATAATTACTTTTCAGTATAGAAAAAGCCCGCTATATTACAAGCCATTTTTTTGTCCCGGCATTCTTCATAATTAACTGGAATCAAGATATGGAATTTGGCTATTCGGTCGCAGGTTTTATTGTGGGCTTCATCGTCGGCATGACCGGTGTAGGGGGCGGCTCGCTGATGACACCTATCCTGGTATTGTTCTTTGCTATCAAACCAGCTGTCGCGGTGGGCACAGACCTGCTCTATGCCGCAATAACCAAGAGCGGCGGGATACTCGTGCATAATAAAAAGGGCACAATTGAGTGGCGTATTGTCGGGCTGCTGTCACTAGGTAGTGTACCGTCCGCCATACTCGCAGTATTTGTGCTCAAATATCTGGGGCAGGCCGGAATCAATTACGACAAACTGATTACCTCATCACTCAGCGTTGCACTGATCCTGACTTCTATCGTACTGCTGTTCAAGGATCGTTTGCAGAGACTGGGGCAGAATGAACGCTTCGATACCATCCGGGCATTACACAGACAATTACAGTCACCTATAACCATCATTGCCGGAGTTGTACTGGGCACACTGGTCACACTGTCCTCGGTAGGCGCTGGAGCTTTGGGGGCGGCTATCCTGTTTTTTCTCTATCCACGTCTGCCATCGATCAAGATTATCGGCACCGATATCGCACACGCAGTACCACTTACTGCCGTCGCTGGTCTGGGACATATGCATCTCGGTACAATTGATTTCACCATACTCGCCATGTTACTGGCAGGCTCATTACCCGGCATTTATCTGGGCAGTCATTTCGCCACTCGCCTGCCCGAACAAGTGGTCCGTCCGGCACTGGCCTCCATGTTGTTCCTGATTGGAATCCGGTTGGTGTTCTAGAAACTTTCCTGTTACAACTTGTCAATAAAAAAACCCCGCACAATTCTCAACTGGGCGGGGTTGTCGTTTCAGATATTGCAGTTTATGGATGTGTCTGCCGGTAATCCTCAATCATATGAGCCATACGATCCTTGATCATCAGTTTTTCTTTCTTGATTTTTTCAAGCGATAAATCATCCATGGGTACCACGCCTGCATTCACTTCTTTAACACGTTGCTTCAACATGTCATGTTTATCATAGAGACGCTTGAAGTCATTATTTTCCGACAATAAAGAATTAACAATATGCTGATCATGTTCAAACATAGATCCCCCTTGTGTTAAGGAATACATAAATGTGCTGTTGGAGAAAGATAAAAGAGGCGCCCTCTTATCGGGGCGCAGCGAGGCCTCGCAGAGATTGTGCCTTGATGTGATTTTAATCTTGAGTGCTTAATCATTGGATCCTTCAATTAATAAACTAGCCCATCAATCTCCATCAATCAAGGTACTTAAGGCATAATCCGATCATGATATTTATTTCTTCAATTTCAATGTGATATATGATTTTTTGTAAGGCACAGGGATATTTCCTATAATCTATCTACTAATAGATAGATTTTCTGAGCCAGGTTAATGATATGAAGTCGAGTACCAGTTCTGTGCAAAGGATCATGGCAGTTGCCCAGGAATTAGTACAATCCCGAGGGTATAACGCCTTCAGCTTTCGTGACATTGCCCAGAGACTCGGGATCAAGAGCGCCAGCATTCATTATTACTTTCCTGCTAAAAGCGATCTGGGCAAGGCATTAATGCAGCATTACCGGCAAAATTTCATCAATGAGTTAAATCAGATAGATGCAATATCAAATTCCACAATGGATAAACTTGACAGCTTTACACGACTCTTCCTCAATACCCTGGAAGCAGATAACAGGATGTGCTTATGCGGGATGTTCGCGAGTGATATTACAACCATGCCTGAAGAAATAAGCGACGAAGTGAGATTGTTTTTCACCAATTGCGAAGAATGGTTGACGGCCACTCTCCGCGCTGGCCAACAGTCAGGTGAAATAGAAATTAACAATCAACCGGAAAACCTTGCCCGGTTTATCTTTGCCAGTATGGAAGGCGCCATGTTGTCTGCCAGGACATTTGCAGACACGGAACGATTCAAATCAATAGCGGATCGGTTAATTTCTACAATCAAGGAAACTTGAACGCGTGCATAATCCATGCGTCCTATTTAACATATGATTCCAGGAGAGCCCGATTGAATAATAATATAATTTCACCGTTACCTTTAATGAATAAAACCAGTAAGGTTCTCCTCAGCATATTTAATTCAATCTGCGTTTATGGTTTTCTGTTGTCCGCATATGCAGGAGATGACTCTGCTTTCAACCTGGTGGAAATTACACCGGATAATTACCTGCATCAAGGCACACATGCCGGTTTTGGTGAGCCGGGTCATGATGACATTGCTAATATAGGTTTCATAGTAGGTGATCGCTGTGTTGCCGTGATTGATACAGGTGGCTCAATAACAACAGGCAGACAACTGCTTGGCGGTGTCCGCAGGATCACCAACAAACCTGTGTGTTACGTGATTAATACCCACATCCATTTTGATCATGTGCTTGGCAACCTGGTCTTTGTTGAGGACAAGCCTGAATTTATTGGTCATACGGAAATGAAAGATGCCATTGAGATGAACAGGGGTTTCTTTCTTGAAGAATACAGGAATAACCTGGGTGAATCACCGTCAGAGGATTCAATTATCGGACCCACAAAAACCGTTTCCGATACCCTGTTAATTGATCTGGGTAACAGGACACTATTATTAACTGCTTATCAGAAATCACACACCCATACCGATCTGACCATACTGGATGAGTTGACTGGTACCTTGTGGACTGGAGATCTGCTGTTTCGTGAACGTATTCCTGTAATTGACGGCAGCCTGAAAGGCTGGCTTGCTGTTATGGAAATATTTAAATCACTCGATGTCACCACTATTATCCCCGGTCATGGCGCACCAGCAACCAACTGGCGAGACGCTATGGCAGCCCAGCAGGAATATCTGACTAATCTACTCAATGAAACAAGGCAGGCGATTGCCGAAGGCCGGTTCATGGAAGAGGCCATAGCCACCGTTGGTCATGGAGAGAAGGGTAAATGGTTGTTATTCGACCAGCAACACAGGACTAATGTGTCCAGGGCATTCGTAGAACTGGAATGGGATTAGGCCAAGCTTTTCTCTGATACTAATCTCCAATCTTGCCCTTGAGATCCGGGATGGATGAGGGATCCCCTGTTTTCATATATCGCTTTTCATGATCGAGCGCGGTCACGTTTTCATAAACACCTTCATCCCGCTTGACCAGCTTGGTAAATCCGACCTCCTTGAGCTTACTGTTGGCAATGGGTATGGATATCGCCGGTGCTGAAATCACCTTCCTGACCGGTGCCAAAGGATCA
>JBCKWI010000101.1:0-3739 GCA_038922795.1 Gammaproteobacteria bacterium
ACTGCTCCTGCGCATCCTGCGCCCGCAGTATTAGTGCTTCCATGCAGTCGTCCCCCTGCAAGGGGGAGGAGGATTAATTATTGATCTGTTCATCCGTCTGCAGCATCGTCTGTATCTGTTGCAGGCGCTGCACTGGATCATCGAGTTCCAGCAACAATTGTTTTTCATCTAGTTCAAACGGCAATAATTCGGCCAGCCGGCAACCCACCCAGTTGGCATCCAGGTATTTTGCATGATCAGACAAGTGGGCAAGTTTGAATTTATCGGCAATCTGCCTTAACAAATCAGAGAGCAATTGATACTCGACCGGTAATTCCTCATCATCAATGTCATCGATGATTTCGACATCGCCTTCCATTAACCGGTTCTTGCGGATGCGTGTATTCAGAATACGAAAACGTTTACCACCCTCTACGGTAATCCCCAACAAACTATCACTGCTCTTCTCCCAATCTACAATGTGGGCAAACGTGCCAATCTCGTGGCATTCCACCGGAACCCCAACCTCATGCCCTTTGGTAATCAGGCAGATGCCAAAGGCAGACTGGGTACGTAAGGATTCACTGACCAGATCCAGGTAGCGTGTCTCGAAGATACGCAAGGGTAGCAAGCCTTCCGGAAAGAGGACGGTGTTTAGAGGGAACAACGGGATAGAATTCAACACGTCTCCTGCAACCGCTTGATTAATTTTTGCTGGATGCCACCAAAGTCACCATTACTCATGAAGACGATATGGTCGCCGGGCTTTGCCATTTTGACCATATTCTCAACGATATTATCAATGTTGCTGAAGATCTCGCGCTGCTTGCCGAGGCTGAAGGTCTGTTGTTTGAGATCCCAGGTGATATTTTCCGGCTGATAAAACAATATGTGGTCAGCCTCGCTGAATGAATCCGCAAGTGCATCTCCATGCACACCCATGCGCATGGTGTAGGAACGGGGTTCCATGATCGCAATGATCCTGTTTTCTCCAACTTTAGACCGCAGGGCATTCAGGGTGACCCGGATAGCTGTGGGGTGGTGGGCAAAATCATCGTAGAGGGTGATGTCATTAATCACGGCGAGAAGTTGCAACCGCCGCTTTACGCTCTTGAAACTGGCCATGGCCTCGCAAACCTCTCCGGCAGCAAGACCAAGATGTCCTGCCGCCGCAGCCACCGCCAGGATATTATGTGCATTATGTTGCCCGATCAGATCCCAACGCATGATTCCACCCGGCTGGTTATCCACCAGGATTTCAAATTCGCTGTAATCGTCCAGCAGCGGCCTGGCCTGCCAGCGGGAATTCTTACCCCCGAAATATTCCACCGGTGTCCAGCACCCCATCTGCAGCACCTGGGCTATCTCGGGATCACCCTCAAGGGCAACGATCAGACCATGATCGGGCATGATCCTGACCAAATGATGAAATTCGCGTCTGATAGCGGCAATATCGGCGAATATATCCGCATGATCGAACTCGATATTGTTAATGATCAGGGTCCTGGGCCGGTAGTGGACAAATTTTGACCGTTTATCGAAAAAGGCGGTGTCATACTCGTCCGCCTCGATGACAAAATAATCCGGCTCACCGAGTCTTGCGGAAATGCCGAAGTTTTCCGGGATGCCGCCCACCAGAAAGCCCGGTTTGAGTCCGGCCACTTCCAGGGTCCAGGCCAGCATGGCGGTGGTGGTCGTCTTGCCGTGTGTTCCGGCTACGGCCAGCACATGCCGCCCCTGTAATACCTGCTCATGCAACCATTGCGGACCGGAGGTATAACGCATTCCTGCATTAAGAATATGTTCCACGCAGGGATTGCCCCGGGTCATGGCATTGCCGATTATGATGAGGTCCGGCGCCGGTTCAAGTTGGGCCGGGTCATAACCTTCAATCAGGGTAATGCCCTGCTCCATAAGTTGGGTGCTCATCGGTGGATAGACATTGGCGTCGGATCCGCTCACTGCATGTCCCAACTCACGGGCCAGTAGCGCGATCCCGCCCATGAATGTGCCGCAGATACCCAGGATATGGATTTTCATTCAACCACCGTCCTGGAAACGAGTGCTCCGATTAATAGCGATGTAATGAAGATATAGAAGATGGCAAAGACTACGCCCACTCCCATCGTTGTATCCAGCGCATGTCTTAATATGTGGCCCATGATGGCCAGACTCCAGATAATTAATATTAAATAAAGTATAACCAGCAATCCCTGCAAAAAATCTCCAGTATTCAACAGAAGCACGCCTGTAAATAAAGGCAAGGCCAAGATACCCAGTAGGCAGCCGGTGCCGGCCAGGGCTGTCAGTGTCTGTACCCAGCGCTCAGGATGGCGATTCAATTTGAGTATGCCGAGGGTAATGACTGCCACCAGAAAAGTTTCAAGTACACCGGACAGGATTGCGTTGCCCGGTGTGGTAGTCGTGAAGGCCAACAGAGAATTGATGGCTGCATACAGAAACAAACAGATCAGCAGCAGATCATAGGACGATGGCAGGTCCTGCGGCCTGCTTTTCAACAGACAGATATTGAAAAAAGCCCTGAACAGGGTAATGACCGCCTGTTTTATCCCGCCAGACATCACAACCGGTCCCGGTAATGTTTATATTCGAATATCAATTCCTGTTTAATCTTGCCGGTCCTGCCTAATGAGTAAATTGCCGGCAGGTTGATGCCATTGAACATATTGGCCTTGACCAGCATATAGGCGCCCACATTGGCGAAGATGATCCTGCTGTTGATCTGCAATTCCTTGTCAAAGTGATAGTCACCGAACAGATCACCGCTCAGGCAACTCGCACCGGCAAGACGGTAACTGTATTTACCTGTTGCAGATTCCTGCAGCGCTACAGGTTTGAATTGATATTCAAATACCTCGGGCAAATGGTTCACTGTAGTATCAAGCACTGCCACTGTTTTTCCACCGGAATCAAAAATGTCAATAACACTGGCAACAAGATAACCTGCATGACCGGTGATACCCTTGCCCGGCTCAAAAAATATCTCCAGATCATATTGCTGTTTCAGTGAGCTGGCGATTTTATTCAATACATCAAGTTGAAAGAGATCATTAATATAATATCCACCACCGAAATTCAGCCATCGCATCTGTGTAACAATGTCGCTGTATTGATCGATAAGCAGGTTAATGGTTTTTTCAAGTTGATGATAATCAGCTGCGGCGCAATTATTATGGATGTGCAGTCCGCTGATGCCATCGAGCAGATCACTGTCTGTCCTGATGTTTTGCAATTGTGCAAGTGGCACACCCAGCTTGGACCAGGGCCGACATGGATCATAGCGTTCGTCCTTTACAAAGGATAAACCCGGATTGATACGCAGGCCGCATTGCCTGTGCATTGCATACGGTTTGCAACGTTGCCATTGTGATAATGAATTGAAACTCAGGTAATCGCAGTATTCCGCAATTTCCTGCATATCGGATGTCCGGATGCCGGGACTGGTCAGATGGACGCTGCCGTTGTCCTTGAGTATCTCTCTCGCCAGTCTGGCTTCGAATAACGAACTGACCGAGAAACCATCAACATATTCAGCAATGGTTTTTAACACACTGGAGAATGATAGCGCCTTGAT
The DNA here is from genome assembly GCA_038922795.1 of Gammaproteobacteria bacterium. Lineage (GTDB taxonomy): Bacteria > Pseudomonadota > Gammaproteobacteria > Eutrophobiales > Eutrophobiaceae > 2-02-FULL-47-50. The sequence goes on from JBCKWI010000101.1 coordinate 3,575, forward strand.
GGAATAGAGCACACGGCAACCGGACTGTTCACGTACTTTAGCAAGCAATTCAAGTTTTTCTGTTATCTGCAACTCATCATAAACAAAGGCAGGGGTAACAAGCTCCTCGTCAGTCCATAGCGGCAAAAGATGATCGTCAAACTGTTGGGCGCTGGTCATAATATG
>JBCKWI010000102.1:0-3712 GCA_038922795.1 Gammaproteobacteria bacterium
CAAAGCCATCCAGCAGGACATACATGAAAACTGCAATTGTCAGTATTGCAGCCCAGATGAGTGGCAGCTCAATACTTTCCATAATACTTATCCCGGTTTTCCATCAGTGATTGGAAGGGAAGGAATTCTCAACCGGTGTTCGTAATTACCCATGCCCAGTCTGGTACCCAGTACCGGTTCTGATTCGAAATCCGGTGCTGGATGCAACGAGTCCGTCGGTCCTTTATTCATCAGTTTGAGAATGTAATAAAGTCCCGCGCTAAACACCACAATATAGGTAAATACAAAAACAATCAGAGACATGCCAACACTGTTGGCAGTCACAGGCGATGTCGAATCAATGGTTTTCAATAAACCGTAGACGGTATATGGCTGACGCCCGACCTCAGCAGTAAACCAACCGGCGATCACTGCAATAAATCCGGTTGGCCCCATCAGCAGGCACAATCGTAAATAGTTTTTATTCGAATCCAGTTTTCCGGTTTTGAGTAGATACAATCCGGCAAGTGCAGTAAACAGCATCAACATGCCTATCCCGACCATGATGCGGAAACTCCAGAATACAATGGCTACCGGTGGCCGTTCTTCCCGTGGCCATTCTTTCAATCCCCTGATTTCAGCATTGATATCATGGGCAACGATCAAACTGCCCAACTTGGGAATTGCCAGTTCGAGATGGTTTTTCTCTTTTTCTTCATTGGGCAGGGCAAATAATACCAGCGGAGCACCGGTGTGCGTTTCCCAGTGGCCTTCCATGGCGGCCAGTTTTATTGGCTGGTGTTCAAAAACGTTCACGCCGTGTTCGTGGCCGGCAACTATCTGTAACGGCACGACGATACAAATAAAGATGATCCCCATTTTCATCATGGTCATAACAGCCAGATTTCTTTTTCCTGAGATCAGCAGATAAGCAGCAACGGCAACGACAACAAATGCAGTCGTCAAATAGGCTGCCAGCACCATGTGGACAAAGCGATAGGGAAAAGACGGATTGAATATTACTTCGGGCCAGCTTACGGCATAAAAAATACCATCCCTGATTTCATATCCCGCCGGTGTATGCATCCAGCTGTTGGCAGCCAGTATCCAGAAAGCGGAGATCAATGTGCCAATCGCCACGATACAGGTGGAGGCAAAATGCAGTTTGCGGCCCACCCGGTTCCAGCCAAATAACATGATGGCCAGGAATGAGGCCTCCAGAAAAAAGGCGGTCAGGACTTCGTAGCCCAGGAGGGGACCCAGGATATTGCCGGTGATCTCGGAAAACCGGCTCCAGTTGGTGCCAAACTGATAACTCATCACCACGCCGGAAACCACGCCCATGCCGAAGGAAATGGCAAATATCTTTACCCAGAAGCGGTACAGGGTGAGATAGGCTTCCTTTCCGGTTTTCAACCACAAGCCTTCCAGCATGGCCAGGTAACTGGCCAGGCCTATCGTGAAAGACGGAAAGATAATGTGGAAGGCAATCGTAAAGGCAAACTGTGCCCTCGCAAGGAATAACATGTCAAAGGTGTCTGGCATCATTTCTCGAATATTCAATACAGCAATTTTATGTGAATTTAAGTTAAAATGGGCCGTATAACAACAAGTCACAGGATTTATTTCACGATCATGGAATTATTCAAACCAGCGCTGGCCATACTTGTTTTGACGGCCCTATTGTCCTGTACAGGCATTGATGATCCAAAACTCGCCTTTGAACAGGGTAAATATGAAACCGCATATGAGTTATGGTTGCCGCGCGCACAAGACGGTGATCAAGAGGCACAGAATTATCTTGGCATTCAGTATTCATTGGGACTTGGGGTTTCGAGGAATGACAAGGAAGCATTGAAATGGTATGAACTTGCCGCAAAGGACGGTCACCCGGACGCACAGCGAAATTATGGCGATATGTTTCAGTATGGGCGTGGCGTGCCACAGGATTTTTATCAGGCCTTTGTCTGGTATTTTGCTGCGTCTCAACAGGGACATGAGACGGCCAAACGTCTGCTTGAATCAATGACCGGAAGTAACAAGCCCACACCCAACCAGCAGATGCACGCCAAACTCGAAGCCAATAAATATATTCAGGACCAGGCTGAACGCTTTATGAGCCACGATACATATATTGAGAAAAAATAACTGTATCAGCTTGCCTGCAGGTAACATAATAATATTCATTCGGATTTGAAAGGTTGCCAATCCAGTCAATGAGGATAATTAAACTTTGATGAATGTGGTCGTATCATGTGTGGAATCATAGGTGCAGTTGCACAACGTGACGTATCACCTATTCTGATAGAAGGGCTCAGGCGCCTGGAATACCGGGGCTATGATTCAGCCGGTATTGCTGTCATCAATAAAAATACTGAAATTGAAAGAGTGCGTGTGGCCGGGAAGGTCACTGAACTCGCGCAGGAATTAACTCAGAATCCTTTATGTGGCGGTACAGGTATCGCCCATACACGCTGGGCAACACATGGCAAACCCTCCGTTAATAATGCACATCCGCATGTTTGCCGCAATCAGGTCGCACTGGTGCACAATGGCATCATAGAAAATCATGAAGAACTCAGGGCATTACAATTAAAGCAGGGTTATGAGTTTCATTCTGATACGGATACCGAGGTTATTGTTAACCAGATATATGATTTTTACAGCAAGGGCGATGATCTCTTAAACGCCGTGTTTAATACGGTGGATATGCTAAAAGGTGCATATGCATTGGGTGTGATCAGTCTGGCCCAACCGGATCGATTGATTGCAGCGCGGCATGGCAGTCCGCTGGTCATCGGAGTCGGTATAGGCGAGCATTTTATAGCTTCAGATGTACTGGCTTTATTGCCGGTCACCCGGAAATTCATTTTCCTTGCTGACGGTGATGTTGCGGATATAAAACGGGGGAAAATCACCATTTATAATTCAAGGCGTGAACCCGTTGATCGGCCTGTCTCGATCTCTGAAGTCATCCACGATGTGGCAGACAAAACCGGTTACCGCCACTATATGCTCAAGGAGATATTCGAACAGCCCAAGGCCATAGCCGAAACCCTGGAAGGCAGGATTATTGATGGTCTGGTGGATGAATCTGTTTTTGGAAATAACGCCGGCAAAATATTTGATGGTGTACGGGCCCTGAAGATTGTGGCTTGCGGGACCAGTTATCATGCCGGCTTGATAACGCGCTACTGGGCAGAATCCATCGCGGGTATCCCCTGTGATGTAGAAGTTGCGAGCGAATTTCGCTATCGTCAGCCGGTTGTAAGACCTGGCACTTTATTTATTACCATCTCACAATCAGGTGAAACAGCAGATACATTGGCAGCATTGCAGCTTGCCAGGGAGTCAGGATACACGGGCTGTCTCGCCATATGCAATGTGCCTGAAAGTTCCCTGACCCGGGAATCAGAACTGGTCCTCATGACCCGCGCAGGCACTGAAATAGGTGTTGCTTCAACCAAGACATTTACCACACAACTGGTGGCCTTGTTAATGCTGATACTTGTACTGGGCAGGCGCCATGGACTTAAACCGGAAACGGAAAAATGCATCGTTAATCATCTGCAGAGTCTGCCCGGAAGAATCAATGCAGCGCTGGAACTGAATGATCAGATTAAAATACTTGCCCAACAGTTCATCCACAAACACCATGCACTATACTTGGGAAGAGGAACCATGCTGCCGGTCGCCATGGAGGGAGCACTGAAATTAAAAGAGATTTCCTATA
>JBCKWI010000103.1:0-3630 GCA_038922795.1 Gammaproteobacteria bacterium
AATATGAACAGGGAATCTCCTGCCCACGCTGTTTTAATTTATTAACAGAAGAAAAGCGCGCCAGTCTATGTGAGCGGCAATACCAGGTCAGGCTGGCTGAAAGCCGCCATGAACAGCATATAGGGATACCTGTTGAGGTGAAAAAGACAACCAGGTCAGTCTGATAATTTATCAGTATAAAACCCGCCACTGGCTTCTATGGTGTTTCTGATAACACAACCACCTGTAAATACACAACCAAACAGCAGCAGGAGCATGACCTGTTTAAATCTCCGTGAAAATACTATGGTCACTTCATTCCGTGCGGCTGATGATCTCCAGCAGATGATAGCCGAACTGGGTCTTTACCGGGCCGTAAACCTGATTTAGTGCAGCACTGAATACGACTTCGTCGAATGCCTTAATCATCTGTCCTGGTCTGAACTCACCCAAATCTCCACCACGCCTGCCGGAAGGACATTTTGAATGCTGTTTTGCAGCTCCGGCGAAATCCGTTCCTGCTTCAATCTGCTTCTTGAGTTCTTCACATTGTTCCCGGGTATCTACCAGTATGTGTCTTGCACTTGCTTTAGCCAATGTTATTCTCCGGTCTGTTCATCGGGTTTTGTTATATCATAATAGCCAGAAAATAAAAAATATGCCTTTCCGGTAATGGACAATATAGAACAACTAACACCTCTGCAGAAGGCTGCATTAATCATGGTATTGCTCAATGGCTTTACCACACCATTGATGCTGTCGGCAGCCAATGTTGCGTTACCGGCCATAGCTGATGATCTGAAAATAAATGCGGTGATGCTGAGCTGGGTGCCGATGGCCTTTCTTATGGCCAGCGCCATGTTTGTCCTGATCTTTGGCCGTCTTGCCGATATGTATGGCCGCAAGCGAATCTTTTTGGCGGGCACCGTGAGTGTCATTATTACTTCTTTGCTGGCAGCCGTATCAACAAATGGTGAATTATTGATTGCCGCACGCTTCCTGCAAGGTGTGAGCGCCGCCATGCTCTATGCAACCCAGATCGCGATTGTGTCGTCTGTGTTTCCACCGGAAAAACGTGGCCACGCGATTGGAATGACTGTTTCAACCATCTATCTGGGACTCACCTGTGGTCCTGTGATCGGTGGATACCTGATCGATGTGGCCGGATGGCGTGCAAGTTTTGTTTTTCATATCCCGTTAGCGATAATTGTTTTATTGATTGCAGTCCTCAAAGTGCCGGGAGAATGGCGGGCTGAGGAAAAAGGGGAATTTGATATCAAGGGAGCGATGATCTATAGCCTGTCAATTGTGTTTTTATGTATCGGTGTCTCCACTTTGCCGGAATCAACCAGCCTGGTTCTGATTTTACTCGGGATGGTTGGCATTTTTGTGTTTTTCAATATTGCCCGCCGGACAACACATCCCATCTTTGACGTCAGGTTATTTTTTAGCAACCGGGTATTTACGCTATCCTGCCTGGCGTCGTTTATTCTCTATACGGCCACTTTTGCCAATGTCGTATTGATCAGTTTATATCTGCAATATCTCAAAGGCATGTCCGCCAGTGCTGCCGGGTTATTCATGATGATCCAGCCGCTGACCATGGCCATTTTTTCTCCGCTTGCCGGGCGACTGTCAGATCGCATTGAACCCCGTATCATTGCTTCCGCCGGCATGGTCATGACTGCACTCGGACTGATCATGCTGGCATTATTGAATGGAGTCAGTTCAACTGCCTACCTGATTGTTGCACTGGTGATCACCGGTCTGGGCTTCAGTCTGTTTTCCTCTCCCAATACCAATGCCATCATGAGTGCCGTGGAAAAACGCTATTACGGCAGCGCCTCCGGATCGATTGCCACCATGCGGGTGCTCGGACAGATGAGCAGCATGATCCTGGTGACGCTGGTCTTTGCCTTAATGATAGGGCCGGTCGAGATCCAGCCGGCTAATTATGCAAGTCTGCAACAGGCCATACACGTTTGTTTTACCATTGCTGCCTTTTTGTGCTTGCCCGGGTTTGTGTTTTCACTTGTTCGAGGTCGTATGCACAAGCAGGGATAGTAAATTATCCGATAATCTAGAGTACGGCTATTGTCAGGATCGGAACAAGTTAGATAGAATGAGCAGCAATATAGGGAAAGGTAAAACTAATGCCTGTTCATGCGAGTCTGAAACGCCGGGGTTTCTATAACCATAAGAGCCTGTTCTGTAACCCTGTCTTTTACCTGACAATTATACTCGTAAGTTTGACTACCGCATTGACACCCCGGTTAGCCATCGCCGCGTTACCGGACATCACGGGTACCTTTACCGGCACTGTCTCCGGCACAGAAATTTGTCCGGGGCCATCAGATCCTTTTTTTTCCAATCCGGTCACGTTAAACATCACCCAATCCGGTTCCACGTTCACTGGTTCCGGCTCGGGATTGGACGACGGTGGGGAAAGTTTTCTCATACAAAATCTCAACGGTGGCATAGACTCGGTGGGGAACGTCAATGGTAGTTTTACTATTATCGAAGCCGGAACCCCCGAGCCGATTTCTCTCACTTTTAGCGGCACATTGAGCGGCAATACCTTGTCCATATCGGGCGATTGGGAAGACCAGGGCCCGCCATTATGCAGCGGTACCTTTAGCGCCACGCTGACCCGCACCAGCGCGGATCTTATCGTTGATCCCGAAGTTACCCCGGGCAGTGTATTGACTACGCCGGTTTTATTAAACTCCAATGTCAAGGCAATCACCGGTGATCTGAATACCCGTATCGGTGATGTCTTGCGCGGTATGGCTGTCGGCCCACGCCAGACCGCTGCCGGTTTCATGTGGCAAGGACAGACAGGCCTGAATGCCGGCGATGGGACAGTCAACTACGGCGCCTGGGGCAGTTATTCCTATGCCGATTTCAAAAATGATTTTGTCAGCACCGCCTTTGACGGCCACCGGCATAATGTGCTGGCCGGGTTTGATATTATTCCCTGGGAGAATACGGTCTTTGGTCTTGCGGTTGGGTATGAGGGCAGCGACATCGATACGGGCTTTAACCGGGGGAACCAGGAAACCGATGGTTACACTATCGCCCCGTATTTCGGCTATTTGTTTACAGACACCTGGAGTGTGGATGCCAGTGTGGGCTATTCGCGTGTAAGCTATGATCAATTCCGCACCGATCCCGGAATCGGCGGCGCCCATATTACCAGTTCCCCGGATGCAACACGCTGGTTTGGGACCTTGAATGTCAATGGCTTTACCAACTGGAACAATTGGCTGATTTCAGGCCGTATCGGCCTGTTACATGCGAGAAATATTCAGGAATCCTTTATCGAAAGCAATGGTTTTTTTGTTCCTGAATTTACCAATAAACTCGGACAATGGAATATCGGGGGAGAGGCGGCTTACAGCTATGGTGAATTTGAACCATTTGTCCGGGGCACCTATGAAAGAGATTTCTCCATGACCGAGATAGGTGTTATCGGGGCCCTCAACCATCCAATGATAATGACAATTTTCTGTTTGGCGCCGGACTGCGGTATTTCAGGGCTAATGGGCTGAGCGCGAATCTCGAATGGAACAAACGTCTTGGGCGTGAGGATTTCGATGAGGATACGATATCAGCCACTGTCCGCTGGGATTTCTGATCAATTTACAACCT
>JBCKWI010000104.1:0-3620 GCA_038922795.1 Gammaproteobacteria bacterium
TTATTCAAAGACCATTGGATTTTTGTAGTAACTTAGTCAAGTTGTCGCCAAGGATAAAAACAAAAGGATAGCTAGCTATTGCGTATGCAATAATGAAGAAAGCTGAACTGAACCCTGGCCGCCGGGGCGTGCCAATGGCATTCAGCCAGAATGATTTCTGGTTGCCCCTGAACGGGAAATACAGTCCGGATTATGGCCATGCACAGGACCATGTTCTGTGATCATGGCGGTGTATAGTGGGAACTGTCGGGTAATTTTGCTCCGGCCTTGGACAAGGCATCTGCAACCTCCGGCGGCATGTAATTCTCGTCGTGTTTGGCCAGGACCTCAAACGCCTTGAATGTGCCATCCGGGAGCAGATGACCATTGGCGACGATGCCCTGGCCCTCCCTGAACAGGTCCGGCAGGATACCATCGTAGTTCACGGTGATTTCCTCCAGGGTGTCGGTGAGCGTGAACCTGACAGCAAGACTTTCCGGGTCACGTTTCACACTGCCCTCGACCACAAGACCGCCAATACGGAAAGGTCTTGCCGTTGGCGCCTCGCCGGCGGCGACCTGTACCGGACTGTAAAAATAGAGCAGGTTCGCCTGAAAGGCCTTCAGCGCCAACGCGGTGGCACTGCCCACGCCAGCGAGTATGAAGATTACGATTAACAGAAGTTTGCGGCGACGCGGATTCATGGTGTCTTCCCCCGGTGTTTTTTGCGATCGGCAAACGTCCGGAAAAACCGGTCTTCACGTTTAAGCGGTAAAATTACATTGAGGATCAGCACAATAAGAGTGAGGAAATATGCCGGCCAGACATAAATGGCATATCCTCCCATGTGCAGGAATGATTGCAATGACGACATATTTATCCTTTCCTCTGTTCAATAAGTTCACATACCCAGGCGCTGTTACGTTCATTCTCCAGAATTTCATAACGTGCCCGTAATAATACCACTGCAGCATAATAAAACATGAAGGCAAGGGCCATAATCAACAACGGCACAAGCATGCTGATGTGGATTGAAGGCGCATCCAGTTTGGTTATGGTCGGCCCCTGATGCAGGGTATGCCACCACTCCACCGAGTAATGAATGATGGGAATGTTAATGACACCCACCAGTGCCAGGATCGCGCCTGCCCGTGCGGCAGTGCGGCGATCATCAATGGCCGTTTGTAAGGCAATATAACCCAGGTAGAGAAATAACAGGATAAGTTCAGAGGTCAGGCGTGCATCCCATACCCACCACGTTCCCCACATCGGTTTACCCCAAAGCGATCCGGTGACAAGCGCCAGGAAAGTAAAGGACGCGCCCAGCGGCGCGCTGGCCCTGGCCAGTGCATCCGCTACTTTTACCTTCCAGATCAGACCTGTGGCCCCGGCGGCCGCCATGACCATATAGATGAATAACGACATCCAGGCGCTCGGCACATGGACATAAATAATGCGAAAGCTTTCTCCTTGCTGATAGTCCGGAGGGGCAAGAACCAGTCCACCGGTTAATCCCGCAATAAACAGGATCACGCAAATTCCACCCAGCCACGGGACGAACAGTTTTGACAAATCGTAAAAATGTCTGGGTGAGCCGTATTTATAAAAATATTCAAACATGCTTATCCCAGCCGTATGCGTAATGAGGAGGTAGTTGCCAATGGCGCCAAGGTCGCAGCCAGAACCAGGATCGCCCCAAGGAAATAAAGTTCACCGGTAATGGCCAGTCCTTTTGCTGCATTATCTACGGTTGCCACGGAAAAGATAAGTACCGGTATGTACAGGGGTAAGATCAATAAGGTCAGCAAGACGCCACTGCCGCGCAGTCCAACGGTCAAGGCAACCAGTACCGCACCCACCAGGCTGAGCACCGGTGTCCCGAGCAGCAGTGTCGCCAGTAACGGCAGCATGGCGGTCTGCGGCAGATAGACCATCAAGCCCAGAAAGAGGGCGGCCACAATCAGTGGCGCGCTGGTTAGCAACCAGTGTGCTGTGATTTTGGCCATGACGATGATGGTTAACGAGTGATGTGAAAGCAGAAACTGTTCCAGGCAGCCATCGTCCAGATCGGAGTGAAACATCGTGTCCAGTGACAGGGTCGAGGCCAGCAGCGCGGCAACCCAGATTACGGCTGGCGCGGACTGCCGCAAAGTCTCTTCATAAGGCCCCAATGCCAGCGCGAACAGGGTAACAATTATAAAAAAGAATACCAATGGATTCACCAGCTCGCTACGTTGCCGCAGGCCGATCATCAGATCGCGTCTGAGTATGGCCAGAAACACATGGTTCGTAGTCTGTGTATTCATCTAGAGCGTAATTATTGTGATTTTAAAATGCTGTATATCCACCGGTTCATGGGTAGCCACTACCGTTGCGCCGCCCGTTGCCGCATGTTCGGTGAGCATCTCTTTAACCAGTTTTTTCCCGGTATCGTCCAGCGCGGCGAAGGGTTCATCCAGTATCCAGATCCTGGCGTCCGTTATCATCAAACGCGCCAGCGCCAGCCTGCGGCGCTGGCCCGATGACAGCTTTCGCGCCTGGGTGTTTTCATAATCCGCCAGACCGGCCCGTTCCAGCGCGGCACAGTTTGATACGGCCTCTTTAGGAACCGCCATTGCCCTCGCCACCATCAGGTTTTCCAGTGCGGTCAATTCGGTCTTGACGCCGTTGGCATGGCCGATATAGCTTAAATCTCTCAGGTAATCATGGCTGTCCTCATGGACATTTTTCCCATTCCAGTGGACTTCCCCTTTATCCGGTAACGTCAGGCCGCAAAGTATACGCAACAGGCTGGTCTTGCCACTGCCGTTGGCGCCCTGTATCTGCAGCATTTCACCGCCGTATAATTTGAAATTCAACCCGCTGAACAAAACCGTATCATTACGGGTGTATTCAAGTCCATTTGCCGTAAAATAGCCTGCGGAATTCGCCTTTTCACGGGGCTGGGTTGCCGTCATGTTTGCGACGTGATTCATGTTATTCATTAAGGAAATTCTGAAAAAGGTGTCATTTCGAGCGAAGCGTGAAATCTGCCGTTAAAAATCTTATGTAAAAACATATCACTACGAGATTTCTCGATCAATGTTCCTGACATGATTCTACCACCTGCATCCATGCAGGCGTCCCTGCGGTCGAAATGACACCTTAATCAGAGGTTCCTTAACTGACCTGTCAATAAGAACACAGGCAACCCGTTAATGTTCCGCAATTAACCGTTACAGGCGGAGTATGAATTAATCGCCCGTTTTCAAGGCCATACAGCAACACAGTTGCCATGGCCATGCCAAACAGCAACTTTGAAATCAAGGTGACGGTCAATGGCAGCGTCTCAATGAAAGACGGATTGATCATGGGCAACAGGATAAAGAAATTCACCAGCCAGACCGCGGCCAGCACCAGGCAACTGCCCGGCACCAGTCCGGGCCGGCCAAAATAACGGACCATGGGGTTGGCTGCCAGCAGGCAAAATCCGGTTGCGAGCAATACTGACAATAGCAGGTGTATGACGATGCCGAGCGCCGGCGCCATGGCATGTGCCGTCAATGCCGGGATGACTGTTGCCGTTATCTGGCGGGATATCTCCATCCCGCCCGTATGAGACAGCATGCTGTAAAGGCTGATCCATAACACCTCAGCCAGGC
>JBCKWI010000105.1:0-3564 GCA_038922795.1 Gammaproteobacteria bacterium
CGCTGAAATTGATCGCGGGAAAAGGCCGGGACGGATTTTACAGCGGGCCGCTTGCAGAAAAAATGGTACAGAGCGTCAGCAACAAAGGCGGGATCTGGACCATGATGGATCTTGCGAATTATCGCGTGGTCGAAAGGCAACCTGTCATTACACAATACCGCGATATCCGTGTTATCTCTGCCCCGCCTCCTTCTTCCGGCGGGATCGCGATCACGCAGATGCTGGGCATGCTGGATCATTTTGATCTGACATTGATAGATAACATCACACGCAAACATTTGATCGTTGAAAGCATGAGACGCGCCTACCGGGACCGTGCCGCCTATCTCGGCGATCAGGACTTCGTCGAAGTGCCGGTTGCTAAAATGCTGGATCGTGATTATCTGGAAGGCCTGGCTGTAAGTATCGATCCGGAGCGTGCAACTTCCAGCGAAGAGATCGGAGAAATGGCAATCTTCGATCATGCCGGCACGGACACTACCCATTTTGCAGTACTGGACAGCGAAGGTAACCGGGTATCTGCAACGCTCAGTATTAATTTGCCGTTTGGTTCAGGGTTTGTCCCCGCAGGAACAGGTGTGGTGTTGAATAACGAGATGGATGATTTTGCGATCAAGGCGGATTCTCCCAATGCCTATGGACTGATAGGTGATGAGGCCAACAGCATCGCACCCGGCAAGCGTCCGTTATCCAGCATGACCCCAACCTTTCTCGAAACCGGGGATAGTGTGGGTATATTAGGCACGCCGGGCGGCAGCCGCATCATCAGTATGGTATTGCTGGGCATACTGGATTTTGCCGAAGGTAAATTGCCGAAATCCTGGGTTGAGGTCCCGCGCTTTCATCATCAGTATCTGCCAGATGAAATCCAGTTTGAACAGAATGGCCTTACAACTGAAGAACGTAACGGATTAAGCAATCTTGGTCATAAACTTACCGAAAGAAACCGGCGTTATGGCAACATGCAAGCCATACTCTGGTACAAACCGAAAAACCTGGTCTTTGCCGCCAGCGATCCACGCGGTGAAGGCGAAGCTGTAGTGAAGACTATCACTCCAAAGCGATAATCGTGATCGCACATCGTTTTTACACTGTCCTGAATTCAGACAAAAATGTGGTCATAGAACACGGTCGCCGTGAGATTACACTGAATGTGATGTGATCAGGTTTGGCAGACAGGACAATAAAACGTCGATCGTTGACCGAGGCGTTGTACTTTTATTGGTGATTTACATATGACGCACGGTTCACCGCCGCGATCGTAAACTTGCAATTCATGCCGGAAATAACCCGGTTCACCCTGGACGTTCACGAAATCCCGTAACGTGGTGCCGCCTTTGGCCAGCGCCTTTTTCAGCACGTCTTTAATGCTGACGGCAAGTTTTCCATAACGTTCCCTGGTTATCCTGCCTGCCTTGCGTTGCGGATGGATACCGGCGGCAAAGAGTGTTTCATTCGCATAAATATTTCCAACCCCAACCACGGTATGGCTGTCCATGATGAAGGTTTTAATTGATTGAGTGCGTTTTCTGGCTTTCCGGAATAGATATTCACCGTCCAGTTCGTCATTTAATGGTTCTGGACCCAGATGCGAGAGTAAATTATGTTGTAACGGATCATCTTCTGTCCACAGGATGCAGCCGAACCGGCGCGGATCGCGGAAGCGCAAACTGAAACCGGATTCAAAAACGAAATCCACATGGTCATGTTTTTCCGCAGGGATATCGCCGGTCAGTATGCGTAGGCTGCCGGACATGCCAAGATGCAGGATCATGCAGCCGGTTTCCGTGTGAAATAAAAGATATTTTCCGCGGCGTGAAAGTTTACGGATTGAGGCCCCGGCTAATGTCTTCCGGAGTTGTTTCGGGACTGGCCAGCGTAATCTGCCGTCACGGATGATCACGTCTTTTACTGTTTCGCCCAGCACATATGGCGCAATCCCGATGCGGGTGGTTTCAACTTCCGGCAACTCAGGCATAAAGGCAGTTAAAAGTTACAAGTGAAAAGTATAAATAGACATCATTCCTTCCCTCTTGAGGGGGGGAGGTCAGGATGGGGGTGAAGATAAAAATATCACCCCCACCCGGGGCGCATACTGCGCCGGCCTCCCCCGTCAAGGGGGAGGCGTTGAATTCAAGTCCAAAGTGGTGTCTTGATCATTTTCTGATTTCAAAAACAACATTTCCGCGTCATCGCCGCTGATGTGGTACTGCAATCCGATATCCTGCCTGGCCAGTACCAGTTGCGGTGGCGGGGTAACAATCAGGAATTCAAAAATATTTCCGTCTTCCAGTTCTATCTGGATCGTCCCGGTATTTTCGCCGCCTTCATAGTTCCTGATCGAAATGGCATCAGCGGCTCGCCAGGCATGGACAAGTCTGGTGATATTGTCCGCGCTGAATTCCAGACTGGGCTCAACTTCCCATATTCCTTCATGCTTGCTCACCAGATAGTCGGGAAAATTAATGGCCTTGATTTCTGCACCATCCGGCAAAAGTTTTGTGCTGAGAAAGAATGTAGCCGGAGTTTGTAATTGTTGGTAGAGACTATCATTAATAAGATGCACGGTATCATTTACCAGCACGTAACGTTGTTCCCCAATCGGACTGGTATCGCCGAAATCAATTCGGGTGTTATCAAACTCTACGGATACTACCGGTTCATTCAACAGGAAACGTTCCAGTTCAACCTCATTTTTTCTGAATTGGGTATAGCTGTGTGCGCCAGGCAGTTTCAGTATGGTATTGATGCGAAATTCATTGGCAGGCAAATAATAGGGTTCGCGCATCCACCATTTCCCGTTTTCCTTTTGAAACAGTACTTCATCTGTCGCGCTGCGAATAATTTTAATGGTATTAATGGAGGCCGGATCCAGATCAGTGAGCGAGATATCATTTTCCGTGGTTTTATCATTCAGCGTATTGGAAAGAAACAGCGCCAGCACAATGACGCTGATAAATAGTACGATGTTGATGAGCAGGCGTGATTGCACAGTTTACTGTCTGCGTCTGCGCCACCAGATAGCCAGGCCGGTCGCGAGTAGTGCGATGGGTAATATAATGAGAAAACCAAAACCGATGATAACAGCGGCAAAAGGCGAGAGTTCCAGTTGTGTATCTTTTGCAATTCTTGCCGGGATGGCAATGAAATCATCGTCTTCACTCAACCAGTTCATGATGCGCATGCCCAGATCAAGATTACCGCTGTTATTGACATAGGTGTTGGAGAGAAAATCACCATCGCCCATGACCACAATGCGTTGTTGTTTGCGCACCTGATTTTCACCTTCCTCAGATTCGATCTCGCGTTCAAGGCTGATGCCGATATCAAGTGGTCCGGCCCTGTCGCTATCTTCGTTGAAAATAACCTCCCCCTCCAGTTTGCCGGTTTCCAGCCAGGTGTGATCGGCCGTTGAGATTAAAGGACTGAATTCCCAGATGTCATTCTCTTCATAAGTTATCACTGTGGCGGCAGGAAAAAATGTCGTGTAATTGAATCCTCGTGTGACAGGATGGGGCGGATACAGGCGGGATGTCTGCAACACGATGGCCGGATCGTCGAGCC
>JBCKWI010000106.1:0-3491 GCA_038922795.1 Gammaproteobacteria bacterium
GCAATTGATATCAACAGACTCAGTAAAGTCAGCATTCGTTGGCAACGGCATTGTTGCAACGCATCATCAATAAACCGGCTGATACTGAAAATTTCAATTGCATTTTGCAGATCACCTGTGATTCCACTATGCTCATATCCTGCATACAAATAATATCAATGACTCATCTTTAGGTCTGGCCCCGGATGAAGTCTGTAGTCATGAAGGGAGTAAGACATCATGTCAGCAGTCACAAGATTGCAGGTTTTGCACAGTCATTATTTCTCCTTCATTTTTTGCATAGTGAATATTGCTTTTGTAACCCCAGTACAAGCAGCGGAATTTGATTATGGCGATGTCCACGGCAGTTTTGATACCACGGTCAGTTACGGTCAAAGCCATCGGGTTCAATCACGCGCTCATGAGTTGATCGGTGTTGCCAATGGCGGCACGGGGTTTTCTGTCAATGGCGATGATGGCAACCTCAATTATGACACCGGCCTCATCAGCAGCACCCTGAAATTTACTTCCGAGCTTGAATTGCGCTATAAAAATTTTGGCGCCTTTCTCCGTGGCACAGGATTCCGGGATTTCCAGAATGATGATCCCAATGATACCGTGCGAACGCCACTTTCCAGCCAGGCAATCGACCTGGTTGGCGAAGATCTTAAATTACTTGATGCTTATGTATGGGCAGGTTTTGATTTTGGAAATAGCCCGGTGGATATTCGTCTGGGCGAGCAGGTGATCAGCTGGGGTGAAAGCACATTTATCCAGAACGGTATCAACATTATCAACCCTGTGGATGTCAGCAAGTTGCGTTTGCCTGGATCGGAACTCAAGGAAGCATTATTGCCGGTTGGAATTGTATCTGGCTCAATTGGTATTACCGGGAATATATCTGTAGAGTCTTTCTACCAGTATGATTATGAACGGATATTGATTGATCCTCCGGGCTCCTATTTCAGCACCAATGATTTTGTTGGAAACGGAGGTAAATTTGTTGCCCTCGGTTTTGGCGCCGTGCCGGATTATCTTCCCATTGGTCCGGGCGGTTCCCTGGTGGCGTTGCCCAATTTTCCTCCGGGTACATTAACTCCCCCATTTCCCCCACTTCCTGGGTCTTCATTTTCTGCCAGCCGTTCTCCAGATGACCGGCCTGAAGAGGGGGGTCAGTATGGGGCCGCAGTAAGATTCTTTTTGTCAGAACTCAATGATACCGAGATAGGTTTATACCATATCAATTACCATAGCCGTTTACCTATAATCAATGCGATTTCGGCCACGCCGTTTGCTCCTGTTGGATCTCCGCCATTGAACAACGCAATTACAGCAACACCTGCGACCTATTTCATCAGTTATCCGGAGGATATCAAACTCTACGGGTTGAGTTTTAATACACAACTGGGTACCACGGGATGGGCGCTTCAGGGTGAGTACTCCTTCCGTAATGATGTCCCACTACAAGTTGATGATGTTGAATTACTGGCTGCAGCACTGCATTTTGAGTTATTGGCGGGACCGTGTGGTGGCGGGGCATGTACCAGCCAACTGGGAGTTTTTGGTAATGGTGTAGTGGTACCGGGATTTATTGAACGCAATGTAAGTCAGTTCCAGGTCACTGCTTCACGGGTGTTTGGCCCACGCTTCAAGGCCGATCAGATGTTGTTTCTTGCAGAAGTTGCTGTGACTCATGTCCATAATATGCCTGATCAAGATGACTTGCGGCTGGATGCGGCCGGCACCAACCTGCCCGGTAATCCTTTACTGGCACTCACACTCGGGGTTCCCGTTGAGACCAATGATTTTGCTGATGCCACGTCCTGGGGTTATCGCATTGTCAGCAGGCTGGATTATAACAATGCCTTTGGTGCGATTAACCTGCATCCACGAATTGAATGGCGGCATGATGTTTCCGGAAATACACCTGGATCCGGAGGGAATTTTATTGAAGGTAACAAGGTAATTACTGCGGGTCTTGGTGCAACCTATCAGAATTCCTGGCAGGCTGATTTGAGCTATACCAGTTTCTTTGGCGCCGGATCACAGAATCTCCTGTATGACCGTGATTTTCTCTCGTTAAGTGCAAGTTATTCATTCTGAGCTGAGGTATGGGAAATCGAATGATGAAGATAAAAAAACTGCGCACATTCCTGTTATCGCCGGTATTCATTCTGTCGCTGAATGCAGGGGCAGAGATTACCGCGGACCAGATTGCGCGCCTCGGTGCGGATTTAACCCCGCTTGGCGGAGAGAAAGCCGGTAATGCCGATGGTTCCATTCCTGCATGGGAAGGAGGCTTGACACAGCCACCGCCCGGATATCAGCCGGGCAAACATTATGTCGACCCTTATGCAGGCGATGCGATCAAGTTCACCATCAATGCCGGTAATATGGATCAATATGCCGATAAGCTCACTGAAGGTCACAAGGCATTACTCAAGACCTACAGTGACAGTTATAAGATGAATGTCTATCCAACCCGTCGCAGTGCCGCTGCACCACAACGTATTTATGATGCGACCCGGAATGTTGCTGCCACAGCCCGGTTAACGCCGGATGGTAACGGGGTCGAGGGTGCTGTTATTGGCATCCCGTTTCCCGTACCTGCAAACGGACTGGAAGTGATATGGAATCATTTGTTGCGCTGGCGTGGTAACTATGTCGAACGCCGTATTGTACAGGCTGCCCCGACCCGTGGCGGTGATTACACATTGGTGCAATTCAGTGATCAGGTCAGTATTGCTTATGGCCATGAGGGAATGACGGCGGACAAACTCAACAATATCATCTTGTATTTCAAACAGGATGTGTTGGCACCGGCACGTCTGGCGGGAGGAAGCCTGCTGGTACATGAAACCCTGAACCAGAATATAGAGAACCGTAATGCCTGGGTATACAACCCGGGACAGCGCCGGGTACGGCGTGCGCCTAATGTGGCATTTGATAATCCGGGTACTGCGTCAGATGGTATGCGCACCAATGATCAGCTGGATATGTTCAACGGCAGCCCTGAGCGTTATGATTGGAAACTGGCCGGAAAAAAAGAGATGTATGTGCCCTACAATAATTACAAATTGCAGGATCCAGCGCTTAAATACAGTGACATTCTGAAACCGCTGCATATCAACCAGGATTATCCGCGCTATGAACTGCACCGGGTCTTGATAGTCGATGCCATCTTGAAACCCGATGCCAGACATCTCTACAAACGCAGGACGTTCTATATTGATGAAGACTCCTGGCAAATCCTCGCCGTGGACCAATATGACAACCGTGATCAACTCTGGCGGGTGTCGGAAGGATTTGCCATGAATTATTATGATGTGCCGAATATCTGGACCTCACTGGAGGTGCATATCGATTTGCAGGCAGGGCGTTATCTTGCTGTTGGTCTTTTTAACGAGAGTAAGCCGTATAATTTTAATGTCAAATTCAGCGATTCGGATTTCACCCCGGCGGCATTACGCCGCGAGGGTGTGCGCTGAAATTTTTCTGAACACCCTGCTCAA
>JBCKWI010000107.1:0-3460 GCA_038922795.1 Gammaproteobacteria bacterium
GACATTTCAAAACAGAAGGTAAATTTGATCTGTTGCTCATCAAGGCGGACGGTGCGCGCAGCCGTTTACTTAAGGCCCCGGCTGAACTTGAACCACCCATATCGGAGTGTGCGGATACTGTGATCGCCGTGATCTCGGCAAAAGCAATTGGGAAGAGAGTGACAGATAATATTGCCCATCGTGTTGATCGGGTAACTGCTATAGCTGGTGTGTACGAAAATGAAAAGATCATGCCGATCCATCATGTATCCATCCTGGTATCAAATGAAGGTGCATTAAAGAACACTGGTACAACCAAGGTGATACCCCTTATTAATATGATTGACAACAAAGAGACAGAACAACTGGCCCGGCAGACTGCTATGGAAGCATTGTCCATGACTGACCGATTTGATTATGCAGTTCTGGCAGTTATGCGCAATACAGATCCAATGATAGATATTGTATATCGTTAAACAGGCTTGCCACCTTAGAATTTATCTTTCAGCTGGCGGATCCTTGAAAACACTTCAATATCACTGGCTTGCGTCATTTTTAGTTTTTCCCGGATTGCACTGCTCATCGGGCGCAGGAAGGGGTTAGTCTTTTTTTCAATTTCAAGAGTTGTAGGGATGGTCGGCAGGCCTTTTGATCTTAATTCTTCTATTTCTCTGGCCCGGCTTAACAAATCCTGATTTGTTGGCTCTATAGTAATGGCAAATCTTGCATTTGTCTGGGTGTATTCATGTGCGCAATATAGTCTGGTTTCATCCGGCCATTGCATAATTTTCTTTAAAGAATGCCACATCTGTTCCGGCGTGCCTTCAAACAAACGCCCACAGCCCATTGCAAATAAAGTGTCGCCCACAAAGGCAGCATGCTCACTTTCAAAATGGTAAACAATATGCCCTGAAGTATGACCTGGGGTGTCATATACTCTTGCATTAAACTGACCGAACTGATAAATATCTCCCTCATGCAGTTCAATATCAATACCTGGAATCATCAATGCTTCCGCATGTGGTCCGGCAATTAGGCAGCCGGTTTTTTGCTTTAATTCCAGATTGCCACCCGCATGATCCCAGTGATGGTGCGTATTCAGGATATGGGTCAATTTCCAGTTTTTTATTGCTAATGCTTTTTCTATAGCATCAACATCCGGTGTATCTATTGCGGCAGTCAGGCCCTTTTCAGCATCATGCAACAGAAAGCCATAATTATCCGTAAGACACGGAAACATATAGGTTTCAAGAGTAGCTGCATCATTGCTCATGTCACATTGATCCATATATATGAGGCCACGCGGGCGTTCAAGTACAATATAACTTTAAATATAGAACAAGGTTTCATGATACTCCCGAGTATCCATAATGTATGCGCATCAATAATCATCATTAATGATTTAATCCCACCGGGATATATAGCAATTTATCTGTTAATCTTATCGGGTAATGGCCCGCAATAAATCAAAAAAATATTCATGGTCAACTCTTGGAGATGAAGCCTTACTGAATCTCAGGTTCTGTGATTTGAAGCTGAAGATAATCAAGGGTACACCACTTGAGGAACGCATAGCACAGCTTTATGAGGAATTACATAGACGTCATCTGAAGTTTCGTCCCCATTGCTGGTTGTCGGAAGAGTGGTTCTCTCCTGATGGGGTGCCGGGTATTGCTATTCCGTTCTATCTGGCGCATCCACGTCTGGCCAAACTGGAATTCAAGCAGATGTTTGATGTTGAAGGGGGTACTGCCCGCTGGTGTATGCAATTGTTACGGCATGAAGCGGGTCATGCTATTGACACTGCCTACAGATTGCATTGGAGAAAACGCTGGCGAAAGGTATTTGGTTCGTACACCAAACCCTATCCCTCATATTACACACCCAATCCAAAAAGCAAAAATTATGTTTTTCATCTGGACTGGTGGTATGCGCAGAGTCATCCGGCTGAAGATTATGCAGAGACCTTTGCGGTATGGCTGCAGCCAGGAGCCAACTGGCGCAAGGCGTATCAGGGCTGGCCGGTAATAAAAAAACTTGAGTATATGGATGAGCTTATGAGTTCAATCAGAAATCTGTCGCCGCCGGTCAGACTGCGCGAGAATGTAGAACCACTATCGGCAAATAAAAATACATTGCGCGAACATTATGAGGAAAAACGTGCTTTTTACGGGATCAATATCCCTGAGGTATATGATGGGGAGTTATTGAGACTGTTCCCCGGCAAGCCGGAGAATTCCGCTAAAAGGCATTCTGCAGCTGCATTTCTCCGGCAAATAAGGCCGGAAATTTCACAGCTATGTGCTCGAAGTGTTGGTGAATCTCCATATGTTATTGCGCAGATCCTGCAGGATATGACCATTCGCTGCCGGGCAATGAAACTCTATGTGACACGTGCTGAAGAAGAAGTAAAGATAGAAGTCGCTATATTCGTCTGTCTGCAGACACTGGATTATATACATAAATATCGCCATACGGTGCCAGTATGAAGAAGCTTCGCGTAGTTGTTCTTATGCATGAAGATCTGGTTCCTCCTGAATCGATGGATGGTTATTCAGATAAAGAAATAACCGAATGGAAAACAGAATATGATGTTGTGACCGCACTGGAAGATATTGGTCATGATGTAAAACCATTGGGCGTCCACGATGATCTGGGTGTGATCAGGGAAAATATAACTGACTGGAAACCACATATTACTTTTAATTTGCTGGAAGAGTTTCACGGTTTCTCGTTGTATGATTACCATGTTGCAAGCTATCTGGAACTGATGAAACAGCGCTATACTGGCTGTAATCCGAGAGGCTTAATGCTGGCCCATGACAAGGCGTTAAGTAAAAAACTGCTCTATTTTCATCGTATCAATGTCCCCAGGTTTCTTGTCATTCCAATCGGTAAAGTATCAGCGGTGCCAGTGCGGCTCAAATTCCCGTTGTTCGTAAAATCGTTGTGTGAAGATGGTTCTTACGGGATTGCCCAGGCCTCTGTTGTTTATAATGAAGAAAAATTCAGGGAACGTGTGTCGTATCTGCACGAGCAGCTTATGACTCCGGTGATTGTGGAGGAATACATAGAGGGGCGGGAATTATATGTTTCAGTCATCGGCAACAAACGCCTGCAGACTTTTCCGGTTATTGAATTAAAGTTTGGGAGTATGCGGGAGGATACCCTCAGGATTGCAACATCCAAAGTGAAATGGGATCCGGATTACCAGAAGAGGCATAAAATTGATACAGTGGTTGCTGAAGAATTGACAGAAAACATCCAGCAAAAAATTGCAAAATTGTCTAAGCGTATATATCGAATACTTGGCCTCACGGGTTATGCACGAATCGATTTACGCCTGAAAGATAATGGCGAAATCTATGTGCTGGAGGCAAACCCAAATCCAGATATTGGTTATGGTAGTGAAATATCCTGTGCGACTGAGTCGGCCGGGATTGAATATGAAGAGCTTTTACAGCGTATAATAAACCACGGT
>JBCKWI010000108.1:0-3457 GCA_038922795.1 Gammaproteobacteria bacterium
GATGGAGTGATAGCAGTTAAGCAGGCTTTCAATAGTGCCCGGATAGCAGGCCAGCGCCTCCAGCATCTGGTTAATGCCTTCTTCAATGCGTTTTGCAATCTTGATTTCACCTTCACGGGTAAGCAGGTCTACCGTTCCCATTTCGCGCATGTACATGCGGACCGGATCGGTAGTACGGCCAAATTCACTTTCGAC
The DNA here is from genome assembly GCA_038922795.1 of Gammaproteobacteria bacterium. GTDB lineage: Bacteria > Pseudomonadota > Gammaproteobacteria > Eutrophobiales > Eutrophobiaceae > 2-02-FULL-47-50. The sequence goes on from JBCKWI010000108.1 coordinate 196, forward strand.
ACTCGCAAGTGCGGCAGCAGCTTCGGCGGCGGCCTCTTCATCCGGTCCTTCAGTGCTGTCAGTCATGATGACATCGAGGTCGGGCGGGGACTCATAAACAGTGATGCCCATGTCATTGATCATATTGATGATGTCCTCGATCTGCTCGGGATCGACAATGTCATCAGGCAGGTGATCATTGACTTCATGATAGGTCAGGAAGCCTTGTTCCTTACCCTTGGCGATCAGTACTTTCAATTGTGACTGATTGCCTTCTTGTTCAATAGGTTCTGGATTTTCCATATATGTGTGCGAATTGGCTCAGGATTTGCTATGATTAAGTTGTTGATAATCAATAAGAATAGTTATTAACGTAAACATTCAAGTCTAGCACAGCTTTTTGTGCACTGCCAGTTTGATTAGTCTTTTTGACCGTCCCGTTCCCTGCCGTAGAAACGGCGGAATTCATCCAGGTTGCTGATGTTTTTAGACAAGATCTCACGTTTTTTCCGGGTAAAGGCCTGTTCAATCTTTGAAATATAGTCCATAAACTGCCGTTTGATGTCTTTTTCTTCGCATGTGATTTCATCGGTCAATAAGGGGTCTTCCATGGCCGCCAGTTCCCGTAACCTGCGCTCATAGCGGGTTCCCCGCCAATATTCCAGGATATTGGCGCATGTAGTATTGGGATGTTGCCGGATGTAGTTCAGGAGCTCACACAGAAAATCCACTCCTTTTTCATCAACACCGGTTAGCCGATCCACGATAACCTGGTCACGGCCAATCGCAGGTTCATGTAATAAAAGACGTATCGCCTTGCTTACATAGGATGTTGGCGATTGATTTGGTAGCACCCGGTTGATCTTACTGGTATCCCTTTTCGGGGCTACAGGTTGTTTGCCTTGCATAAATGGCCTGAGCGAATCCGCTGGCAATTTGCACTGTATGGCCAGGTCTTTCAGCAGCAATTCCCGGAGCGCACCTGCGGGTAATTTTGCCAGGTAGGGCATAGCGCTTTCCGCCAGCATGGCCAGCCCCTCACGGCTGTTCAGGTCAGTATTCTGTTTGAGTGAGTTCAAAAGATAATCTGACAACGGTACATGACTGGCCGTATCTGCAAATGTTTCCGGACCATGCTGGCGTATATAGGTATCCGGATCTTCACCTTCCGGCATGAACATGAAATATACCTGGCGGCCATCACGTAACAATGGCAGGGCTATCTCCAGGGCGCGCCATGCGGCCTTCTGTCCAGCTTCATCACCATCAAAGCAAAACACCAGTTGTGGACAGACTTTGAATAAACGGTCCAGATGTTCCGGCGTCACCGCAGTGCCGAGGGTGGCGACGGTATTTTGAATTCCGAACTGGGCGAGCGCCAGCACATCCATATAGCCTTCGACGACAAATACCCTTTCCAGATCTTTCAGTTTGCGTTTGGCCTGATAGAGTCCATAAAGCTCCCGGCCTTTGTGGAAAATAGCAGTTTCCGGTGAATTCAGATATTTTGGTGTCCCATCCCCCAGGACCCGCCCGCCGGCACCAATTGTCCGGCCGCGTTGATCACGGATGGGAAAAATAATACGGTCGCGGAAACGATCATAGTAACCACCATTATCCCGTTTGATAATCATCCCGGTTCTGGCCAGCCTTAATAAAGCATCATCAGAGCCTCCCAGTGCGTTGATCAAACTATCCCAGCCTGACGGCGCAAACCCCAGCTCGTAATCAGCTGCCAGTTGGCCGGATATTCCACGGCCTTTTAAATAATCAACCGCACGTTGTGCTTCCGGATGCTCGCGCAGTTGTGTGCAGTAATGGCGCACAATAATCTCCATTAATTCATACAGTTCCGTGGATTCACTTGCTTTGGGGCTGGTGCCGCCTTCACGTGGGACTTCCATGCTGGCACGGGAGGCAAGTTCTTCAATCGCCTCTACAAATTCCATCCCGGCATAATCCATCAGAAAAGAAATAGCTGTACCATTCGCGCCACAACCGAAGCAGTGGTAAAACTGTTTTTCCTGGCTGACGGTAAATGACGGGGTTTTTTCATCATGAAACGGGCATCTGGCCTGATGATTACGCCCGGCCTTGCGCAAGGGTACATACCCGTCAATGACATCAATGATGTCAATACGGTTCAGTAAATCGTCGATGAAAGTCTGGGGGATCCGGCCGGCCATGATTCAGTCAAGTATAATCATTGCCTGTACGCTGAGCACGCAGCAATATTTCTGAATAATGTGCTGGTGATGACGTGCATGGATGCACTAATGCCGCAGGCGCAGGGATGCGCTAGACGACTGCATGGATGCAGGAGGTACGATTACAGGGATGGAATCGGTAGAGTCGAGCCGGGAGCGGAGACCGAGAGCAACGCCGGGATGCGCTAGAGCGGCGGGTGATGAGTGCTTGGCAGATGGTTACTGATTAAACCGTTGATTATCAAGATAACTGTGCTTTAACCAGACCCGAGATTTTGCCCATGTCTGCCCGGCCCTGCAGTTTGGGTTTGAGCACCGCCATGACCTTGCCCATGTCCTGCATGGAAACGGCGCCGGTCTCCTGGATGGCCTGTTTCAGTAATGTCTGGATTTCTCCATCGTTTAACTGGGCCGGAAGATAGGACTGGACTATGGCCAACTCTTTATTTTCCTTTTCAACGAGGTCATTGCGACCGGCCTGTCCGAACTGGGCAATGGAATCCCGGTGTTGTTTCGCCATCTTGTCCAGAACCACCAGTATCTGGGTATCATCAAGCTCTATGCGTTCATCGACCTCTTTCTGCTTGATTGCGGCAAGGATCATGCGCAGAGTGCCAAGGCGCTCCTTGTCCCTGTCACGCATGGCGGTTTTTACGTCATCATTAAGGCGTTGTCTAATCTCTGCCATGTGGCACGAAGAAGGGGGTGTGTTAGTAGCGGCGTGCCGCGCGGCGGCCAACGGTCTTGAATGACTTTTTCTGGTGCCGTTTGACAGCGGCCGCAGCTTTGCGCTTTCTAACCTGGGTCGGTTTCTCGTAGAATTCACGTTTATGGACTTCTGCGAGGATTCCCGACTTTTCGCAGGCGCGTTTAAAACGGCGCAGGGCGATATCGAATGGTTCGTTGTCTCTGACTTTTACAGATGGCATATAGCTCCAATTCCTTAAAATGACTTTATCTTGATAGCGAAAAACGGGTAATTCTAGTGACTGGGGAAAGAAATGCAATGGTTTAAACCTTAATTTTGCGGGGGATAGCAGTTAAAAATGCGCGTACTTGGCATAGAAACCTCATGT
>JBCKWI010000109.1:0-3381 GCA_038922795.1 Gammaproteobacteria bacterium
AATACCAAGATCTTTGCAAATTTTCCTGGTTAGAATTTCGCTGATTTCGTTGTGACGCGGAACAGCAGAACGTGTATTTAGACTCTGATTGTGCCACCATGAGCGTCTCCCTCCCTCGCGCAGTAACTCACAACCGTTATCTCGTAAATGCCGCGGCAATTTGCTGCGCTTCATAAAGCAATAGGTTCTTCGCTGTATTGATTTCCTGCTGCAGAAATGGCTTCTTTTCGATTAAATTCAAGGGCTTCCTGCAATGTCTCTCGTAGACTCTCCAAGAGTTGCTCGCGAGACGATTCCTGGCAGTTTACCCCTGGCACTTCTTCAATCCAGCCGATCCACCAGTTCTTATCCTGTTTGATTATTGCGGTGTATGCATTATTCATAGTTGTCATATGTGTAGCCTGTCCCTGATTTATTTCCAGTAACGGCTAAACTAACCGGCGCGTGTTAGCGCGTCCGGGTTAAATGTGTTGTTATGTTTACGATTCTCTGGAATGCCAGGAATCGGGCTTTCGATGAAGATGAGCAACGGCAACAATGAGGATTTCATTTTTATCTTCCTTATATTGGTAGATCACCCCGTAGGGAAATTTGCGCACCAAGCACCTGCGAGAATATTTGCCTATTTTTTGGTATGAAGATGGATACTGCGCCACTCGACCTAAAGCCTGAGCAACTTCGGCCTGAAATCGTAATCCGAGGCCTTTTTGTTCAGCATCATAGTATTCAACCGCATCATCAAGTTCGGCTTCCGCCGGCTTAAGGAACTTGGCCTTCACGATCGGTTGTATTTGCGAAACACCTCTTCCGCGGAGACAGCTTCTAGCTCGCCACGCTCATAAGCTTCAACTCGTGAGTCAGCTTCTTTTGCCCAGATGGCATCAATGGTTGGGTCTGGGCTATCCAGGCTAACGAGCAATTTTTCTACAATATCAGCACGCTCTGCTGCGGTTAGTTCAAGCGCTTGATTTAACACAAAATTAACTTTGTTCGTCATAATCGAATGCCAACATCAGTTGTGGTTTATTAAATGATAGCCAGATATACCAAACTAGTAAACATAACGGGCCTGTAGAAAAAGCCGGTTTTGAAAAGGTTCTGAGCGCATCATGTTGGCTGATGGAGTTATTCAGTAATAGTACAATCGCGCCGATAACTGATGATGTTGATGCTTATCGATTGCATTGTTGGCATTATTCGTAGTGTCATGGCTGCCGTGCCCCGGTGGTCCGCTTGAGCCCACAATTAGCCATGATGAGCCTCACGGTGGCAGTTGGGGCAAACCGCGATTGCGTTTGCCACCGTATCCTCTCCTCCATGAGCGAGTTGCTTGATGTGGTGCACCTCAAGGTACGGTGAACCGTTGCTGCGCTTTCGGAACGGTGCGGAACTCTTACATTTCTCGCAACGCCCCTTGGATCGCACAAGAACTTCGGCCACAACGTCAGGGTTTCGCTCATACGTGACAACCTCCCTGATAACCAAGCGGGGGAGCCGTTTGGCTTTTGATAGCCGAGCAGCCCGAGCCTTTGGATCCTTCATTGCGGATGCGACACGCTGTCGGAACTCGGCCTCTAGATTCTTAGGCTCTCGCTTGATTTCAAATCCGAGCCGCGGTAATTCGCGGATGGCATCCGACGTGTTGAAAGTGCTCGGTGCTTTCCCGATGGCAAGAGCGTAGATGTACTTGAGCGGATACGCGCGGCCTTTAGGCGCGAGCAAGTACCATGCCCGCGGCTGGGCGAAGCGAAATGGCCGCTCACCCGACTCATAGCGACGTATCGCGGCCTTTACGGAAGCAGAAGAGATTGGCTTCATGGCTAACGTAATGTTAACCGGCGCGCGTTAGCGCGTCCGGGCGAGGAACGAGCGTTGTTGAACATTTTGTTAGGCAAATAATTGGCATGCTTTCATTCCTTCTACGGGAAATGCTCGCCCCAAGGGAGATCGAAATCAGCAACATGCCCGATTGCATGTGACGGGCGAGGGTGATTTGCAGATATTGTTTTTATTAATTTTTCGAGAGCTTTCTCGGCAGCAACTTGTCGTGCAGCGCTAAACGCCTGAGAGTCATTAGCTTCAAAATGGTTTTTTTCATTTTGTATATGTACTCGGTTCCGCAATTTGCGTAATTGTTCAAGGTCGTTATAAATATCCTCGGTCGGCGCACCCAAGAGAGAGTGTTTCTTTGCGCTAGATATATATAGTTCGAATTTATCTATCTTTTTCCCACGAACGTATGCAAGAACTGTGGATGTGATTCCGCCCACCCCTTTCGCGGTGTAAAGTTTCATGCGCATATGCAGATCATGAAGAACCGCTTCGCATATAGCCCCGATAAGGACAATTATTGGCTTTCTCAATAACCAAGTATCGGCATCTGTCGGATCGGCCTGCCGTTGATAAAGGTAAGCAAGGATTCTAAAGTTGTGATTGATGTTATCGCCCAACTTGAAATCGCCAATAAATCCTGAACTAACCGTAAACATTTTCTTTTGTTGCCTAACGAGGCTGTAGAAAAACCTCAGTCTATGTGGAACGAAGGTGCCTATCAAGGATCGAAGCAAGGACACCAACACTTGAGGGATACGGCATGGCGAGATACAAGATCATCGACACCAATCCGAGGCTGCTGCCGGTGGATTTGTCGAAGCAACTACTGCCCGGCACGTTCGAACACGCGCTGAACCATCTGCTCGACCACGAGGTCGATTTGTCCGGTTTTGACGCACGCTATTGCAATGACGAGACCGGCGCCTCGGCCTACCCGCCCGCGATGCTGCTCAAGATTGTGCTGTTCGCCTACTCGCGGGGGATCATCGGCAGCCGCCCCATCGAGCGCGCCTGCCGCGAACACATCACCTTCATCGCGTTGTCCTTAGGACAGCGCACCGCACTTCACCACCCTCGCCGGTTTCGTTAGCACACTGGGCGAAGACATCGCGCGCCTCTTCGCGCAAGTGCTGTTCATCTGCGACCGCCAGGGCTTGATTGGGCGCGAGCTGTTCGCGATCGATGGGGTGAAGCTGCCGAGCAATGCATCCAAGGCCAAGAGCGGCACCCGCGCCGACTTCGAGCGCCAGGCCGGCAAGCTCGAAGCCGCCGTTGAGGTCATGCTCGCGCGCCACCGTGCTGAGGACGACCGGGGCATTGAACCCGATATCCAAGCCAAGGCGGTGAAGCGCATCGAGCGTCTCCAGCGCGACGCGGGACAGATTCGTGAGTGGCTCACCCAAAACCCCGACGACCGACGCGGATCGAAGGGCAGCGTCAGGAAGAGCAACCGCACCGACAACGACAGCGCCAAGATGGCGACCTCCAAGGGCGTCATCCAGGGCTACACCGGCGTGGCTGCGGTAGACGGCAAACACCAGATCATCG
>JBCKWI010000110.1:0-3338 GCA_038922795.1 Gammaproteobacteria bacterium
TCATTCCTGGACAGGATATGCCGTTTTCTCTTGCGTATGGTTTTGCCTTATCACAGGCGTTTCAGCTTTTTGCTCAGATGCGGACAGATACTATGCCCACTGCTTCCGCGGAATATGCGGAAAATGATCCCGCCACGCTCAAAGCCAAGGAATATCAGGCAGGATATTTATCCCCGCAAAATGATTCTTTTCAGAGGTTGTGTGCAACCGGCATTAGCACCTGAGACCAATAATGCAGCCATTAGGGTTTTGAACCTTCTGGGTATCAGTACCGTTGAGATCAACAATGAAACCTGTTGCGGGGCGCTGGACTATCATATGGCGGAAACTGAATCCGCCAGCAATTTCATCAAACGGAATATTGATCTCTGGTGGCCACAGATCAACTCCGGAGTGGAAGCCATAGTGATAACGGCCAGTGGCTGTGGAGTCATGATTAAGGATTATGGTTATATCCTGCGCAACGATCCTGACTATGCAGACAAGGCCAGGCAAATATCGTCTTTGACAAAAGACATCAGCGAAATATTTTCAGTAGAAGATTTAAACAAACTCAAAAATCTTATAAAACATGAGCATTTCAGAACCGCGTTTCATAATCCTTGCACGTTACAACATGGGCAAAAATTGAGAGACTCAACTGAATCTGTATTGCAACAACTTGGATTCAGTTTATGTGATGTCCCCGAAAGTTATTTATGCTGTGGATCGGCTGGGGTGTATTCATTGTTGCAGAAGGACCTTTCGCAGCAGTTGCAACAGGGGAAGATCAGGAATCTGAAATCAGGGCAACCGGACGTGATAATAACCGCGAATATCGGTTGTCAGATGCACCTGCAATAGGCGACCGAATTACCGGTGAAACACTGGATAGAGCTGGTGGATGCTGCATTGGTATAAAACAGGCCTTCACCCTGAACGGGGAAGGCCCGGAAAGTGTCGCGATAACTAAAATTGTTATCCCGTCTTAATCTACCTTGAAAGACTGTCTTCGTAGAGAGGAGGAGGCACAGTATGAATCAGTTCATCGCCTGCCAGGTGCCAGGTCTTTTGCAAGCAGTGCCATGGGCAACCTCTGCACGGCCATCAATGACTGCCTCAGTCGTATAATCACGGCAGGGTCCCGTTGAACTTTGATAGGTATTGGTTGGTGTCACATTATAGTTGTAACCCGTATCAGGATTACTCCAGCTTGTGGTTGAACCAGTCGGTCTGGACTCCAGCGCCTGCTGGGTTTTGTAACGATCCAGTTCATCCATTTGTCTGCCTACGGAACCACCCAGATATGCCCCGGCGAGTGCACCGATGGCTATAGCTGCGAGCTGTCCGGTACCACTTTCAATCTGGCTGCCTACAAATGCCCCTGTACCGGCACCAACAAGTGTACCAACATCCTGCTTGGTCGGGTTACAGCCTGCCAGGAGCAGGAGACCCAGCCCGAGTGGTATTAATGTTTTGCCGTTCATATGTTTCATATATGTTTTTCCAGTAAAGGACAACAAATATCCGATCTCATAGGGCCGGGATACTGTCATAAGTCCGGAAATTTTCCATGTCACAGAAAAAACCTGTGACACAGTTGACAATAAAGGCGGGGAGGAAAGTTTGAATTAATACCTATTCGATACGCAATACACCAGAATCACTTTGGTCATTGCCATTGCCATTGCCACTGCCACTGCCACTGCCACTGCCACCGCCGGAGTCGAAGATATCCTCGTAACCTTCGACTGGCGGGTTCCCGTCATGGATAAGGTATTCACGGCGTTGTAAATGGGCTTCCCGGGTAAAGACATAGGGATCAACAGCAGCCTCATCGCGAATACGGGTAGCCTCAAGCAGATTTGCCCGTTTGTTAATGACATTTATTGCAGTCAATGGGAACAATATTGCACCAGTTACATATGTAATTGGGTTTGTAAGGACACTGGCCGCTATATCCGTAACATCACGGGTGGTATTGGGTCCCTGTACCGGAATGTAGAGGTAGGAGCCTCGACCGACCCCCCAGACTGCCAGAGTCTGCCCAAAGTCTTCATTATGTGCAGGCAGGTCTATATGTGAACCAACATCAACAAGTCCAGCCAGACCAATTGTGGAATTGAAAATGAAACGGGTGGCATCTGACAGACCCTGGTCAATTTTGCCTTGCAGGAAAGAATTCAGTACCACATTCAGATACGCAAGATTATCAAAAAAGTTTGTGATACCGGTGCGTGCCAGTTCAGGTGTGTATTCTGCATAAGTCTCTGCGATGGGTTGCAGCAATGCCTTGTCCAGAGTGTCATTAATGCTGTAGAAAACCCGGTTGCCTGGTTCCAACGGATCAGGGTCACCAATAGTGGTTTGGGTTGTGGCACAACCTGTTGTCAGCGCAATAAATATCAAGACCAGCGATATTTTTGTTATTGGTGTCAGTCTTGTCAGTATCATGGTGTCTCCCGGCAATTTACAGCATCAATATAGATTGAATATAAAGCTAAATGTTGGTTACTGGTCCGCCCAGTTCCTTGATTTTATTTTCAATTTCATTAACGAGATTATCAAAACCCTTGTCGTTGATAATCGCTGCATACTCAGCACGTTTGAGCGCGAGGTCATTTATGCCATCGGCAATTACGCTGATTATATACCATTTCCCTGCTTTTTGATGAACCAGGTAGTCAAATTTGACGGGTTTATCATTCTGTCTGGTCATTTCAGTCTTAACCAACAGCCGCCCTTTCTTGAGTTCTTCAACGCTTGTAGTTTTGAATGAGTCGCCAGAATAGCTGTCAAATCGGGAGGCATAGGTGGAAATACTGAGCCGGTTAAACAGATCCACAAATTGTTTTTGTTGTTCTTCGCTGAGTGTACTCCAGTAACGGCTCAGTATCACCTGCGAAATTAAAGGAGTATCAAATGAAGATTCCAGTACCGGTGCCAGGGTGTCATAGCGTCCCTGGAATTGTAGTGAATCTGCATTTTGCATGATGTTGATCAGGCTGGCATGAAATTTCTCAATGACAGCCACGGCCGCTGTGTCATCAGCCAGTGGGCAGGTTGAATAGACCAACAGGACTATGCCTAAAATATGCTGAATATACCGGCTCGGGGATCTCATGAGGATTTTTTATAATGCCATTCTATGCATGATGTGTAGTTATCATATTGCAATTTTGCCTGAAATTATCAAGTTTTTTCTTTGACAGGTGGAATATCACAGGAGTTGCGTTATTTTTGTGCAGTCCTGGAATAACTGCGGTTTTTCCACCGGGCGCCACTCATAAACAGATGTCGCCATGCAGAAGACCAGGTCATAAGCATATAGAGGACCCCGATTACCGGCATGCAACAAC
>JBCKWI010000111.1:0-3216 GCA_038922795.1 Gammaproteobacteria bacterium
GCGCTCCAAATCAATGGCGACATAGTGGGGCGGTCTTATTCCTTCGTGAATGCGCCGGGCGAGCGACCCTACGAATTCTATTCCATCATCGTGCCGGAAGGCCCGCTTTCTCCGCGCCTGCATGATCTCAATCCAGGCGACAAGGTGCTGCTCGCGCCCAAGGGAGCCGGCTTTTTCACGCTCGCCGACGTGCCGCACAACGAGCACCTATGGTTACTTTCAACGGGGACCGCGCTGGGGCCGTTTCTTTCCATCTGCAAGACCGAGGAACCGTGGCGGCGTTTCAAGAAAATTGTGCTTGTGCACGCCGTGCGCCATGGCCATGAACTGACTTATCAAGAGACCATAGAGTTTTTGAAGCAGCGCCATCCCGATCAATTTCAATTTATTCCTTTCATCAGCCGCGAGGACACGGCATTCGCCATCAAAGGCCGCGTTCCCGCGGCGATCCAGGACGGACGGCTAGAAGCGCGCGCCGGCATCGCAATCTCGTCCGAACATTCGCAAGTGATGATTGTCGGCAATCCCGACATGGTGAAAGATACGCGCGCCGTGTTGGAGGGCCGCGGCCTTAAGCTCAATAAGCGCAAGGAGCCGGGGCAAATTTCCGTTGAGAATTATTGGTAAACGAGCGCTTGTACCAGTGGCCGAATTCTGTCTATACTTGAATGATGAGCCCAGCGAACAAAGTCGTTTCAATTTTGTGGTCGCGCTGCAATTCGCGCTCATCGGCGCTCTTCTCAATTCATCGCATACACAACTTTCAAGGATAGCTCATGGCAAGAATCGTCAAAAGAACCCGGACAGGTCCGTATCCGGTGACAGTGGGAGAGGAAACTAAGTACATATGCGGCTGTGGGTTGTCGAAGAACCAGCCGTTTTGTGACAGCACTCACAAAACCACCGCAAAGACCGAAGAGCCCGATAAGCTTTACTGGTACGACGCGGAAGGAAACCGTCACGAAGTGAAAGAGAATTATCCCGACCTGCGCACACCGGCGGAGTAGCCGGGTTTACGTCGGGGATTTCGCCTGATTGACGGGAATATCCGCCTGGATTTCGAACACGAGCCGCTGGTGCGCTTATCGCAGACTGGATTCAAGCGTGTCCGGCGACAGTCCCTGCGCGAAGATGAAGCCCAGGTAACTCGCGCCTTCCGGCGGCGGTGCAATGACCTGGCCGGGGCTGGCGGTGATCTGGATGTCGCTGATGCCGGTGACTTGCAGTGCAGCTTCGAGGTTGCGCGCACCCAGGAAAATACCACGCCCTGGAATCGGGATCATCATCACGCCGCTAGCCTCCCCGTGTTGCGTCTGCGGCAATGGCCGGTCTAGCAGCCTGTCGGACTTAATCATGATAGCGCGGTAATATACAGTCTTCACGGAGCAACGAAGCCACGAGATGAACAACTTCCGCCCGATTGATCGCGATACCGCCTTCTTGTTTCCACCCTCGGTGGATGAGTGGTTGCCGCAGCGCCATCTGGCGCGCTATGTGGTGGAGGTGGTCGATGGGCTGGATCTGTCGGGGATGGTCAAGACTTACCGAGGCTCTGGTTCGGCAGTTTCAAGAACGAGCGGGTATACGGCGAACGCTTTGCAACACGTGACGAAATGAGGTCGGAGGCCTTTGAATACATCGAGGTATTTTACAATCGGAAACGGCGACACTTGACACTGGGCTACAAGTCACCGAGGCAACATCTGAATGACTGGTTCAATGTGCAACCCCAGGAAAAACTGGTAGCATGAAACTCGCCCCTTGGAAGACGAAAAACAGGGGGAAGGTCATGGGCGTCAAGCGCTATCGTTCGGGTAGGGAAGGCGACCGCACAGCGGAGCCCAAGGATAATCCCGACAAATCGTCTAATGCGCTCGATAAAGCACAATTGCGTCGCATCTCGGACATAACCATCGGCCATTATGACCGGACGGCCGAAGATTTCTGTGACGGCACCCGCAATCACGACGTCAGCCAGAACTATAGGGCGTTGCTCGACGCGATCGAGGGCGAGCCGCCGTTTTCCATTCTCGATCTTGGCTGCGGCCCCGGCCGAGACCTCCGCCATTTTCGTGCATTGGGGCATGAGGCCATGGGTTTGGACGGATCGAAGGAATTCGTGGCTATGGCACGTTCCTTCTCCGGGTGTGAGGTCCTCCACCAGGATTTTATCACAATGACCTTGCCGGACAGTCGCTTTGACGGCGTGTTTGCCAATGCGTCTCTATTCCACGTGCCGAGTCAGGAGTTACCGAGGGTATTGCTCGAACTCTCGGCAACCTTGAAGCCTCGGGGCATCCTTTTCTGCTCGAACCCGCACGGAAACAACGAAGAAGGCCTGAGCGGCGACCGCTATGGGTGCCACCTCGCTCTCGACACATGGCGCGATTACGTCGCCGCGGCGGGGTTCTTGGAGGTCCGGCATTATTACCGCCCGCCGGGACTACCGCGCCACAACCAGCCGTGGCTCGCGACCGTATGGCGCAAACCACTACACATGCACGGCAATGTGTAACCCGACGGCCCGGGGTCCAATATAGTTTTTAAATCTCTTCTTTTTCAGGATATATGCACGACGCACAACAATCCGAAATCATCGTCGCGGCCTTGTACAAATTCGTGCACTTGCCTGACTTCAGGGAATTACGTTTGCCGCTGCTTGAGCAGTGTAGAAAAAACAACATCAAGGGCACATTCTTGCTCGCGGAAGAAGGCATTAACGGCACGATTGCCGGATCTCGTAACGGAATTGATACAGTCCTGAATTATCTTAAATCAGATGAGCGCCTTGCTGATCTGGAACATAAGGAATCGTATGTTGGCCACATGCCTTTCTTTCGCATGAAGGTCAAGCTCAAAAAAGAAATCGTCACGATGAGTAAGCCGGAGATTGATCCGAAGCATAAGGCGGGCAAGCGGGTAGGGACGCAGGAATGGAATGCGCTGCTTGCCGATCCGGAAGTGCTTATCATTGATACACGCAACCAGTATGAATATGAAACAGGCACGTTCAGAAATGCCGTTTCACCTAATACCAGCACATTCAGTGAATTTCCTGAATATGTGGAGAAGGAACTGGATCCGGAGAAACACAAAAAAATAGCGATGTTCTGTACAGGCGGCATCCGCTGCGAAAAGGCCACTTCTTATCTGCTCAAACAGGGATTTAACGAGGTGTATCACCTGAATGGTGGAATACTTAAATATCTCGAAGAA
>JBCKWI010000112.1:0-3052 GCA_038922795.1 Gammaproteobacteria bacterium
ATGAGCCTATTCCATTGTGGTTCTCTATCCAGATCTGAATCTATGCAATACCAGATCAGGAAGAACACGATAATGTTTTTGATTACCAGTTAACAAGGGAAGACCGTTCACGGTGGCAGTAGCGCCGATCAAGGCATCCGCCAGTCTCAGTGAATGGCTTAGGAAATATTGCTCAACATATGAAACAGCTTTGCCGGAGATTTCTTCACTAATTGGAAGAATCGGGGTATTCCAGTTTTTAAGCGTTGCCCGCAGTATCCGGGCTTCTTCCTTGTCGCGCATACCCTGCAACAGTTCGATATATGTGATAACGGAAATCGCAAACCGGTCGAGTTTGTACAAGACGCTGGCCGCCCGGGAATTACCACGCATGTACCAGATGATGACATCCGTGTCGACCAGTGTCACACCCGCCCGCTCCGTAGAGAATTAATGAACGCATCTACGTCCTGTACTGCTCTATTTTCCTTCCAGATGCCGAATAGTTTTTCATTCTGTACTTTCCCGGCGATTTTCTGGTCAACAGGCACAATGCGGGCACAAGGCCTGCCACGTTTCGAGACAATAACTTCTTCGCCGCGCTCTATGGCATCGAGTATTCGCTTTGTATCCATCCGTAGTGATTTGGCTGTGGTTTTCATGCTTGCTTATTGCTTGAAATAGTACTTTGAAGTATATACTTGGAAAATTGCTTGTCAATCCAGCCATGCCATTACATGGTGAGGATATTCAAACCCGATAAACTTCCACGGGCTTACGCCTGGAGATTTACTGACGCGCTAAATTTTTTGGTATTGATCCAAACACTCTCGTTCAGACACAGCAAGGATATCTTGACCAACTTTGATCATTGGTCACCACTAGCGTGGCACCATGTTCTTTTGCGGTTGCAAGGATGATGGCATCGGGTGTTCTGAAATCATAATTTTTTTACCGATCCCATGCTTCATGTTCATCTCTGAGATAACTTGATGATGATCTGATTTTTGCTATTGAGTATTACTGTGTTGGTCATTGTGTGTGTGTTGTTATGTGATTAAAACATTATTACCAAATTAAGTATCCTAATCATCAGCTCAGCTTATTACCTGTAAGGTTTTCTTTCTCCCTCACCCCAACCCTCGGTAACTGCTCGGTAATTGCTCCTGCATTACTCTCGACCGCTGTTCCCGACGCGGTTCTACCTGCCCCGTCCATGGGGTCGTACCACTTACCTCCCTGTAAGCGTCCCGGCGTTTCTCCCGGTCTCCGTTCCTGACTCAACTCTACCGATTACTTCCATGTAATCGTACCTCCTGCTCACTGCTCCTGCGCATCCTGCGCCCGCAGTATTAGTGCTTCCCTGCACGTTTCCATGCCAGTCGTCTCCCGGCGGGAAAGGGTGTTTGTTTATACCCAAAGGGCACGAAAATTCCCTTCTGAAGATAGGCCCAGTTGATATCTCTCCTATGGGGACGAGTGCTTCATCAATACATCCCCAAGACTGCCAACAGGGACTTTTCCACGGTAGCCATTTCTTCGGCGGTTAATGTAGTGAGCGGACCTTCACCGAATTTTGAGCGGTCAAGTGCACGGATTTTTTCTGGGACCGTTTGACAGTCAAATCGTAAGCCGTCTCTGGCACGAATATGGACACGCAAGGGCTCCATCGATATTCGTCTCTGGGTTGTGAGCGGTATAATCACTATTGTCCCGGCACCCTGCCCGGTCAGCCAATCCGCCTGGAGAACCACCACGGGGCGAATCTTGCTCATTTCTGCTCCACGCGACGGATTGAGATTGGCAATCCATACCTCTCCGCGCCGCATCACTCCCACCACTTCTTACCTGGATCAATACCGGCAGCCCTTTCCTCTGCCTCGATCAGATCGATGCTATTGTCGACAGCATCAAAGTCCTCCTGGATCTCCCGCATCTCCTTTACAGCTTCGGGATCTGAATACAGTGCCTTTGCCGCACGCACCATGTCAGCCATAAAGCGTTCACGTTCCTGGCGCCGGAGATAGTCAGCAATGGCTTCTCGCGCCAGTTCGGATCGCTTCTTGTGTGACTGCTTGGCTTCCGCGGTGAGCTTTTCATTGAGGTCTTCCGGCAAACGGATACTTAAGTTGCTCATATTATGGTCACCTGATTAAACTTGGATTATTGTAAGACTATCTCAATACAAAATGTATTACAAAATGTATTTATAATGAGTTTCAGTATTGCCCACGGCTGGCCTGTCTGGAGTGGGTGCAGGGTGAATGGGCGGGATCATTTGATACCGTTGAGGGGAAATACCAGCACCAGCGCGTAGACAAACCCGGCGATCTAGTAGTTGTTTGTACTACACTGTAATATAAACTACTACATGAACCGGGAGAACAACATGAGTGTGACGAGCATCCGGCTGCAACCAGACGTGGAAGCACCACTGGAAAAATTAGCCAAAAAGCTCGACAGGAGCAAGAGTTACCTGATTAATCAGGCGCTTAAGGAATTTATTGCACGGCAGGCTATGGAGGAAGTGCGTTGGGCCGAGACCTTACCTGCCCTGGAGTCTGTTCAGGCGGGCAAAACCGTCTCAGGCCCTCAGGTATTGGCCTGGCTGGAGAGTTGGGGGACTGATAAGGCGTTATCCAAACCGGAATAATGGAAATTGAATTCACGCCCGAGTCACTGGACGATCTGGAACGGCTCCGGCAATTTTTAATGGAGGCGGGTGCGCCTTATGCGAAGCGCATGGCAAACGACATCCTGCAGGGCCTGCAAAATTTGCAGTCATTTCTACGCCTGGGTTTATCGGTGCAGCGGGCGCCTGATCCGGATGTGATACGTGATTTATACATCGGCAAGTATTGTGTGCGATACCTCATTACTACGGAGGTCATTTATATATTACGCGTTAGGCACGGCAGAGAAGATGAACGCAATAAGATACCCTGATGACTACGGTGTTGCGGATTGCTATACGTTCGAGGGTGGCAAACTGAGAAAGCCTTCGCGGGCAAGGCCCGCTCCTACAGATTGGCCTTTGCAGTCACGGCCCGCTCCTGCGGTATGTAATACCTAA
>JBCKWI010000113.1:0-3000 GCA_038922795.1 Gammaproteobacteria bacterium
AATGTTGCGTTGACCAGGATGATCACGGCGACAAACAGACAGGCGACGAGGACCAGACCGGTGCCTGAGATAATGTTTCTGCTGTTCATACGTTCTCCTAGCCCGCCTTTTTGGATTCAATGACAACGACATTGGCATATAGCCAGAAACTGATGAGCGCCAGGAAATAGATCAGATCACGTATATCGATTACACCTTTCTTGATGGACTCAAAGTGGGTCAGGAAACTGAAGGAGGCAATGGCATTCACCACAGCCTGTGGCGCCCAGCCGTGGAAGAAATCCAGCACCAATGGGAAACCACTTAACAGGAACAGGAAACAGATCACCACGCTGACCACAAAGGCGATGACCTGATTTTTGGTAATAGCGGAAATACATGATCCGATGGCCAGAAAGCCGCCCGCCATCAGCAGGCTGCCGATGTAGCTTGCAAGAATGACCGTGTTGTCAGGCGCGCCGAGATAATTGACGGTGATCCACATCGGGAATGTCAGTACCAATGCAACCGCGGTGAAAATCCAGGCAGCGAGAAATTTTGCTATCACCGCCTGATAGGCCGGGATGGGCAATGTCATCAGCAGTTCAATCGTGCCGTTCTTGCGTTCTTCAGACCACAGGCGCATGGCAATCGCCGGGATCAGAAACAGATATAGCCATGGATGAAACCGGAAGAAGGGTTCAAGGTCTGCCTGGTTGCGTTCGTAAAATACCCCGATATAAAAGGTGAAGACACCCATCAGGAACAGGAATATCACAATAAACACGTATGCTACCGGTGTGGCAAAATAGGCAGCGAATTCGCGCTTGAAGATGGCTTTTATATTGTTCATGACGCTAATTTCACTCCCTGTTCCACATGGGATTGTGTTGTGATCTCACGGAATACATCATCCAGTTTGCCATTAGTGGATTTGGCCAGGAGTTCCGCGGGAGTGCCATCAAACAACAACTTGCCCGAGGCGATGATGATGGCACGCGTACAGACAGCATCGACCTCTTCAAGGATATGGGTGGAAATGATGGTCGCCTTTTCACTTGCCATTTCCTTGATCAGTGTGCGGACCTCATGTTTCTGGTTCGGGTCGAGACCATCGGTAGGTTCATCCATAATCAGGATCTCCGGGTCATGCAGGATCGCCTGCGCCACGCCGACACGGCGCTTGTACCCTTTGGATAATGTTTCGAGTGTCTGATTGCGGACAGACTGCAGATTGATTTTCTGAATGACTTCCTCAATACGATCTTCACGGGCCTTGCCGGTCATACCGCGTATATCGGCAATAAAATTCAGAAATGCCGTGACGGTCATTTCACCATAGAGTGGCGCCCCTTCAGGCAGATAACCGATCTTTTTCTTGACTTCGATGGGGTTTTCCATGATGTCGTAACCACATACGGATACTGTGCCATCGGTGGGTTCAAGAAAGCCGGTGATCATTTTCATGGTAGTGGATTTGCCGGCGCCATTGGGGCCGAGGAAACCCAGAACCTCACCTTTCCTGAGTGAGAACGAGATGCCCTGCACTGCATGGATAGGCCCGAAATGTTTGACCAGCGATTTGATCTCAATAACCGGTTTTTCTGTTTTTTCAGTCAATCTGGCGCCCTCAATCCAACATTTTATATTGTTTCTGTGATGTATGGGTTTTACAGCAAAGGATCAGCAAACTGCTGGAATTCTTGTTTTTATCCCACCTTGCCGAATACTAATGCGCAGATATTCTGCACATTATTATCCAATCGTCAAATATTGACCACGCAGCCGGCCGGAGAGTTCCCATCCAGAGATTCCTCTCGGCAATTGTTCCAGACATTGCTCTCGGTCTCTGCTCCCGGCTCGACTCTCGACCGCTGTTCCCGACGCGGTTCTACCTCCCCCGTCCATGGGGTCGTACCGATTCCTTCCCTGTAATCGTACCACCTACATCCTTGTGGTCGACATTCGTTCGGAATGACAAATTTTGCATGTCATTTCGACCGGAGGGACGACTCCACGGATAGAGGAGGTAGAGTTGCGCCAGGACGCCTACAAGGACGTAGGTGGTAGAGAATGTCAGGAACAAATTGTCGAGCGGCAACCGGGAAATCCTGTTTAAGTCTTTTTCCTGAACTGTTCCTGTTTCAAGCGGAACAGGGCAGAGATGTCTTCATCGCCACAGCCCTGGTCCATGAGGCGTTGATAATGTATCAGGGTCATCTCCAGAATGGGTAATGAATTTTCAGATACATTTTTCAGCATGGCCTGGCAGATCGAGAGGTCCTTGTGATGCAGACCGAGTTTGAAGCCGGGTGTATATTCACCTGCCAGCATGTTCTTGCCACGATGATCCAGAAACCAGTTGCCTGCCGCACCGGTGGAGACAATATCGACGACCTTGTTCATATCCAGTCCCATGGCCTGTCCAAAGATCAGCGCTTCAGTCACCGCCTGATTGATACCGGCCGCCATGAGTTGATTGACAGCCTTGCAGGCCTGCCCACTGCCGGCAGGTCCGATATAGGCGATATTCGCGGCAATCGCGGATAAAACCGGTTTTACCCGTTCCAGTATTTTCTCATCACCACCGGCCATCACCGCGAGCGTGCCGTTTTTTGCACCTTCCACACCGCCGGACACCGGGCAATCCAGAAAATGCGCCCCTTTATCTTTTAAAATCGCAGCTGCCTCGCGTGCTGTATCGGCACTGACAGTGGAAGTATCCACCACCACGCTGTCCGGTTTGATTGCAGTGGCAATTGCCCGGACCATTTCCAGGACATCTTTATCACGCGAGACACTTAACACGATCAGTTCGCATTCAGACGCGAGTTGTGCCGGACTTTCAGCAATCTTTGCGCCGGTCTTTGCGGCAATAGGCCCGGCCTTGCCCGGAGACCGGTTCCAGATCATGTGCAGATATTCCGTATAGTGAAAATTGAGCGCCATGTAACTGCCCATGGCACCGAGACCTATAACGCCTGTTTTCATAATTGATGTTTCCTGTGTTGCAACATAAGT
>JBCKWI010000114.1:0-2880 GCA_038922795.1 Gammaproteobacteria bacterium
GTCACAGGCCGTCATTTCCAAATCAGGTTTTGAAATGAATTTATCTACCGTTCCTGGTGCACTAATGCAGCCCGGTTTTATTATATTATTTTTTATTCTACCCATATCTATCCATGCAAGTGAGAATTCAATCAACTGCAGGCCCGTTGTTGAAATCAACTCCCAGTGGCAGGTCATGCGAATACGATCGCATGAAAATGCGTTTCTCAGTTGTACCGTCTCACAAGACAAATTCAATGAATTAATTACTGCCGCTTTTACTGATCCTGAAAGTGATAAAACAGATTTCAAGCCACTGTTCAGCGGGCGTTTGATTGAATACCCGTGGTTGTCACGCTATCTTGCCATACAATCATTGCAACATGAGGACTGGGATTCTGAAAAGGGACAATATAAAGGAACAAATATCAATGCTTTCGTTGCCGGAATATTGTCTTCTCCGAAGTTATTGAACCAGATACAGGAACCATTTGCAGGTACAGGTTATACTGTGAGCAGGGCAACGGTTGAAAAAGTTCTGGTTGGCAAAACCAATGAGATAGAATGGCTGGAGATCAACACAAATGTCATGGTCCCTTATGATGTCATGGTACATTTCATACTGGAAAAATCTTATCTTGCACCCGATAACCAATAATGGATTAATTGTTCATGGTTAAAGATATCTCCGGAATACTGGCTTTTGCCTTTATCGGGCTGTTAGCAGGGCTAACCAACTGGTCAGGATTGTTTTTTCTGCCTGATATTCCTGTCATTCAACAATATTATCCGTCCGTGGTGCTGGGCATTTATCTCTATATCGCCGGCCGGTATGTGGCCCATCTGAAAGCCATTAATCATTTTTTAAGTCTGATCATACTGATTGTTGCCAGCAGCATAGGTTGGCGGACCTCCATTGAAATTGGTCATGCCATGGGTGGTCCGGTCCCTTTTGTTAATGCCGGGGCAATGGGCGCACTGGCCGTCGCATTGGGCTGGGTAATTGCGTGGAAGATACGTTCCGGCATTTTAAAATTGATCGTAATAGTGACACTGGCAGGTGCTCTTGGCGGAGGAATATTTGAACTGGTCGATACTGTATTCGATGATTCGCAAGACATCTGGATATTAATATTGTTTTGTGAATGGCAAACTATATTATTTGTCGGCATTGCCTTCGCCCATCAGCGTAAACAGAATAAAACATAAACCTGACAATAGAATAATATCAGGTAAACCTATAACCAGATTATAAACCCGAATGACAGCGAGCCACATTAATGGGTAATGTCTATTATGAATTCACTGCCCTGCTGCTTATTTCGGCTGTGGTTGGTGCAATTGCAGTGCGATTACGCCAACCGCTTATTGTTGCTTTCATTTTTGTCGGGATACTGGTAGGACCGGCTGCCCTTGGCTGGGTCCGCTCTCATGACGAAATTGACCTGCTGGCCCAGATTGGCGTTACGGTACTGCTGTTTGTTGTTGGACTGAAACTCGATCTGCACCTGGTACGCCATATCGGACCGGTCGCTCTGGCCACGGGTCTCGGCCAGCTTGGTTTCACGATTGTCTTTGGTTATCTGATCGGCCTTGCTCTCGGTATGGATCATATCAAGGCGATTTACGTCGCAGTCGCGCTGACATTTTCCAGCACCATCATCATCGTCAAACTGCTTTCCGATAAACGGGAAATTGACTCCCTGCATGGACGTATCGCCATGGGCTTTCTGATCGTACAGGATATTGCCGTCGTAATAGCCATGATGGTTGTAGGATCACTGCACGGTCAAGTGGATACCAGTGCCGGTTTTGCCTTTCTGACTATCGTTGCCCGGCTTGCTGCTGCTGCATTATTCGTTGTGTTGTTTATGCGTTTTATTTTACCAAACCTGATGGGCTTGTTGGCACGTTCCCAGGAACTGTTGCTGCTATTCGGCATTGCGTGGGGCACTGCACTTGCTTCCGCCGGTGAACTGCTGGGTTTCAGCAAGGAAGTGGGGGCATTTCTGGCCGGTTTTTCACTCGCCTCCACAACCTACCGGGAAGCGATCAGCGCACGCCTTACCAGTCTGCGTGACTTTTTGCTGTTGTTTTTTTTCATCGATCTCGGTTCCAAGCTCGATCTCTCCACGCTTGGTGCGGAAGTGTCTGCGGCTGTGGTGCTCTCATTGTTCGTGCTGATAGGCAACCCGCTCATTGTGATGGTGATCATGGCTTACATGGGTTACCGCAAGCGTACCGGATTTATGGCCGGACTGACGGTAGCGCAGATCAGTGAATTCTCGATTATCTTTATGGCTATGGGCATCAGCCTGGGACATGTTGGTTTGGAGGCACTCGGGCTGGTCACGCTAGTGGGACTGGTCACCATTACCCTGTCTACGTATATGATACTTTATTCACAGCCGTTATATGAACGGTTGGTTCCCTGGTTATCGATATTTGAACGCCGCAATCCATTCCGCGAACGCGCGGTGGAAAAAGGACGGCGTACCGGTGAGGAGGCGGAGGTTATCATTTTTGGTATCGGCCGCTACGGCAGCCGACTGGCGCTGAGATTACAAGAAAGGGGACTGGCTGTCCTAGGTGTTGATTTTGATCCGGAGAATGTCCGGGCCATGCGCCGCAAGGGCATACCGATGCGTTTCGGTGATGCTGAAGACCTGGATTTCCCCGAAAGCCTGCCACTGGCAAATGTCCGCTGGGTAGTCAGCACACTGCCACAATCGGATGTGAATCTTACCCTGATGCGTGCACTTGCCAACCAGGGCTACACCGGCAAGGTTGCTGTCACTGCACACAATGAACCGGAAGGACATATTCTGGAAAAGGCCGGCGCACATCATGTGCTATACCCGTTCATGGATGCCGCGGATTTTGCCGCGGAAGTGATTGCCG
>JBCKWI010000115.1:0-2851 GCA_038922795.1 Gammaproteobacteria bacterium
TTATGGGAGCAGAAAGTGAGAAAGCACGAGCCAACGCGGTACAGGCCCTGTTGAATTACGGATTCAGATTTTATGAGACCAGAAAACTGCACAGTGCCGGTGATATCCTGACGACAGCCAGGGTATGGAAAGGTGCTGCAGACAATATCGGGCTCGGACTGAAAGATGATCTCTATGTAACCATAGCCAGAGGCCAGTTTGATAAACTTGAGAAGAAATTTGAATTACCGCAAAGGACCATTGCGCCTGTTGCAGCGGGTACCGAAACAGGCCACATGAAATTAATGCTTTCTGAAAAGGAAGTCATGACCATCCCGTTGTATGCCGGAGAAACGATTCCGGAGGGTGGTTTCTTCAAGCGCGTGAAAGATAAAATCAAATTATTGATTGAATAATTTCATATGGGGAATGTTTATCTCAATGGCAAGTACCTGCCGCTGGAAGATGCGAAAATATCTGTCCTGGATCGCGGTTTTACTTTTGGCGATGGTGTCTATGAAGTTTTTCTGGTCTATCAAAGAAAGATATTCCGTCTTGCAGAACATCTGGAAAGACTGGACCGGAGTCTTGCCGGTATATATATGAAAAATCCCAGGACTAATGATGAATGGAAGCAGATATTAACGTCCCTGGTGGATAACAATCCAGCCAACGATCAATCCCTTTACCTGCAAATTACCAGAGGCGTGTCTGAACGCGATCATTCAATCGCTCTGGCGAAAGAGCCGACCATCTTTGCCATGAGCAAGGCGTTGCCGCAACGTAATCTTGCACAGGGTATCAGCGCAATCACCTGTGAAGACATCCGCTGGAAGTACTGTCACATCAAGGCCATCACGCTGTTGCCCAGTGTTCTTCTGCGCCATCAGGCAGCCCAGGAAGGCGCCACTGAGGCGATTTTGTTCAATGGGGAGATGGTGACGGAAGGTGCCGCGAGCAATGTGTTTATCGTGAGTAATGGTATAGTCAAAACTCCACCCAAGGACAGCAGCATCTTGCCGGGGATCACCCGGGATCTGGTGGTGGAATTGTTACAAAGGGAAGGAGTCCCATGCCGGGAAACAAGAATTACCAGAGAAGAACTCCGCAGTGCCGGAGAAATCTGGATCACCAGTTCGACCTGGGAAATAGTCCCTGTTATCAAACTGGATGAGCGTCTGGTTGGTGATGGCAAACCCGGAAAAGTCTGGGAGAAAGCGATGGAAATATACCAGAAGTTCAAGAGCAGTCCGGATTAATTCGGCTATAGTATCATTTACCCGTTGCCATCTTTTTGACCACACTATGGAACTATATAAAGCATTTACCGTTGAGGCTGCGCATCTATTACCCAATCTGCCGGAAGGGCATAAATGCAGACGCCTGCATGGTCATTCATTCCGCATCGAAATTCACGTTACCGGCACAGTGGATAAAAAACTGGGCTGGGTCATGGACTTTGCCGAGATCAGCCAAGATATCAAACCCCTGTTTGAACAACTTGATCATCATTATTTGAACGAGATCCCCGGCCTGGAAAATCCCACCAGCGAAAACCTGGCGATCTGGATCTGGCAAAGATTGAAACCGGATTTACCTCAGCTATCATCCGTTGCCATTCAGGAAACCTGTACCTCCGGTTGTGTTTACCGTGGAGAAGATTGAGCGCAGAGTTATTATTCCACTGAGAGATCATCACTATGCATAAAATCAATATAACCGAATTACTGGGCGATGGTATTGGTCCCGAATTGCGTGAGTCCGTCTATGCGGTAGCAGACGCCATGCCGCTGGATTTTAATTTTATTCCCTTTGATCTGACATTGGAAAACCGGGAGAGTGGTGACCGGGATTTGTTTGACAAGGTCATTGATTCCATGCAGCAGACAAAACTGGCACTGAAGTATCCCACAATAACAAAAACCTCGAGCCCCAATGCCATTATACGCAGGCGATGCAATTTCAGTGTGATATTAAGGCCGGTGATCTCCATCAAAGGTATAAAATCACATTTCACTGAAGAGGTGTTTTTATATATCGTCCGGATCGCAACCGGCGGGACCTATGATGATCCGGGACGTCTCATCGGCAAGGACGCCGCAATCTCTATCCGCATTGTGGAACGTGATCCCTGCCGGTATGCGGCAAAATATGCCTTTGAATTTGCACGTAAGAAGGGACTGAGTGTCACCTCTTCTTCAAAACATACCATCCAGCGGGTGACGGACGGCCTGTTTGAATCCGTGGTCAGCGAAGTGCACGACAGTTATCCTGATATCGAACATAATGTTGAACTGTTCGATGCCTTGCTGGCCAAGATCATCCTGCACCCTGAGAAATACGAAGTCGTGCTGGTGCTGAATGAATATGGTGATTTTCTCTCCGATATGGCCAGTGGTCTGATCGGCAGCATCGGCACCGGCGCCAGTGGTAACTTCAGCTTCAATGATGATGACTCGGTGGATATTGCCATGTTCGATCCCTCCGGTGGTACGGCACCCGATATCGCCGGCCGGAACAAGTGCAATCCCACCGCGATATTACTCGCCTTCGGCATGTTGCTGGATCATATTGACCGTTATGATCTCGGTCACGATTTAAGACTGGCCATGTTATCGTGCATCGCGGACCAGCAGTGTACCGCCGATATCGGCGGCAAACTGGGCACCAAAGAATTTACCAGGGAAGTAATAGCAAGAATGAAAGGGGAAGTCTGAGATAAACAGTTTAAAACTTATTTTGAATCAAGGAGTCTAAGAACTTGAAATGCTCTAATTTGAATTATCAAATAAAAATTGGTTCTGTCTCATAAACCGTAATTATTCATTCAAATTTTCAGGCCGCTTGATTAATTGTAGTTAGGTATCTGCCT
>JBCKWI010000116.1:0-2494 GCA_038922795.1 Gammaproteobacteria bacterium
GACCAGGTATGTTTGTCGCGGAAGATACTGAACTGGCGCGCCATATTGGCGCCGACCTTGCCAGGCAATGCGCGCAACAGCGCGAGAGTAGCAACGATGATCAGCACCATCGCCACCCACATGTTAAGGATACCGAGTCCGGCAGGTGCTGGCAGGTAAAGGTACAAGCCCACACCTGCGGTGATGAAGCCGATAAAATACAGGCCCGTGATCTTGCCAAACGCGGCAAGAGGATGCCCCGGATCAGGAGTGATGGTCAACAGGTTGTTCATGCCAAACCATGCCAGCGTCACCAGAGGTATCAGGACCGCAACCCAGATGAAACCGGCATTCTGGATAAAGGTCGGCGTGCCCGCCACGATCTTGCCGATAAGCGTACCGCTGTCCTTGAGCAGTTCCGTTGACCCACCGGCGATTGCGCCGAAGATGCCAACTGTCATCACGGCGGGTATGAGTATCTGCATGGTGGTCACGCCGAAATTACCCAGGCCGGCGTTGAGACCAAGAGCAAGTCCCTGCTGGTGCTTGGGAAAAAAGGTACTGATGTTACTCATTGAGCAGGCGAAATTGCCACCGCCGATCCCGGACAGGAAGGCGGCAAACTGGAACATCCATAACGGTGTCGTCTTGTCCTGCAGGAACACACCGGTGAGAAATGCCGGAATGATCAACATGGCTGTTGTCAGAAAAACAGTGTTGCGTCCACCCGCGATCCGGATCATGAAAGATGCCGGGATACGCAGTGTGGCGCCGGTGAGGCCCGCAATTGCAGTCAGTGTGAAGAGTTCCGCCTGGGTGAACGGGAAACCTACGTTGATCATCTGTACGGTAATGATGCCCCACATCAACCATACAGCAAACCCGCACAACAGATTGGGAATGGAGATCCACAGATTCCGGTAAGCAATACGTTTGCCACCCGACTCCCAGAATGTTGCATCCTCCGGACGCCAGTCAGCAATATCAGACGAGGCCGACATTGATGTTGACTTGCGGCCCGCATATTCCACTGTGCTCATCATTAATTACCCCTTAGCTGGTTCCAACATTACACCGCCGGTATTATTATTTGCCCTTCGAGCGGGCACGATCTCGGTCCAGTACATCCAGATCAGCGACACCAGCGTGATGCCCCACAGCAGCATGAAGGCCGAGCTGTTGACGCCGGTCAGGTCCGCCAGCGCACCGAACATGATTGGCAGCAGGAAGCCGCCCAGCCCGCCGACCATGCCGACCACGCCGGAGACGGTACCCAGCGTAGGGCCGGTGAACTCGTCCGAGATGTACTTGAACACCGAGGCCTTGCCGACCGCCCAGGCCACCCCCATCGCGAACATCAGCACGGTGAACATCCAGACGTTCAGGCCGAGGTTGAACGTCAACTCGCCGCTGACGGTCTTGACCGTCAACTCGGTCTGCGGATACGCCAGGAAAAACAGGCACATCCACGAGAACAGCATCACCCACCAAGTGACCGGGTGCGCACCCCACTTGTCCGACATCCAGCCGCCGATGGCGCGCAGCAGGCCGCCGGGAAGCGAAAAGCAGGCCGCCAGCAGCGCCGCGATCTTGAGGTCGAAGCCGTACTCGGTGATGTAGTACTTGGTCATCCACAGCGACAGCGCCACGTAACCGCCGAACACGATCGAGTAGTACTGGCAGTACTTCCAGACCCGCGGATCCTTCATCACCGCGAGCTGCTCGCGGATGGTCACCGACTTCGCGTTGCCCGCATGCGTATGTGCGTGCGCCGGATCGGTGTAGGTGAACATCCAGAACAGGATCGCCATCGCCAGCATCGCCACCGCGTAGACCTGCGGCACCATGGTCCAGCCCCACGCCACCACGATCGACGGCGCGACGAACTTGGTCACCGCGGCGCCGACGTTGCCGACGCCGAAAATGCCCATCGCCAGCCCCTGGCGCTCGCGCTTGAACCAGTGCGCGCAGTAGGTGATGCCGACCGCGAACGAACCGCCGACGCAGCCGACGAACAGGCTCAGCACCAGGAAGTGCCAGTACTCGGTGGCCTGCGACAGCAGCCAGATCGGCACCACGACCGACAGCATCAGCACGAAAAACACGATGCGGCCGCCGTAGTGGTCGGTCAGCATGCCCAGCGGCACGCGGATCAGCGAGCCGGTCAGCACCGGCATCGCCACCAGCAGGCCGAACTGGGTTTCGTTCAGCCCCAGCACCTGCTTGATCGGGATGCCGATCACCGCGAACATCATCCAGACGGCAAAACAGATCGTGAAGGCAAAGGTACTGGAAGCAAGAACGGAAATTTGTTTATATGTCTGGGCAGGCACTAGAGTCTCCCATAATCAGTTCAATTTAAAAATTTCTGTGCGTCATAGCCGTGTACTCGTATTCCGGGTAACCATACGTTTACAGTTTGAATTGTATTCATTGAATACGGATTAGAAATTGATCTGGATCAATCCAGCGGCCGATTTTTTGTAATAGGCTGGTTACGTCATTTAATAAGGAG
>JBCKWI010000117.1:0-2486 GCA_038922795.1 Gammaproteobacteria bacterium
TCAGTAATGATTCATGGGTGACAAATGAATCCTTGGCCCAGCGTGTCACCATGAAAGGAGTATTGACAAGATATTGCAACGGATAAACAAGCACGGATAGTGCCGAACGAACAGATTCAAGATGACTTTGACGATGATCGACAGTCATCAATATTATTGAAACCAATATAAACACAACCACTTTTACATTGGCGGAAGGACCTTTTAAAAACAGTGTATTAATAATACTACCTCCTGTTTTTATCAAAACAGTGAGCTATTCGACTACCAGGATATCGGTACCATATTCATCCATCATTTCAAGATAACGCCCACCGCCACGTGCAACACAGGTCAACGGATCTTCGGCAACGATCACGGGTAACCCTGTTTCCTCCATCAATAAACGATCCAGATCTCTCAATAATGCCCCGCCACCGGTCAATACCATGCCTCTCTCGGCCACATCTGATCCCAGTTCCGGCGGGGTTTTTTCCAGTGCATTCTTTACTGCGCCGACAATACCGGCCAGTGGTTCCTGCAATGCTTCCAGTATTTCATTACTGTTCAGGGTAAAGCTGCGCGGTATGCCCTCAGCAAGATTGCGCCCGCGCACTTCTATTTCCCGTACTTCATTACCGGGATAGGCACAACCGATCTCATGTTTGACGCGTTCGGCGGTTGCATCGCCAATCAGGCTGCCATAGTTGCGCCGCACATAATTAATGATGGCCTCGTCAAACCGGTCACCCCCAATGCGAACCGAATCAGAATAGACAATTCCGTTTAGTGAAATGACAGCGACCTCAGTAGTACCGCCACCTATATCCAGTACCATGGAACCACGCGCATCACTCACCGGCATCCCTGCACCGATAGCAGCCGCCATCGGTTCCTCGATCAGATGCACTGTCCTCGCACCCGCACCGGCCGCGGATTCACGAATGGCACGCCGCTCAACCTGTGTTGACCCACATGGAACAGCAATAAGTACTCTTGGACTGGGTTTGAATAAAGTTGAACCATGTACCTGACGGATAAAATGTTGCAACATCTTTTCCGTTATAGTGAAATCAGCAATAACGCCATCTTTCAATGGACGAATGGCTATAATGTGTCCTGGTGTCCGCCCCAACATACGTTTTGCTTCGTGGCCAACCGCACGTATGGATTTGGCATTTAGACTGTCGCCATCTCTGCGGATTGCGACAACCGAAGGTTCGTTAAGTACTATGCCCTTGCCTCTTACATAAATCAGGGTGTTAGCAGTGCCGAGATCGATGGAGAGATCATTTGAAAATAAACCGCGTATCGTATTGAACATTAATGGTTTTACTTTTAAGTTGTAGTTTTGATGCAAAACACCCGTAGGTGAAATTAAGTCATTATCCGGCTAGAGATTTGTCAGCACAGTTTCGATCGCTTTTTATCACAATTACCCGGTAAAATCATACCAAGATAGGGATTTTTCCAGTTAATATCAAGCTGCTGCAAGAATAATTATACCTAATACTGTAAATGTAGTTATCAAGATGCCTTTGGACAAGTACGGGTATATGGTAAATTGTTAATTTTAAAAGGATAATTACGGGGTTTTTATGTTACTTCATAAATCCGATATCGATAAAATTGCCTGGCTGGCACGGCTTGCAATTGCCGAACACGACGTTTCAAATTATACCCGGGATCTGTCCAATATTCTTGAACTTGTAGAGCAAATGGATCAGGTCGAAACCGGAGAAATTCAGGCCATGGCACATCCCCTGGAAATCCCTGCACGACTGAGACCGGATGAAATAACAGAAAGCAACCAGAAAGATCACTTTCAGCAGATTGCGCCTGCCGTGAAGAATGGCCATTACCTTGTTCCCAAGGTCATAGAATAATACCAATCTGGTTTATAACCGGAAACATCTTCTGTTCATGCACAAAAAAAATATCGCCGAACTGGCACAGGCATTACAACAGCGTGATATTAGCAGCGTGGAACTGACACGTCTTGTGCTTGAGCGTTGCACTGCCATCAATCAAAAGCTGAATTGCTTTATCAGCATCACTCCTGAACATGCACTGCTGCAGGCAAAACTTGCCGATGAAAAAATCAACCGGGGAATTGCAGGTCCACTCACCGGTATCCCGATTGCACAAAAAGATATCTTCTGCACAAACGGTGTAAAGACCTCTTGTGGATCGAAGATGCTGGATAACTTTATTGCACCATACAACGCCACGGTTGTCGAAAAATTAAACAATGCGGGCATGGTGATGATCGGCAAGACCAACATGGATGAGTTTGCCATGGGTTCATCCAACGAAACGAGTTTTTATGGTGCAGTATTAAATCCCTGGGACATGGATCGTGTTCCGGGCGGTTCTTCCGGTGGTTCAGCTGCAGCAGTCGCTGCGCGTCTTGTTCCGGTTGCGACCGGCACCGATACCGGTGGCTCCATACGGCAACCTGCTTCACTATGCGGTATTACCGGAATGAAGCCAACCTACGGACGGGT
>JBCKWI010000118.1:0-2464 GCA_038922795.1 Gammaproteobacteria bacterium
CGCACACAAAGACGACCGCACCGGCACCGGCACGTTAAGTGTATTCGGTTACCAGATGCGTTTTGACATCAGCGAAAAATTTCCGGCCATCACCACCAAGAAACTGCATTTCAAATCCATCATCCATGAACTGATCTGGTTTTTGAAAGGCAATACCAACATCAAATACCTGCAAGATAATGGTGTCAGCATCTGGGATGAATGGGCCGATGAAAACGGAGATCTCGGTCCGGTGTACGGATCGCAATGGCGTTCCTGGCACACGGCCGGTGGCCGCACCATCGATCAGATCAGCCAGGTGATCGATCAGATCAAACAGAATCCGGATTCACGGCGTTTGATTGTCAGTGCATGGAATGTCGGCGAAATAGAAAAAATGGCACTGGCCCCCTGCCATGCCTTTTTCCAGTTCTATGTGGCGAACGGCAAGCTCTCCTGCCAGATGTATCAACGCAGCGCGGATATCTTCCTCGGTGTACCGTTCAATATTGCGTCCTACTCATTACTCACCATGATGATTGCGCAGGTGTGCGGACTCAAACCCGGTGAATTCGTGCACACACTCGGCGACGCCCATCTGTATCTCAATCACCTGGAACAGGTGGATGAGCAACTATCACGCAAACCGTTGGCCTTGCCGGTGATGAAGATCAATCCGGACGTGAAATCGATCTTTGATTTCAAATACGAAGATTTCGAACTGGTGGGTTATCAATCGCATCCCGCTATCTCTGCACCAATCGCGGTATAACTTTATTTGTCATTTCGAGCGCAGTGAGAAATCTTATGATCAAAAATACTATACTGTCATTCCGGCCAAGCGCAGCGCGAGCCGGTATCCCCTTCCCCTTCACAGGGGGAAGGCAGGATGGGGGTGGAAGGCTTAATTCACTAGATGCTGGTCCCCGTATCTGTGTACGGGACAAGTTTCACCAGCATGACAGCAAATAGATTTAATAAGAGTTTCTAAATACCATACTCAATCAAACACATGATCATCTCCCTTATCGTGGCCATGGACAGGAACCGTATTATTGGCTTGGACTACAGCCTGCCCTGGCGGTTACCTGCCGATCTCAAATATTTCAAGGCGATTACCATGGGCAAGCCGATCATCATGGGCAGGAAGACACACGACTCTATCGGCCGGCCCTTGCCCGGACGCGAGAATGTGGTCTTGAGTCGTGAAGCCGGTTATCAGACGCAAGGCTGTACTGTGTTGAGCAGTCTTGAAGAGGTATATAAACGGTTTGCCGATACCGGTGAAATCATGATCATGGGTGGGGCGGATCTTTATGAACAAACCCTGGATACGGCGAAACGGATATATCTCACCGAAGTCCATGCCGAGGTAGAAGGGGATACGTATTTCCCGGAATTCGATCGCGAAATATGGGAAGAAACCTCACGCCAGGATTTCAAGGCCGATGAAAAGAATCAATATGATTACAGTTTTGTGATACTGGAAAGATCCTAAGAGAATTTTCTTAATTCACTAACCTCTACCTCCTCCCATTTTTGCAGGAATGACAACATATTTATTCCTTAATTGCCTCTATCCACCATAAGTTTTACAACTGCCCGGGTTCCAGTGACTTTGGCATAACGAACCAGGCTATTCATGCTGGGTAAAGTAGATCCACTTTCCATCCGGGCAATCACAGATTGTGTTGTGCCCATGCGTTTTGCAACATCAGATTGGGTGAGGCCGGCGCGGGAACGTGCCTTGATCAACTCACGCGCAATTGTATATTCCGGCGCAAGTTCATCGTATGCTTTTCGTACCGCCGGATCAGCCAGCATTTTCTTTTTCAGGGTTCCAGGTTTTTTCATGGTTCAATTTCTTTCATGCGTTGCAGAGCCAGTTCAATAGCACGCTGCGGTGTCTTTTGGGTTTTCTTTACGAATGCATGCAGTATGACTAGCCGTTGTCCGTGCAGCGTTATGTAGATAGCACGGCCTATACTCAATTTTCCGCTCATACGGATTTCCCATAATTTGCGTCCCAGTGATCTGACATGGGGCATTCCCACCTGCTGAGGCCCAAATTCTTCCAGCAAGCCTGCTATGTGGAGAAATCGTGCCTGCATATCCTTGGGCAAAGCGAGTAACTCCCTTTCAACGTTGCTGTTCAGCTATTCAACTGTCCATGTCATGATATAGCAATATTGCTATATATCAGGCTAAATGGCAAGCCCCTTTTACAGCGGATTTACCTCACCGAAGCCCATGCCGAGGTGGAAGGGGATACGTGTTTCCCGGAATTCGATCGCGAAACATGGGAAGAAACCTCACGCCAGGATTACAAGGCAGACGAGAAGAATGGCGAGGATTGTTCGACAATTGCTCGAGAAAATGTTCCAGACTTTCTCTACCTTCTATATCCCTATAGTCGTCCCAACAATCCTCCTGCATTTCCTCCGCACTGCTCCTGCGCTCCATGCGCTCGCAGTATTAGTACATC
>JBCKWI010000119.1:0-2449 GCA_038922795.1 Gammaproteobacteria bacterium
TATCAAAAGGAACGAATATGATTGACGTTGAACAAATTGAAAATGCCAGGCAGCAGAATATCATTCTGACAAAAAATGTTGACTGCTTTGATTAAACAGTTGAATTTATCCTCAGATACTAATCATTAGCCTATGGAACCATTTACAACATTCACCGGCCTTGTTTTGCCACTGGATCGATCCAATGTGGACACCGATGCCATCATCCCCAAACAATATCTGAAATCCATCCATCGCACCGGTTTTGGCGTTAATTTATTTGATGACTGGCGATATCTGGATCATGGTAATCCCGGCGATGATCATTCAAAACGCAAACCTAATATGGATTTTATTCTGAATCAGCCACGTTACCGGGGTGCAGAGATATTATTAGCCAGGAAAAACTTTGGTTGTGGTTCATCCCGTGAACATGCGGTATGGGCCCTGATGGATTACGGTTTCAGGGCAGTCATAGCGCCCAGCTATGCTGATATATTCCTCAGTAATTCATTCAAGAATGGTTTCCTGCCGGTTATTTTGCCGGATGATGTCGTTGATGAATTATTCAGGAATACCTTTGCCAATGAAGGTTATAAATTAACCATCAATCTTGAAGAACAGATTGTCATCACGCCAGATGGCAAACACATCAAATTTGAATTTGATGCAGGATTGAAAGACAGGTTAATTCAAGGCCTTGACGAAATCAGCATTACATTGAGTAATGCAAAACTTATTCGTGAATATGAAAAGCAGCGGCAGGCTATAACACCGTGGTTATTTCACAAAAATAACTGATGCTAAAGTCAGGGTTGGTGGGCGATACTGGGATTGAACCAGTGACCCCTGTCGTGTGAGGACAGTGCTCTACCGCTGAGCTAATCGCCCGTAAATCCAGTAACAAGTAATAAGTATAAAGTATAAAGTACAAAGAATGAATTATATAAAAACAACCATGGTGTATCTGCAAATGGATGGTTATGTTTCGCCGGTGGATATAATAATAGAACCCTTTTTACTTTACACATTTTACTTTTCTCTGTCATGAATGTCCGTGCCCGTTTTGCTCCCAGTCCAACCGGCTATCTCCATATTGGCGGTGTACGCACGGCATTGTTTTCATGGCTGTATGCCAGGAAACATGGCGGTCAATTTATCTTGCGGATCGAAGATACGGATCGTGAGCGTTCCACGGATGAAGCCATACAGATCATACTTGAGGGGATGCAATGGCTGGGGCTGGATTATGATGAAGGCCCGTTTTACCAGTCCAGACGATTTGATCGTTATAAGGAAATAATCCAACATTTGATTGATTCGGACCATGCTTATTATTGTTATTGCAGTAAGGAAGCGCTTGAAATAATGCGCGAGACGGCCATGGCACGGGGTGAAAAGCCGCGCTATGACGGACGTTGCAGGCATGGTGTCGCAAATCCACCAGACGGTATAAACCCGGTGGTCAGGTTCAAAAATCCCCTTGAAGGTGAGGTCATTATTATTGATCGCATACAGGGCAGGGTGGTCTATCAAAATCATGAGCTCGATGATCTGATCATTGCCCGATCAGACGGTACCCCGACATACAATCTGACCGTGGTTGTTGATGATGTCGATATGCACATTACACACGTTATACGCGGGGATGATCATCTGAATAATACACCCCGGCAAATGAATATATTCAGCGCCCTTGGGCAAACAGCACCGGTGTATGCGCATGTCCCGTTGATCCTGGGCGAAGATGGCAAGCGCCTTTCAAAA
Organism: Gammaproteobacteria bacterium; assembly: GCA_038922795.1. Lineage (GTDB taxonomy): Bacteria > Pseudomonadota > Gammaproteobacteria > Eutrophobiales > Eutrophobiaceae > 2-02-FULL-47-50. Next base: position 1,747 of record JBCKWI010000119.1, read on the forward strand.
CGTCATGGCGCTGTCAGTGTGCTTGAATACAAGGAACAAGGATATCTGCCGCAGGCATTGCTCAATTATCTGGTGCGGCTGGGTTGGTCACACGGTGATCAGGAAATCTTCAGTGTGGGCGAGATGATCAAGTATTTTGATATTGAAAATGTCAATAAATCTGCCGCTGCAGTGAATCCGGATAAATTACTATGGCTGAACCAGCATTATCTTAAGTCCAGTCAAATCGAGTCACTTGTTGAACCATTGAGTGCTCAACTGAGGGTGATTGATATTGATCCAGATGCCGGGCCCGATCTGACACGTTTGATAGAGGTTCAACGTGAACGCTGTCCCACGCTCAAACGGATGGCTGCGGACAGTCAGATATTTTTCAGGCAATTCGAAGATTACGACCCCCAGGCAGCAGCAAAACATTTTACAATCGAGGCAGTACCTGTCCTTGAGGCATTAAGCAAGCGCCTGAGCAGTCAACCGGAATGGTCGGCAACTGTGTTGCATGAAGCAGTCCAGGCTGTTGCAGGCTCGTTGGGATTAAAGCTGGGCAAGGTTGCGCAACCACTGCGTGTAGCGCTTTGCGGTAATGCCATCTCACCTTCCATTGATGCCACTCTGGAACTCCTGGGCCGGGACCAGACACTGGTTAGAATTATCCGTGCAATCAAATACATCCATGATCATGCCCCGGCTTGACAGGACAGGG
>JBCKWI010000120.1:0-2429 GCA_038922795.1 Gammaproteobacteria bacterium
TGGACTCCGGACTTAAGCAGTTCCTTTATTACATTTCGATTATGTGTTTCCGAGAAAAAACTTGCGATATGTTGTGCGACTACCGGTCCGACATCAGGTACTTTTTCCAGATCATCCACAGTAGCATTCATTATTGCCTCCAGCGTGCCAAAATACTTTGCCAGGTTTCTGGCGGTGGCCTCACCTACTTCGCGAATACCCAGGGCATATAAAAAGCGGTTGAGAGTAGTCTGTTTGCTCTTCTCCAGTGCATGAATTACATTGGCGGCTGATTTATCACCCATCCTTTCCAGACCAGCAAGTTTCTCCTGTGTCAATTTATAGAGATCTGCAACATTGTTTACCAAACCGGTTGCAACCAGTTGTTCTACCAGTTTGTCACCCAGACCTTCAATATCCATGGCCAGGCGGGAAGCAAAATGTATGATCGACTGGCTCTGCTGGGCCGGACAAAACAGTCCGGCACTGCAGCGTATGATAGTCTCCCCTTCTATCCGCTCAATCTCAGAACGACAGACCGGGCACTTGTCCGGCATATGAAAAATGCGGTTGTTCCGGGGACGTTTGTCCTTTATCACACTGACTACTTCCGGAATCACATCACCCGCCCGGCGAATGATGACTGTATCCCCTAACCGGATATCCTTGCGTTTGATTTCTTCCTCATTATGCAAGGTTGCATTGGTCACCGTAACACCGCCGACAAACACCGGCTCCAGTCTGGCTACGGGCGTAAGGGCGCCAGTGCGCCCCACCTGGACTTCAATATCCAGCACCCTGGTGGAAACTTCCGCGGGAGGATATTTATATGCAATGGCCCAACGTGGGGCACGGGAAACAAAACCAAGTATTTTCTGCTGTTGTATATGATTTACCTTGAATACGACACCATCGATCTCATAAGGCAGTTGTGCGCGGCGTTTGCCAATCTCATGATAATACTCAAAACATCCCTCAACCCCATTAACGGTCCTGGTCTCCGGGGAAACAGGCAGTCCCCATTTCATTAATTGTTCCAGAATATCTGCATGTTTTGCCGGAGGATTAATCCCTTCAAGCAACCCGATACCATGTGCAAAAAACTGCAATGGTCTTTTTGCGGTTATATTTGGATCAAGCTGCCTCAAGCTGCCGGCTGCAGCATTGCGTGGATTGGCAAATAATTTTCCACCAGTCTGCTCCTGCATTTTATTCAGGGCGATAAACCCTGCCTTGCTTATAAATATTTCACCGCGCACTTCCAGCCGTGCTGGATAATTACCCGTCATGCGCAAGGGAATACTCTTTATCGTGCGTACATTCAGCGTAACATCTTCTCCGGTAGTCCCATCGCCACGTGTAGCACACCGTGCAAGTTTGCCCTCTGCATAGAGCAGGTTAACAGCCAAACCATCCAGTTTTGTCTCTGCCACATATTCAATTGTATTAACTTCCAGTTTATCTCTGATGCGTTTATCAAATGCCTTCATTTCATCTTCGTCAAATACATTGGCAAGAGATAACATGGGAACGATATGATTAACTTCCGGAAATTCAGCAAGCGGTTTTGCACCTACACGCTGGGTCGGTGATTCGGGGGTTATGAGTGCCGGATATTGGGCCTCCAGCACTATCAGTTCGTTCATTAGTTGATCGTAATCAACATCCGGTACTGATGGATCATCCAGCACATAATAACGGTAATTATGCTGTTCGATCTCTTTACGTAGTTCATTGCAACGGCGCTTGATTGCTTCAGGGATCATCATTGCGGAATAAAGTGATGATTAATACCGGCTTGCGATTTCCCGCATTTTATTGAGTTTTTCTGCATCCAGAATCTTGCGGTCTGACCCTTTTAATTCACCACCCAGAAGGTAGGCCAGATTGTGGGCGGTATCCAGCATGATCTCAAATGCAATATCACCGCCTATCTCCGCAGGCAGACACATAAATAACACCAGACCATTGGTCGAAAACCTGTCCATATTTTCAATATCAAAATTCCCCGGTTCATGGATATTGGCAAGGTTGAACAATGCGCGTGTGGTGTGTTTTTTGTCTGGTCCGTAGTAATGAAATATCTTCATTTCACCAAACTGCATATCTGCTGATTCCAGGGCGTGAAGGATATCAGGGCCTTTGAATGCATGGCTGGATTCTGCCGTAATGTAAATCACCATGATTTCCTGCTTTTTACTTTTTTGCTGAAGAGGTCCAGTCTCATGGCCTTTCTCCAGAAAATCATGTTCTTCAGTTTCCATATCGGCATCAACCTTGTGCGTTTTTATATCAGTATCAGACGAAGACTGTCTGGATTGTTTTAAATAGGCATTGAAGGTGGCCAGTGCACCGGAGATATCAATATTTCTTCCCTTTTTGGGATTGACCCTGATATTTGAAATACTGTCTTTATTGAATGATGGATAATTTTCAACCCTGGAACGCAG
>JBCKWI010000121.1:0-2425 GCA_038922795.1 Gammaproteobacteria bacterium
TACGCCTATATGCCTGCTTGTTGGCGCAGATGCCTTCAAGACCCTCAATACCTGGCATCACTGGCAGGCCTTGCTGGAACAGACCCATATCGTCATAGCAGAGCGGCCCGGAAGCACTGTTAAACCCGAATCATCCGAATTGGCGGAACTCCTGAAACAACATGGCGCCAGTGATATGTCACCATTGCATGAACTGCCATCAGGCAGGATCTACGAAATATTCATGCCGCTGCTGGATATTTCAGCAACGCAGATACGCGATATTTTCCATGCGAAACGCAACCCGGCTTTTTTGCTGCCGGACGAGGTAATCGACTTCATCTATACTAATAACATCTATCAAACAGGTTAATACATGACGACAAACGAACTGAGTAAAATAGTTATCAATGCACTCGAAGAATTAAAAGCTTTTGATATCCAGACCATTGATGTTAAAGAAATCTCTTCTATCACCGACATCATGATCATCGCGAGTGGCAATTCCAGCCGGCAGGTCAAGGCCCTGGCAGACAAAACCATAGGAGCTGTAAAAGAGAAAAAGATTCATCCGCTGGGGGCCGAAGGAATACAACAAGGCGACTGGGCATTGATCGATCTGGGCGATGTCATAGTTCACATCATGCGCCCGGTCATCCGGGAATATTATCAACTGGAAAAACTCTGGTCGGTTGATTCCAGACAAATCTCAACCCATTAATCATGCGTATGCATCTCATTGCAGTCGGCAAACGCATGCCCGGCTGGGTCAAGGAAAGTTTCACTGACTACAATAAACGCCTGCCTGATGAGTTACACCTTAACCTGATTGAAATCACGCCCGCAGTACGCAGCAAGAACAACCCGGCCTCGAAAAATATTGCTGAAGAAGATAAAAAGATAAGGGGAGCGATCCCGAAAAGATCCATGATCATTGCCCTGGACGAAACGGGAAAACAATTCAGTAGCACAACCCTTTCAAAAAAACTGAAATCCTGGTCTCAGCAGGGCCGCGATGTAACGTTTGTCATCGGCGGCGCAGATGGGCTTGCAGCTGATTTCAAAAAATCAGCAGACATACTGTGGTCACTATCTTCATTGACATTACCACATGCGTTGGTCAGGGTGATTCTGGTTGAGCAAATTTACCGGGCCTGGAGCATTATGCAAAATCATCCCTATCATCGAGAATGACGTTCGCCATAACCGTCGTGCAAAAGCAGAGCGAAGCGGCGCTTTTGCACGTCCGAATTGATGGCGTTGTTAGAGGTAAATTGATAACTCTTTCTCATGATTCTGTGGGTCTGGTATGGACTCTACGGCTTCGATTGACCTGATGTACTCAGGTGGCAATCGGTGTTCTTTTGCGCCACGCACCACATGCTCTTTATACCAATGATACGGCTTCAATGATGGATCGATGTCAGTTGCGCAATAAGTTACGGCGCTAAATGACTCGCCGTTCGGTCCTACAACGGACACAGTTTTTTCTTTATACCCACTCCCTAGCCCTTCCTTTCTATTAAGTGCTTGTTTTTCAGAAGTGAGTATTTGAAATACAACGCCATAAACTACGTCGTTTGGGTTATTGGTTAGCTCAACATCGCATTTTCCTGAGCCGTGTTTGCTTCTCTTATGAAACTTCAGCCTATGTTTTTCCAGACGTGCAATAGAAACGGCCTTCGCTGATGGAACTCTGTCTACCAGCCCAGGCGTTGACATGTTGGAGCCATACGAAAAATAGAGAAGCGATGTCATTCGTCTTTACCGCTAACGCTTCACTCAGCGGCGGCGCGCTGGAGTGAGTGGTTATGTGGCGTGCTCCACCACTTCAGGGACTCTACTGTCAACTCGACACTTCTGATTTCCGGATCGGAGCGATACCGTTCAATATGCTCTTCCTTCATTCCCCAGCGCACTTTCCCCTTTCCTGGTTTCGCAACTTCTCGAAAGTGGGACATCGAAGTGAGGTACATCTTAAGCCATTCGCCACCATCCACGACTATTGCGAAGTATGGTTGGCAATTGAACGCCTCGCAGGCGGCCTTCATTTTTTCAAAATCGCCGATCGGCACACTTACCGCTCCCTTTTCAGTCCTGCGGTATCGACTCCGACTCTTGACGGAAATTCCCATAAGTTCGTCAGTGTGGCGATTACGTGCAATGAGGTCGATCCCGGTATGGTCAATTCGGGCGCACTCGAACGCATCTCTGGAGAGCCAGTAGAAGCACAGTGGCTTCCGCGAAATCACCAGTAATTCGGGAATGCCGCGTGCTCTTTGATATTTCGATGGTGGCCTTAGATTTCATTGACATTTCTCAGCCTTCACGTCACATAACAGTTGATTATACGAGTGGGCATAAATACTATGCTATGCGGCGTTCGTATAGCATGGTATTTACGGACTTTTTGTAATGTATTCATCAAATGCCTTTTACTTCTGTT
>JBCKWI010000122.1:0-2220 GCA_038922795.1 Gammaproteobacteria bacterium
ATAACACGGCGTATGGTTTCTTCATCAAGTGGTCTCGATGATTTCGCAAGATATTCACGCAGGGCGTCATTGATCATAGTCTGGTAGCCAGACCCTGACGCATCAGCACGCTCCCGGAATGTATCAATTACATCATCATCAAGATAGATGGTAATGCGTGTTTTGCCCTGCGGTTTAATTACAGCACCGCGCCTGGCCTTTTTAAAATCATATTCTTTTTTCATAATCTTGCGTCTCTTTACGTGTTGCCTTTCGGGCAGAGATGAGACGAATCTGTTCTCCGCGATATGTATAAATAACAACTAATACTCTTCCGGCAGCATCCTGGCCTATCGTAACAAAGCGGTTTTCGCCTTCAGCGTCATCATCTTCCATCGTGAGCGCGATAGGATCAAAAAGCACTGTATCTGCGTCCGAAAAGCGAATTCCATGTTTTCTGAAGTTTGCCTCGGCCTTGGCGGGGTTCCATGTTACATCCATGACTTAAGTATATGCATATAATATACATATATCAAGCAATATGGTATTTCTCATTATTTTCTGGATTAACAGTAGCATGATGTATATTGGTGAGTACTTATTTATTACTGGATGCTGGTATACACCAGCATGACGGACATGGAGTTAGAGGGCCTGTTAATTTAAAATTAAATTACAACGTATATGAAACTCTACCTCGCTTCAAAATCTCCCCGCCGCCAGCAATTGTTGCAGCAGATCGGCCTGCAATTTGAAATCGTTGGAGTTGATATTGACGAACACTGGGATAACAAGGAACATCCGCGCATTTATGTTGAACGGGTGGCGCTGGAAAAGGCACAAGCCGCCAAAGCAAAGATCAACACCAATCAACCCTTTGCTATACTGGGCGCTGATACGTCGGTAGTCCTGGATGATGTTGTGTTGGGAAAGGCGGAAAATATTGAACAGGCAACCAGCATGCTGAGACAGCTTTCCGGCCGTATGCATTACGTCTATTCGGCTGTTGCTGTCGTCAGCAACTCAGAAGAAAAGATCAAAACCAGCATTAGCCGGGTTTATTTCAAACCACTGAGCCAGGAGGAAATCGAAAGTTACTGCAAAACTGGTGAACCCATCGGTAAGGCTGGCAGCTATGCCATCCAGGGCAGGGCTGCTGAATTTGTTGCAAGGCTTGAAGGCAGTTATTCCGGTGTGATGGGCCTGCCGCTTTATGAGACCTCTGAACTCCTGCGCTGTGTGATGAAACGTGCGCACTGATAGTCCTGTATAAAAGACAGAGGATCATATTTGAATGCATGCGCTCTAGACAAAATCAGCCAGAAGCTTAATTGCCTGGGCTGCACGTATACCCTCTGCACTTACATAGTCCTTACGCCCGGTTGCCGAGATCTGCCAGGCCTCCGCCTTGGGGAATTTTGCCTTCAGATAGCGAAGGTTTTTATCTATATCCATATCCGACCATTTGCATTCCACGATCAGTTTTGGCTGGCGCTTTTCCGTGATGACGAAGTCCACTTCGCGGCCGTCCGTGTCGCGGAAATATCTCAACTCAAGGTCCAGGCCTTCCGTGTCCTGCTGGAAATGCACCCACTTCAATAAATGACACGCCACCAGATTCTCAAAACGTGGCGGGTCTTCCGGTACTAATGTCCAGTCGAAGTGATAATGTTTCTGTTCTTTTTTTACCGCTCGTATACGCGGCGAACCAAACGGCGCCAATCTGAAGATGGCGTATAAACGCTCCAGCGCATCCAGCCATGAGGCAGCGGTTTTATGACTGATCTGCAGATCTTCTCTAAGCGCATTAATCGATAACGGCGAACCCACCAGTTCCGGAAGACGGATTATCATCAACTCCAGATGCCCAAGGTCCTGTATGCGTTCCAGGGTGGTTACATCCTCACGAATTAACCGGGTACGGTACTCACGTGACCAGCGCCTGGATTCCGTTTCACTTGCGGCCAGCCACGGCTCGGGAAACCCTCCCAGCTTCAACAGTTCCAGGAGTTGCGGTCCTGATTCCAGCTTGAGTTCGGCTACGGAGAAAGGGTGTAACCGGAGTAAATGATATCGCCCCTGCAATGAATCCCCGCCGAAACGGTACAGATCCAGGCGGCCACTGCCGGTGACGAGGATCTGCTGATTGGCGCGCCGGTTGTCGTAGAGTCCCTTCAGGTAATTGCGCCATTTACGGTATTTGTGGATCTCATCAAAGATCCACAGGCGGGCGTCGGGCAG
>JBCKWI010000123.1:0-2213 GCA_038922795.1 Gammaproteobacteria bacterium
CTGCACGTTTCCATGCAGGCGTCTCCCGGAGGGAGTGGGGATTTTATGGATTGGGGATGTTTAAACCTGCTGAATAATTCTTAGCACTGGTTCATGCAATCTCACTCAAGCACAGCATGGTGAGATGAGGATATCTTGACCAGCTTTGATCATTGGTCACTACCTAATGTTGCACCATGTTCTTTTGCGGTGGCAAGGATGATGGCGTCGGGTGTTCTGAATCCATACAGTGCGCGCATCTGCGCCGCTTCGAGCAGCATATTCCGGGTGATGGGCGCCAGTGTCAGGTTGGGGAAATGGGTCAGCAGTGTTTCATATTCGTCAGCTACGTCCTGCCTTCCCAGTTTGAGCGGCCCTGTGATCAATTCAAGCAGTACCAGTTCCGATGCTATCGCCTTGCATTGCCCTTTGGCCACAGACGTTAAAATCTGTTCAACCGGCTTTGAGAGTTCAGGATGTTTTTCGAAATGATAGATCCAGAGGCAGGTATCCAGTGCAATAACGCGATGTTTTTTCAGCAGGTCCGTTACTGATCCCATGCGTCACGTTCATCCTTGAGATAACTCGAAGCACCCAGGTCTTTCCAAACGTCCTGATGCAGACCGGCCATGTGTTTGACGAAATTTTTTGGCCTCGGAATCAACACGACCCGATCCTCTTTGGTCAAGACCAGTAATTCATGGCCTGGGCCAATGTTCAGTCTCTCGCGTGCTTCACGTGGGACGACGATCTGGTTCTTGCTGCTGAGTGTTACGGTGGTGGCCATTTTGATTCCAGGTTTTTAATGTAAAGCGATTTTATGATTTTACTTTACCCCTTTAATTTCGATAAGTAAATATAGGGATATGCCCTGTTTTTCCTCTATCCAAAGCACCGTAGATTTCAGGCCAATCTGCGTTTCATCAGCCGTTGTTGCCTGCCCGGATGGTTAATGAGTTTCAATATTGCCCACAGCTGGCCTATCTGGAATGGGTGCAAGGTGAGTGGGCAGTCGGCATTTTCCGCAGCGTTACGCTGCGGCCTCATTGAAGCACATGGGCGGCATCGCACTCCGCGTGGGCGCGTGGATTGAAACAAGAAGCACCGGCGTTATATGCCGCATATGACGCGGCAGTGTTCCCCGCATACGCGGGGATGGACCGAACTCTTTAGTCTTATTCGCGGGCAGGGCCCGCTCCTACAAACTGGTGATCTTGAACGGCTGGAATCCATTCAGATAAAAGTCTGGAACGTAAACTTGCTTAACCTGGACTCGGGACAATAAAAAATGCCCTCTTTAATGCCCTCACCCTAACCCTCTCCCGGAGGGAGAGGGGACTTTAATCTTGCTCCGAAACCTTCTCCCGGAGGGAGAGGGGACTTTATCTTGCCCCGATGGTTATTCATTTTCATCGTTTCCGCAGCAAACGCGATTTGACGCAACCTGATACGCAAGGCAGTTTCTGGCGGTTGACGTTTAACTCCCTCACCCTGGCCCTCTCCCGGAGGGAGAGGGGATGGCCTCGTTCACCAATTATGCAAAGCTAAAATAAAACCATTAACGAATAACGTATTTGACGTTTATCATGGTAAGTATTACATTAAAGTAAGAAATTCATTATAAGGTAAGGATTATGGCAACAGTGATTACCAGCAAAGGTCAGGTCACCATCCCCAAACCGGTACGCGACAAATTGAAACTGCATACCGGTGACCGGCTGGACTTTATCGTGGAATCTGACGGCACAGTGCGTATCGTGCCGGTTACGGCATCCATCAAGGAATTAAAAGGGTTGGTGCCGGCGCCAAAGCGGAAGCTGGGCCTTGAAGATATGGATAACGCCATTGCCAAAGGCGCCTCGAAGACATGATCGGGCTGGATACGAATGTTCTGGTACGTTATATCGTGCGTGACGATAAAAAGCAGGCCACAGCGGCAACGCGTTTGATTGAAAAGCAATGTACCGGAGAAACACCGGGATTTGTTTCACAACTCGTGCTGGCGGAGCTTTTCTGGGTGCTCTCCCGCGGTTATGAATATCCAAAAGCTGTTCTGGTGTCTGTCTTGACAAAGTTGTTAAGCGCCGTGGAGTTACAGGTAGAAACCGCGGAGGATGTCTGGACCGCCCTGCGCGCTTATGAGTCGGGACCGGCTGAATTCCCAGACTATCTGATTGGTCTGCGTGGGCGTGCGTATGGTTGTAAGACCACTGCTACCTTCGATAAGAAAGCGG
>JBCKWI010000124.1:0-2127 GCA_038922795.1 Gammaproteobacteria bacterium
ATCTCTTCAAAGCGGGCGAGACGCGCCTTGCTTTTGGCATGGCGGCCTTTTGGGTTGCTGCGCACCCATTCCAGTTCATGTTTGATGGCCTTATGCCGTGCGGATTCTGCCCGTTCTTCCTGTTCCAGACGTTGATCTTTGTATTCCAGCCATTGCGAATAATTGCCTTCAAAGGGGATACCATAGCCGCGGTCCAGTTCCAGTATCCAACCGGCAACATTATCAAGAAAATAACGATCATGGGTCACGGCAACGACTGTGCCATTGAAATCCGCCAGGAAACGTTCCAGCCAGAAGACAGATTCCGCATCAAGATGGTTGGTTGGCTCATCTAGTAATAACATGTCCGGTCTTGAAAGTAGTAACCGGCAGAGTGCTACACGCCGTTTTTCACCACCGGATAAATGTTCTATAGAGGCATCCCACGGCGGCAAACGCAATGCATCAGCAGCACGTTCCAGGGTATTCTCCAGATTATGTGCGTCCCAGACATCAATAGTTCTTTCATATTCTTCCTGCTGTTTGCCCAGTACTTCGTAATCTGCATCCTCATCACTATAGGCTGCAAATACCTTTTCCAGTCCGGCAAGTGCATCCAGGGGGATGCGTAGGCCATCTTCTACATTGCCACGGACATCTTTTGCTGGATCCAGATGCGGTTCCTGGGCCAGATAGCCTATCTTGATGCCTGGCATCGGCCGTGCCTCGCCATGGATGTCGGTATCCAGACCAGCCATGATCCTTAATAATGTGGATTTACCCGCGCCATTCAGACCCAGTACGCCGATCTTGGCACCCGGAAAGAAGGACAGGGAGATGTCCTTGAGAATTTCGCGTTTGGGCGGCACGACCTTGCCCACACCCATCATGGTATATACGTATTGAGCCATGGAGTTTAATTACCCTGGTTGGAACAAATTTTATGCGAAAAAAGCAATTTTATACGAAAGCGGAAAACAGTGTTTAAGATTATTATATAGTTTAATCAATATCTGAACATAACATTCTCCAGATGCTCATCAATATGTGATAATTATTACTATACTGTATAAAACACTGATCCTGGTTCAAGAATGACTGGCTGAGAGGGGCCACCATATGGATATTTCAACCTATCTGAAGTTCATGGTCGATCATAACGCATCGGATCTGTTTTTCAGTGCCGGGGCGCCGGTCAATGTCAAAATAGAAGGTGAAACCAGGGCCATTGGTGACAAAACCCTGACTCCATCCGATGTCCGCCAGTTGGCCTATTCAATTATGAATGATGATCAGGTTGCTACTTTTGAAAGCCGGCTGGAATTAAACATGGCATTCTCTGTCGCCAACATGGGGCGTTTCCGTGTTAATGTTTTCCGGCAGCGTGGCGATACAGCCATGGTTATCCGTTACATAAAAAGCAAAATCCCGTCGATTGAATCATTGGGATTACCGGAGATATTAAAGGATTTAATCATGGAGAAACAGGGGCTTATCCTGGTTGTAGGTGCGACAGGATCCGGAAAATCTACAACACTGGCCTCCATGATCAATTACCGGAATGAGAACAAGACAGGTCATATTCTTACCATTGAAGATCCTATTGAGTTTATCCATGAGCATAAAAAGTCCGTTGTTGACCAACGTGAAGTAGGCCTGGATACGCTGTCGTTATCCGAAGCACTTATGAATGCATTACGGGAAGCCCCTGATGTAATAGTCGTGGGTGAGATACGGGACCGTGAAACAATGCGTCATGCATTACATTATGCGGAGACCGGACATTTGTGTCTTTCCACACTCCATGCCAATAATGCCAACCAGACCATGGAAAGGGTTATCAATTTTTTCCCTGATACTGCGCATCATGGATTATTGCTTGATCTCGGTCAGCATTTAAGAGCGATAATTTCACAGAGACTGATTAACGGTATTGACGGTAAACGGGTAGCAGCAGTGGAAATCATGCTGAAAACCCCATTCATCGCTGAACTTATTGAAGATAATCGTATAAGTGAAATCAAGGATGCTATGGAGCAGGGAACTCTTGCAGGCATGCAGACTTTTGACCAGTCCCTGTACAGGCTTTTCAAAGACGGTAAAATCACAATAGATGAAGCATTACGTAATGCTGATTCAAGAAATAAT
>JBCKWI010000125.1:0-2125 GCA_038922795.1 Gammaproteobacteria bacterium
TATCACGTCCTGGTATGGGAAAATTATCCGACCGCCAGTAGTAAAAGCGTCCGGATTGACTGATGGATATCGCATTGAGTACTTCCCGTTTTGCCATAGGGCCCCATCCCAATGCCAGATCAACCGGGGCCAAACTGGCCTCACGGTCCATACTGTAATGCTTTGTACCCAGTACACGGGCTGCGACCTGAAACTCTGCAAGCGGGGTGAATGTATATTCGCCTATAGTGAAAGGGCGAACAGAATTCATCAGTGGTTCCTGTATGGGTGGTTTCTTAATGGAGAGTTTTTCATCATAGACAATACCCAGTTCAGGTATTTCTGCCAGATCCAGTGCGACATTACTCCCTTGCTGCCAATAATATACAGCGCCAATGACCAGTAAAAGGGCAATCAGATTTCTGGACATAAAATCAATAATAGTATCTGTTAATCAAATCAGTCATTATTAATGGTAAATAACCAGTATTCAATTTGCAAAACATGTTCATAAAAATCGCACTATTATTCCTTGTCTTTCTGGCAATATACCTGATTCTGCCGGATGCGCATTTATCACCAGATGCTGAACTGTGGATGGCACAGGAAACCAAGCCGGTATCTGATAAGAATAATCTATTCAATGCGCTCGCCGGCCTGACCGTGGCGGCTGATGAAAATATGATCACAGCGGGCATCAGTCAGATACAAGCAGCGAATATAATGCTCGCTGAGTTCCTGAAATCAGATCAACATTTACAGACTGGCGCCACACCGGAGTTTGATGTCCACTGGACAGATCCAGCCCTGGTCCCGACTGAAGGCGTTATTATCTTATGTGAACCGAGGGCACAGGATTGCCGTGATATCTGGATGTCCCAGAAAGATACCATTGAACAATTACTTGTCGAGAATAAAATCCTGTTAAATCGTTATCAGGAATTGCAAACATATCACGAATACCGGAACACACTGACGATCGACATACGCTCCCCTATCCCGGATTTTTCCACGTTCATGACCCTGAATCGTCTTTATGGGACCGGAATCGCACTTCGCTACATGACTAAAAAACCTGCTGCCGCATTAATTGAATTAAAAAATGATATGGCCTTTCTCCGCGGATTAATCAGCCAGGCGGATACCATGATTATAAAGATGGTTGCATTGTCCATGCTCAAACATGATCTCTATCTATATGCATCACTTATGGATACACGGCCGGAAGAGATATATCTGTTTGATGAGATCCCTTCCTTGACAGAACTGGAAAGGTCAATTGAAGAACCAATCAAATATGAATTCCGGATGAATATGAGTCTGGCCCATGAGATCAAGACCTACCCGAAGTTAATTACGGTTGATCTTGGGGTACCGGCATGGCTGCCATTTCCATTATACAGGGTGAACCATTCCATCAATATGATCCATGCAGCCCTGGAAAATACTCTCCATAAAAGCCGGTTATCCGCCAGTGAATTTAATCAACAACCATTTTCTGTTCAGAATGACAACCGGGAATTCAAGCCTGGATGGTTGTCCTATATGTACAACCCGATAGGCTGTATCCTGTTTTCCATATCCATACCGGATTTTAACAAATATATCATCCGTATCCATGACATGGATGGACTCATCAGCATGATAAACCTGAAACGGAATATCAAACGTGAAAATCTCGGTCCAGGTGATATTGAGAAATATCTGAAGCAGGCAAAGAACAAATATTTCAATCCCTATACCGGACAAAATATAGACTGGAATCCGGGGGAACAAACCCTGTCTTTTCAGAGTCCGGGAAGTGATTTTGTTAACAACAAACTGAATCTTGTCTTCGTAGAAACTCCCGAGGAATGACAGTTTATTCAGTGTTTTCTTAATCTGAACATAATGAATGTCAGATCATCAGGATGATATCCTCGATTAGTGACCGGTTGTACCATGTACTTGTTGCATTCCGTTGCCAGTTTTCTTGAACAAGCCTGTAGCGGGCCCTTACAGCAGATTTCGACGATTTCATTATCATAGAGATTATCTGACAAACCATCACTGGCGAGCAGCAATGTATCCCTGGGCGCCATCTGAATAGCCGGGCTTATCTCAATGCGCATGTCCGTGCTGCCGACAAAGTTCGATATCAAATGCC
>JBCKWI010000126.1:0-2058 GCA_038922795.1 Gammaproteobacteria bacterium
TTCCCGCCGTGGCTCGACCTGGTCCCCCATCAAGGTGGTAAATATCTCATCTGCCGCCACCGAGTCTTCAATCCTGACTTGTGATAACACGCGTGTCTTGGCATCCATCGTGGTTTCCCAAAGCTGTTCGGGGTTCATTTCCCCAAGGCCTTTATAGCGTTGCACGTGCAGTCCCCGTGCCGCCTCTTCCAATAACCAGTCGAAGCCCTTCTTGATTGAATCAATGGCTACTGATTGATCGGCGCGCTCCATCCTTGCCCCCTCTGCCAGGACACCGGCCCCCAGCAACCCGGCCAAATCCTGATATTCCCGGGTGGCAAAAAATTCAGGGGAAAATACATTTGTTATTTCGGCACCATGAATCAACATGGCAATACGCCCGCCATGCTCATCGCCTTTTGTAGAAATAAACACTTCCGTTACACAATGTATGCCGTGCTGATCCTGCATGTTCCGGGAAAGTGAATCAAACCAGCTAGCAACCCGCTCTCTATCCTTGCATTTCTGCAGCGATAACGGTGGCAGTGTTTGCATGGCGCTGATCACTTCTGTCCTGTAGCGCTTGACGAGGGACTGAAAGGCCAGACGCGAAGCAATATAAACATCTGCCAGTTTACGCAACTCCTCGCCGGTTTTTAGCGGCCCGTCTCCGCCCGGCACTAACCGCGCATCTTCCAGGGCCAGTTCCATCAAATAAAGATCGCGCTGGGCCTCATTGTTAAGGTAGCGCTCTGCCTTGCCTTTCTTGACCTTATAGAGCGGGGGTTGTGCTATATAAATATGGCCGCGCTCGATCAACTCCGGCATTTGCCTGTAAAAAAATGTCAGTAATAACGTACGAATGTGAGATCCGTCCACATCCGCATCGGTCATGATGATAATCCGATGATAACGCAGCTTTTCGATATCAAATTCATCCCGTCCTATACTACAACCCAGCGCCGTTATCAGTGTGCCTACCTCAACAGAAGATAACATCTTGTCAAACCGGGCCTTTTCCACATTCAGGATCTTGCCTTTGAGCGGCAAAATGGCCTGGTATTTTCTGTCCCTGCCCTGCTTGGCCGATCCACCGGCTGAATCCCCTTCGACCAGAAACAGCTCGGATAGCTTCGGGTCTTTCTCCTGACAATCCGCCAGTTTGCCGGGCAGACCTGCAACATCCAGCACGGTTTTACGCCGGGTCAGTTCTCTCGCCTTTCTGGCTGCCTCTCTGGCCCGTGCCGCATCGATAATCTTTTCGCATATCGCCCTGGACTCAGCGGGCTTCTCCATCAAGAATTCCTGAAGTTTTTCGTTGACCACCGATTCCACGGCCGGCCTGACCTCACTGGAGACCAGTTTATCCTTGGTCTGGGAAGAGAATTTGGGATCCTGTACCTTTACCGACAAAACGGCGGTTAATCCCTCGCGCACATCTTCACCGCTTAATACAATTTTATGTTTTGATATAAGCCCTTGTTTTTCAAGGTAATTATTGAGCGTCCTGGTCAACGCGGCGCGGAAGCCTGAAGAATGTGTTCCCCCGTCTTTTTGCGGGATATTATTGGTAAAACAAAATATGTTTTCTTGATAGGAGTCATTCCATTGCATGGCCACCTGGGTGGTAACGCCGTCTTTTTCCTTGTCTATATAGATGACATTTTCATGCAGCGGTATTTTGTTTCTATTCAGGTGTTTTACAAAGGCCGCAATGCCGCCCTGGTATTCGAAGACATCCTGCTTGCTGGTCCGTTCGTCATACAACACAATCCGCACGCCAGAGTTCAGGAATGATAATTCCCGTAGACGTTTTGCCAATATATCGTAATGAAACTCTATGTTTTTAAATACTTCCGTGCTGGGTAGAAAGTGAACCTCGGTCCCGGTCCGGTCTGAATCAGCCACTTTTTTTAATTCCTCTGCCGGCTTGCCCTGCTGGTATTCCTGGCGGAAACAACCGCCGTCCCGGTAAATAGTGAGATAAAGCCGATCCGACAGCGCATTCACCACAGAGACTCCCACCCCATGCAGCCCGCCCGATACCTTGTAAGAATTATCATCAAACTTGCCGCCAGA
>JBCKWI010000127.1:0-2035 GCA_038922795.1 Gammaproteobacteria bacterium
AGGACCATCTTTGTACCTTTTTTCTCAGGCCTTATCCAGGGCCTGATTAATGTCCCCGATAATGCCGTCGATATGTTCCAGTCCGATGAATAAACGCACCAGGTCTTCGGACACCCCTGCTTTGACTAATTCTTCAGGTGAAAGTTGCCGGTGTGTCGTCGTGGCCGGGTGGCAAGCCAGCGATTTTGCATCCCCGATATTGACCAGCCGGGTGATTAATCGCAATGCATCAATAAAACGCGCCCCGGCGTCGCGCCCGCCTTTTATGCCAAAACTCAGGATACCGGCGGCCTTGCCGTTACAGTACTTTTTCACCAGACCGAAATCCGGATGATCGCTAAGACCGGCATAACGTACCCAGTCTGTTTGCTTGTGATTACGCAAATGATTGGCCACCGCCAAGGCATTATCACAGTGCCAGTCCATGCGCACTGGCAAGGTCTCGATTCCCTGCAATATCAGGAAGCTGTTAAACGGGGAAATGGCAGACCCCATATTTCTCAGGGGCACTGCCCGCGCCCTGCCAATATAGGCCCGCCTCGCCCAGTGCCTCTGTATATACCGCGTCATGGTATAAGAGACATCCGGCCCATTAAAGACCTTAAAACGTTCCTTGTGTTCGGCCCAGGGGAACTTGCCTGAATCGACCAATGCGCCGCTAATGCTGATGCCGTGTCCGCCAGGATATTTGGTCAATGAATGATGCACGACTATATCGCAACCGTGTTCGAAGGGGCGGCACAGATAAGGCGTAGGTACAGTGTTATCGACAATTACCGGTACCCCGTGTTTGTGGGCCATTTCTGCAATAGCAGCGAGATCAATAATATTTCCCGCCGGATTACCTATCGGTTCACGGAATACCGCCTTGGTATTGTTATCAATCAGACTAGCCATACCTTTGATATCCTTCGCATCGGCAAAGCGGACCTCAAGGCCAATCTGCGGGGAAGGTATGAGCGAAAAGATTGTAAGTGCCGCCATACAATGCGGTGGTGGAGACTATATTATCCCCTGCCCGCGCCAGAGTCAGGACAGAATAATTGATGGCCGCCATGCCAGAGGCCAGACCCAACGCACCAATCCCGCCTCCATTTCCGCAATCCGCTTCTCCAGCACCGCGGTCGTCGGATTCATAATGCGGGTATATATATTTCCTTCAACTCTCAGATCAAACAGGTCTGCCCCGTGCCGGGTATTATCAAAGGCATAGGACGTGGTTTGATAGATCGGGACTACGACCGCCTCGGTTGCCGGGCCGGGCTGATAACCGCCATGAATAGCAATAGTCTCTATTTTCATCTTGAGCCACCTGAGTTTTTATTAGTTATGAGGGTATTATGACCCGGTACCCGGTTTTTGCACAAATCCGGTGCAATACCACAATCGTTAAGTCAGAAACCACGTGTTGATACACTGGTCATTGCCCGATAATTTATTAATGACGTTCAAGCAACTATCAATTAGGAAAAAAAGTATGCAACCGATTATTTCCATCAGGGAACTCACCAAGACCTACGCCACAGGATTCCAGGCACTCAAAAACATTAATCTGGATATTTACCGGGGAGAAATATTTGCCTTGCTGGGCCCGAACGGCGCCGGCAAAACGACATTGATCAATGTCATCTGCGGGATCGTCAATCCAAGTAAAGGCACTGTCCTGGCGGATGGCCATGACATTATCACGGATTTTCGGGCAGCGCGGGCCAAGATTGGTCTGGTGCCGCAGGAACTGTCCACCGACATGTTCGAAAGTGTCTGGGCCACGGTCAACTTCAGCCGCGGCCTGTTCGGCAAACCGCCGAACCCGGCTTACATCGAAAAGTTACTGCGCGACCTTTCGCTGTGGGACAAGAAAGATTCGAAGATTATGGCGTTGTCGGGCGGCATGAAACGCCGGGTGATGATCGCCAAGGCCCTGTCGCACGAACCCATGATTCTGTTTCTTGACGAGCCGACCGCCGGCGTTGATGTCGAACTGCGTCGCAATATGTGGGAAATGGTCCGTGGGTTAAGGGAAAGTGGCGTGACC